>JBALTK010000291.1:0-523 GCA_036964385.1 Sulfitobacter sp. | reverse complement strand
GCCTTACCGCTTGGCGATAGCCCTACATTGTTTGTTCAAAAGATGCACTTAAGAACAATTCTCTAGTTAAAGAGAATAATAAGTCTTTAGAGAATGGTGCGGAAAGAGAGACTTGAACTCTCACACCTTGCGGCGCCAGAACCTAAATCTGGTGCGTCTACCAATTCCGCCATTCCCGCATATTGTCTCATCGAATAAATCCGGTTGAGTGTTTCTCTAAAGCTTATTGTACAGATCTAAGAATTGGTAAAAACTCGAACTGTATGTTAATCACCGAATGATTAACGATTCTTTTATTCAAAGAATAATGGTGCGGAAGGAGAGACTTGAACTCTCACACCTTGCGGCGCCAGAACCTAAATCTGGTGCGTCTACCAATTCCGCCACTTCCGCATATCTTATTTGCTCTTAACGAGCTTACATCGCTTAACTATTTAGCTTCTTAACAAGAAGTAATCAAGCCACATAATAAAATGTGGCAGAGCTACCTGGATTCGAACCAGGGGATGGCGGCATCAAAAGC
>JBALTK010000290.1:0-531 GCA_036964385.1 Sulfitobacter sp. | reverse complement strand
GACGGTCGCCACAATCCATCTGGGGGATAGTTTTTTAGTATGGTTTCGAGTAACAAAAATACGGACTGCATGAATACATGCAGGTGGATCGCAGCATTGATTGGCCTGTTGGGCTTTGTCATTTTCTTTTGGATGGCGGACTACCGCTTTATCTCGTCTCTATTACTGGCTGCGTTGATCGGCGTTGCATCGTGGTTCATTTTGAAATCGATGCTTTGCAATGATGAGACAAGTGTATCTGAGAGCACGTCTACAAGCGCAACTGCAACTACCGACACAGGCGGCGCGGCCGAAACAAAAACGCCCTCTGCACCAGAGGAACCTGTTTCTGCGCCGACAACTTCGGTTGCAGCCTCAGCATCTAACGCAACGGTTGCGGCGGCTAGTACAACGCCATCAGCAGCGTTCAGCATGAAACCTTCGACACCTCTCGCTGGTGAGAAGGAGTTGTCCGAACGCAAGGGCGACTGGAAATACGAAGCTCCGGTGAAAGAAAAAGCGCCAGTTAAAGCTAAAGCAAAAGCACCTGCA
>JBALTK010000289.1:0-534 GCA_036964385.1 Sulfitobacter sp. | reverse complement strand
ATCGGAGAGCGTGTTCTTATCGTACCCTGTATCTGGGAGGTTCGGGGCGAGGAGCTAAAGCGACCTTGGTACTTCGGTTCGGAATGTGATGGTGGATTCGCTGAGTATGCCGTCATTGCTGCTCGGCACGCATATAAAATCGATAGCGAGCTTTCCGATATCGAGCTGGCGTCGTTTCCCTGCTCCTATTCCACGGCCGAGAATATGCTAACCCGCGCCAACGTTAAACAGGGTGAGCGCGTGCTGATCACAGGTGCATCGGGAGGGGTTGGCTCTGCTGCTGTACAGCTGGCAAAGGCTCGTGGAGCCAACGTGCTGGCTGTAACGAGCCCTGACAAAGTGCAAATGGTGCTTGAACTTGGTGCCGATGAGGTTGTGTCCAGGAATGCCGACCTCCTTAAAGAGGTAGAGGCTAACAGCATTGACGTAGTTGTTGACTTGGTTGCGGGGCGTCAATGGCAGCAGTGCTTGGAGGTATTGCGGCCTGGAGGACGCTATGCCGTTTCAGGAGCAATCGGGGGGGCACTGGTAGAC
>JBALTK010000288.1:0-621 GCA_036964385.1 Sulfitobacter sp. | reverse complement strand
AGGCATTGAGCGTTTGATGTAGTCAAAGGATGTCGACAAATACGGCCAGTAAGAGCCCACAGTTTTAAGGGGGTCATCGTGGTCTAGCGTATCAGCACCGCCTGCCAGTTTAGGCCAGTTGCCGATACCTTCTGCAAAATCACCATGGCAGGCAGCACATTGGTCTGCGAAGACTTCCTCGCCTACAATCGCGTCGCCAGAACCTTCGGGCAGACCCGTTCCATCGGGTCGGACGTCACCATCCCAAGCGGCAATTTCTTCGGGCAATGCAGTCCGCCCTAAACCAAACTTGTCAGCAAGCGCCGAGCCTGAGGTCAATGCAACCACACTTGAAAGAAACGCAGATTTAAGAAACTTCGACATTTTCAGCCTCACCACTAGAGCGTACCAACCAAGTTTGAATGCAGTTGTTGTGATAAATTGAGTTTAGGCCCCGCACCTCACGCAATTGCGCTTTGGTGGGTTGGACATATCCAGTATCATCCATCGCACGCGATTGGAGCATCATTTCTGAGCCATCCCAATCGATGTCGAGATAGAAGCGTGTCATCGCCATCTTCTCACCGGGCTTTGCAAGCCGCGCTGTTTCCCACGTTTCCCCACCGTCTTTGGACACGTCCA
>JBALTK010000287.1:0-1208 GCA_036964385.1 Sulfitobacter sp. | reverse complement strand
TGACACCATGTGCTGCGCCCTCAAGACTGACACATCGGCCCAAGCCCAAAATACCTGCCTTGGACGCACAATAGGCAGCGTTGTTGGCCATGCCATTGTGTGCAGCAACCGAGGCCAGATTGATGATCCGTCCCCACCCAGCGCGCGTCATATGCGGCATCACGGCACGGATCATGCGGAACGTGCCGCTGAGGTTGATATCGATCTGATCCTCCCAAATCTGGTCTGGGTGATCGATTACTGCGGCCTCATCATAGACACCTGCCGCATTTACGAGAATATCAACGCCACCACGCGCCGCTACAACATCGGCGACAAAGACATCAACGCTCTCACGCGATCGCACGTCGAGGGCGGCGGCGAGAATATGATCGGCGTCAATCCCAAGAATGTCGCGCACGTGGGCCGCATCGCCAGCACTTCGCGTACCAACGAAAACAGTTGTTCCGTCCCTTGCCAGTCTGCGTGCAATTGCAAGTCCCATGCCTGATAGACCACCTGTTACAATTGCCGTTTTCTTGCCTGATGTCATGCTTAATTGCCTTTGCTATCTTTTGGGTTGCCAATCAGCTACGCCAAAACGCGCGTGGATGCACTGGCAATCGTTGTAGAGCGCGGGACGAACGCTTTGGGCAGTCATGCAGACCAACTGGAAATTGTTGGGGTCTGAACGCCATGAAAAGCTTTTGTGGACACAACTACTTTTCAAAAACGCCACTTTGAGAAAGCAGCCATTGGTGCAGCCGCAGCGAATTTACACTTTGTCCGCATAGCGGACTTCCGAAAAATAATCGGCTTTGCCCTTTCTAGTTTCTCATTCAAACAGAAGCTTCTAAGTAAAGCGCGCCTATCCGAACAACGACCTTGCCTCTGACGGACACACCCCCATATTGAATAATATGATAAAAGTCATCCCAATCCTGCTCGCCGTGCTCTATGGCCTCGCGATGTATCGCTTTTCGGTCTGGCGCACGGGGCGGGAGTTGGATGAGAAATCCACCGTGCTTGCAGACCCGAAACTAGTTGCCATGAGCAAACAGATGGCGAAGGCCCTCGATCTGCCACGCATCAACGTCCACATTTATGAAATTGAGCCCGTGAACGGCCTTGCCGCGCCTGACGGACGCATCTTTATCACGCGTGGATTCTACAACAAGTTCCGCTCGGGAGAGGTCACCGCAGAGGAATTAGCATCTGTTATTGCGCAC
>JBALTK010000286.1:0-1456 GCA_036964385.1 Sulfitobacter sp. | reverse complement strand
AGCAAAAGGCGGCGGGGAAAGGGGGTGAACGCAAGCGTTACTGTTGCAAAGGTGACCAGCTTGGGTCCGATCCACCTTCGGGTGTATTCACCTGACGCAACACGCGGCCCGTGATGTCCACGGAGTAAAGCGACGATGCGCCACCCTCGCCCTGCGTCTCACGGGTGAACATGATCACGCGCCCATTGGGCGACCACGTAGGACCTTCATCAAGGAAGGACGCCGTAAGCAACCGCTCCTCAGAGCCATCCGTGCGCATAACGCCAATATGAAAACGCCCGGAGGCCTGCTTGGTGAACGCGACCAGATCACCGCGTGGCGACCAGACAGGTGTGCCATAACGCCCATCCCCAAAGGAAATTCGACGCGCCTCACCGCCACCCGCTGACATGATGTACAGCTGAGGGGAGCCTGAACGATCACTCTCGAACACGATCTGTGTGCCATCAGGGCTATAGCTGGGCGCAGTCTCGATTGCTGGCGTATTCGTCAGGCGCACCGACTGCCCAGAGTTGATATCCATGGTGTAGATATCCGTATTGCCCCCCTGAGAGAGCGAATACACAACTGTGTTGCCCGAAGGTGAGAAACGCGGTGCAAAGCTCATCGTGCCCTCGGCGCTCTCCAGAACGCGGCGCTGAACGGAGCCTACATCCAGCACATAAATGCGCGGAAATCCGCTTTCGTAGCTGGTGTAGAGCACGCGGTCACCATTAGGAGAGAAGCGCGGAGCCAGCACAATCGAGCTGCTATCGGTCAAAAAGCGTACATTCGCACCATCATAATCCATAACCGCCAACCGCTTTTGACGCTGGTTCTTGGGGCCAGTCTCGGAGACATAAACAACGCGGCTGTCGAAATAGCCGCCCTCGCCAGTGATGCGGGAGTAGACCTCATCCGCCACCTTATGCGCCATGCGACGCCAGCCGTCCGTGGTGCCGGAAAATTGCAGCCCCTCGCCGATGTTCGTGCCAGACACCACATCGTAGACGCGGAATTTGACGTTCACAGACGTCCCGCTGACTGAAACAGCGCCCGTGACCAAAGCCTGCGCATTAACGGCTTTCCAGTCAGGGAATGAAACCGGAGCGTTAAAATCCGAATAGTTGGCGATAAAGGCCGAGCTGGGAATTTCGCGAAACACCCCTGTGCCTTGCAAATCCGCCGCAATCACCCGCGCCAGATCACCAGCCAACTGGCCCGCCTCGCCCGTCTCCGCCTGAAAATCAGGAACCGCAAAAGGGAGCGGCTTGATGATGCCTTCTTCAATCGTGATCTGGAGCGGCCCTTGCTGCGCGCTTACCTGCGATACAAAACCAAAGGCACAGACCAATGCCAAACACATGCTTACAAACTTCATCGCAAAATCGTCCTTTCAGGGGCGAACGTTAGTTCAATATTCCGCCATTGCTCGTATTTCTCAACCCAAACGGCACTTACGCCCCGTCCACAGCGC
>JBALTK010000285.1:0-2317 GCA_036964385.1 Sulfitobacter sp. | reverse complement strand
GACATGACGAATTCTGATCGCGCGCTGAAAGGTGGAACAGGTCTAGGCCTTAGTATCTGTAAGGCGATCGTTGAGAATCTCGGCGGCACAATAGGTTTTGAGTCGGCTGAAGGGGTAGGGACCACATTCTACTTCTGCTTGCCTAAAGTGCCACTACAATGCACGAAGGTCATCGAAGGCTTGGACAAGCGTACCGCATGAAGGTGAAGAATTTCAGATGATCAAACTATTGCACGTCGAAGATGATGCCGACATCCGCGAAATCGCAATGATGGCCCTGGAATTGTCAGGCGAGTTCGAAGTTGTTCAATGTAGCTCCGGTGCTGACGCGCTGGACATGGTCAAATCATTTACGCCTGATGTGTTCCTGCTCGATATGATGATGCCGGGAATGACCGGCCGTGAGACTCTGGACCAAATTCGAAAAGATTCTACTTTTGCCACCATCCCTGCAATCTTTATGACTGCGCGTGCGCAACATTCCGAGATCGAAGAACTATTGATGAATGGTGCAGCTGAAGTAATCAGCAAGCCGTTCGATCCTATGGCTTTGCCAGATCAGATCAAACTGGCGATGCAAAAGTCGGCGCAGGCAAAGTAGCTATCGGCTAGGGCTGCGAGTAGCTGCCCGGTCTAACCAGCCTGTGTGAGCAGTGCCTGACTTTGCGATACAAAGGTATCCAAGGCTTGCAAGATTTCAGGCAACTGGTCGTGATTGCCGCTTGGGGCGCTTTGAATAAAATCGACGATTGATCCTTCACAGGCTCCTGCGGCTTGACCCAGTTCCGCAAAACCCAGCGACCCTGCCGAGCCAGCAATTTGGTGAAGCACGTGTTGGGCCACTTCGAGATTAGCACATTGATCAGCCGCATTGTCGCTTTCCCAAGCAGCGAGTGCATGTTGTGCGATGTTAGTTTGGCGGTCTTCGAGGAGGGCAAGAAACCGCATTCTGATACCGTGAAGGCCAGGGAGTTCTGCGTGTTTTGTAGTCATGCCCGCTTTGGCGCCATCCAGAGATCATTCATGGAGGCTTCATGCGCCGCACTTGCCGCCTCTGCCGAGAGGTAAGCCGCGCAAATAGAATCCATGACAGTATTCTCTGACTTCCAGATCAGACGAATTGAATCCCCGGCACTTACGCGGACGAACAATTGCTGACCAGAATTATCGTATAGTTCGGTACGCGAAAGCGACAGGTTTACCCCGTCCATAAGTGCCACCATATCAGGGCGCCAGCCGCTTTCTGTCACACAGATAAACGTTCCGCTGCCAGCGTAGGCCATCAGGAACTGATGCCCCACCAGCGTGTCGGAAATCACCTCTGCTACATCTGAAATCAAAAAGGAGAACTCAGCAGCCGACATAACGTTGTGATGCTCTTCGATCTTACGGACGGTAAACGCAAACGCTGCAGACCCGAACATAGAACCGCGCGCCAATTGGCGAACGTAGTTTTCCATCGCGCTATATTCGATCACATTTTCCACATCATAGATTGATACCGGGTCATGTAATTCTATCGTTTCAGAGGCCGTGATGGGTTGGTCATGCACGGAGAGCGATTGGGTCGCAAAAATCTTTTTGGTTTTCACTTGGCGCATGTTCACAAGATCTTCGACCAGACGCAGGCGCGCTGTCAGCTCTGTAACCTCAAAAGGCTTGGTCACATAATCAGTGGCACCCGCCGCAAATGCAGCGTCAATATAGCGCTTGTCCGACATCGCAGTAAGCATCAAAATCGGGGTGCTAGCGTGCTGCGCAATGGTACGGATACTCTGCGTAAGCTCGATCCCATCCATCTCCGGCATTTGAATATCGAAGAGAAAACAATCAAATCCAGCTTGGCCAGAAGATTGAGCCAGCTGCAGCGCTTCCGCGCCAGACATAGCAGTCACCAGCTCATGACCGCCAACAACCTCGACGAACTGGGTCAGTAACTCCAGAATGGTTGGATCATCATCTACAGCCAGAATTTTCATTTCCATCTCCGGTATTCTTGTGAGCTATCACGCATAGCCGTCTTTGTATTTCTGCATTCAACTTGAAGGAGAAACGTGGCAGAAATTTGTTCAGCCGAAACAATCTTGTAAAAAGTTAATAGATTGTTGCGAGGGGCCGAAACTTGGACTCCATCCGACTGCAAATACATTGAAACTGGTCACCAGCTATCTCGTGCTGACCCCTTTAGAACTGGACCAGAGGCGAAAATTGGGCATTAAAATGCAACCTTTTCCAGTCACCGTCGTTAACTCAATGAAAACGGGGATCGACGGTCCTCCAAATATACATGAAGGGACGACACATGAAGAACGGAGCA
>JBALTK010000284.1:0-2766 GCA_036964385.1 Sulfitobacter sp. | reverse complement strand
CCATAATCTCGGTCCAGATCGCCTTGGTCTTCTTGGAGGAAAATCCGGTATCGACAATAGTCCAGCTGTCGCCCTCGTCCAGCGCATATACGTTGACGTGGTCAAGTTTCATTGGCAGCGGCAAGCGCATCCAAAGCACACCCGGAGCAACCTCGATCGCTTCGGAGCCAACAGGTGGCGTTTCCCACGGATAGCGAAGGCCTTCGGGAGCTGGACGTTCAGCCATGATTATCCTGCCAATTCTTCTGCTGTAAGTGCATAAAGGTCTTCGGCACCTGCCTGCGCATGCGCAAGAAGTGCCGTGTGTTCGGGAAGCATGCGCTGGATGTAGAAGCGCGCCAGTTTTTCACGCGCACCGCCACGCTCGGCAACTGCTGCTTTGAGGTGCAAATGTGCACCCAAAATACGGGCAAACGCATGGAGATAAGGCACCGCACCTGCGAACCGGTTTTGCAGATCACTTTGTGAAACAAGCCATTCCGTTGCCTCACGCATACTCTCGGTTGCTTCCCAAACATCATTCGCCAAACGAGGGAATACGGCCCTTGCGGCCTCAACATCCTCGGCAACTTCGTCCAGCAAAGCCATCGCGGCCTCACCGCCGTCCATCATCTTGCGCGCCACAAGGTCCATAGCCTGAATGCCGTTGGTCCCCTCGTAAATTGCCGTCACCCGCACATCGCGGCAAAACTGCGCTGCACCCGTTTCCTCGACAAAACCCATGCCGCCATGCACCTGAAGGCCCATATCTGCCACAGCGATGCCGGTGTCGGTCCCAAATGCTTTGGTGATTGGCGTGAGCAGCGCAGCGCGTGCTTTCCACGCCTTGTCGCCTGTCGCCGTCGCCATGTCGATGGCAACCGCGTTGCACACAGCAATGGCACGGGCGGCAAAAATATCGGCCTTCATAGTGGTGAGCATCCGGCGCACATCCGCGTGGCCCAGAATGGAATCCTTCTCTGCTGGGGCGCTGGTTTTTCCTTGCTTGCGGTCCTGCGCGTAGGCCAGCGCGTGCTGGTAGGACGCATCGGCGATCCCGATCCCCTGCCCGCCGACACCCAGCCGTGCGTTGTTCATCATCGTGAACATCGCCGCCATGCCGCCATTTTCGTCACCAACCAGCCATCCTGTGGCAGCGTCGTATTGCATAACACATGTGGGAGAGCCGTGCAGGCCCATCTTGTGCTCCAAGCTCACCACGCTAACGCCATTGCGCGGCCCTGGATTGCCATCAGCGTCGGGCAACAGCTTTGGCACCAGAAACAAACTGATCCCGCGTACACCTGCAGGGGCACCCGCAAGGCGCGCAAGCACCAGATGACAAACGTTTCCGCCAAAGTCGTGATCACCCCATGTGATATAGATTTTCTGCCCCGTAACAGCGAAGGTCCCATCGCCATTGTCTTCTGCTTTGGTCGTCAGCGCGCCAACGTCTGATCCCGCCTGCGGCTCTGTCAGGTTCATCGTGCCCGTCCATTCACCGCTGATCAGCTTGGGCAGGTACAACTCTTTGAGCGTATCGCTGGCATGATGCTCCAACGCTTCGATCTGCCCTTGGGTCAGCATCGGAGCCAGTTGCAGCGACAAGCATGACCCGCTCATCATCTCGCCTACCGCTGCTGTGAGCGCCATCGGCAGGCCCATACCTCCATACTCTGGGTTGGCCGACATTCCGACCCAACCGCCCTCGGCAATCGCCTTAAAGCCTTCGTGAAACCCGCGCGAGGTGCGGACCACACCATTCTCCAAATGTGCAGGATCTACATCGCCCACACGCTGAAGCGGAGCGAGCACTTCTTCACACAGCTTACCCGCTTCCGTGAGGATCGCCCGCGTCACATCATCCGTTGCGTCGCCAAACCGCTCGGTCGCGCGCAGCGCACTAAGCCCCACAACATGTTCAAACAGGAAATTGTAGTCTTCAACAGGTGCGCGATACGTCATACTACCTCTTTCATAAGCATATGGTTTTGGGCCTTTTCGAGTTCTCGCAACGCTACTTCGTCCCCCGCCGTATAACAACACGATGATCAGCAAGCCTGCTCACTGCAACTAAAACGCCGCGTCAGAGCGCACCGGAGAGGTCAATGACACACCCAACCCAACGCTTGCGCGCAGATGATGCAGGCCTGACATCTGCTGCACAACTTTTGCAGGAGGGCGCACTGGTCGCGTTCCCGACCGAGACAGTCTATGGCCTTGGCGCCGATGCACGACAGGGTGAGGCAGTTGCGGCGATCTATGAAGCCAAGGGGCGACCTTCGTTTAATCCCCTCATCGTACATGTCGCGGATGTCAGCACCGCACAGAAATACGTCAAATGGCCCGCTCTGGCAGCACGGCTTGCCGCAGCTTTCTGGCCCGGCCCGCTGACCTTGGTTTTACCGTTACGCGCAGGGCATGACCTGTCTCCGCTGGTCACTGCGGGCCTGTCTACTGTGGGCATCCGCATTCCCGCACATCCAGTGGCAAAGGCGTTGCTCAGAAAGTTCGGCGGGCCTGTAGCGGCCCCGTCTGCGAACCCCTCTGGCCGGATCAGCCCTACGACGGCAGATCACGTAATCGCAGGGCTTAAGGGCCGCATTGCGGCGGTCGTCGACGGCGGCCCTTGTGGTGTCGGACTGGAAAGCACGATCATCGGATTCGATTCGGAGAACACAGTTTTGTTGCGCGCAGGCGGGCTACCTTCCGAGCAGATCGAGGAGCTTGTTGGCCACGCCTTAACCCGCAGCGACGAGAGCAAGATTACCGCCCCTGGACAGATGC
>JBALTK010000283.1:0-3005 GCA_036964385.1 Sulfitobacter sp. | reverse complement strand
ACGGGCCGTTGTGCCGCTTGAAAGAACGATATGCTGGTGGGGGATTGCGCATGCCGCGAGCATATCAGGGTCTTCGATCAAAATACCGCCTAGTCCTGCGCAAAAGCTGCCTTGAAGGTGTCGTACAAGATGCAGCCCCGCAGAAGCGTCTGCAAAAGAGCCCGCCCCAACAAGGATGCGCAGTCCGTTACTCACTGAACTGTGCCCTTATCGTTGTTTTGCACCCCGAAACTGCGGCGGCGTTCGGCATAGGCACGGAGTTGTGCTTCTACTTTTCCATTAATGCTGTTGGCGGGAAACTCTCCTTTACGCCCGCGATGACCCGCGGTTGCACCTGTGAGCACTTCAATCCCTTGATCAATTGTCTTGATCGGAATGATGCGGAAATCCCCAGCTTCTGCGGCTTCGACAACGTCGCGGCGTAGCATCAGGTCATCTGCATTCGAGGCAGGAATTAGAACACCCTGCTCGCCTGTGAGGCCTTGGGCCTTGCAGATTTCAAAGAAGCCTTCGATCTTTTCGTTCACACCGCCGATAGCCTGAACTTCACCATTCTGGTTGACGGATCCGGTAACGGCGAGACCTTGGCGGATCGGCAGACCTGACAACGCAGACAACAGAGCATAAAGCTCAGCGGAGGAGGCGCTATCGCCGTCTATCCCGCCGTAACTCTGCTCGAATACCAGACTGGCGTGCAGCGACATTGGCACATCGAGGGCGTAGTGCGTGGCAAGATAGCTACCCAAAATAAGCACGCCCTTTGAGTGAAGAGGGCCGCCCAACTCAACCTCGCGTTCGATATCAACCAGTTTGGCTGCACCCATCCGTACGCGGGCGGTGATGCGCGACGGACGCCCAAAATAGTGTTTTCCGATACCTACAACAGCAAGGCCGTTTATCTGACCGACAGACATGCCTTTTGTATCAATCAGAATAGTTCTTCTGGTTACGGCCTCTTGCATCCGCTCCTTGATCCGCGCACCTCTGTGCACCGATTGCTGGATTGCGTGTTCGATATCATCATCAGTAATCAGGTCATGTTTCTCATTGGTCGCATAGAAGTCCGCCTCTTGCATCACATCCGTAAGTGCGCCCACCTCAAGAGTAAGTTTTGTGCTGTCTCCTGATAGGCGGGCAGCATGATCCAGCAAGGTGGCGACTGCGGCAGCAGTGAGCGGTTTTAGGTTTTCCTTTGCGCCATATCCCGCAACGATGCGTGCCAGTGCGCGTGTGTTTTTTGCGGTGCGGGGCAGGTCATCTTCAAAATCGGCCTGCAATTTAAAAAGTTTCGCAAACTCAGGATCAAGTTGCATCAGCAACATATGTAGTCTTCTGTCCCCGATCAAAATGATACGAATATCCAAAGGAATGGGGTCAGGTTCGAGTGTGGTTGTCGAAGAGAGGCTTAATCTCTCTGCCAGTGACGTTATGGAGATGGCTTGGCTTTGTAAGCACCGTTTAAGTGTTTCCCACGCATAAGGCTCAGTCACGAGGCGGTTGGCATCAAGTATGAGATAGCCGCCATTTGCGCGGTGCAGCGCGCCCGGTTTGATCAGGGTAAAGTTGGTGGACAGCGTCCCCATCTCCGAAATATTTTCAATACGGCCTGTGAGGTGCGCAAGGGATGGTAGATCTTCTGTCACTACTGGTGCAGTTGATCGGCCTGTTGTGTGCGAGACCATGATGTTGACTGTATATCTTTGAAAATGCGGGTCCTGATGGTGTTTGTGAATGACCTGTGGGAAGGGGCCATCATTTGGATTGCTGGCAGACACCAGAAAAAGCTCTGCATTTGAAATCATGTCGACGCACACATGATCCAAGTATTTCGTGATCTCGGGAACATCGCTGAAGCGTGTCTGCACTTCTTTCATTCTGGCCGAAACCACTCGTTCGGCCATCGAAGCGTGCAGTTCTTCAATCCGCAGCCGATGTTCTTTTTCAAGTTGTGGCGCGTGCTTTAGTATTTCTGCCAATTGCATTTGCAATTTCGCAATTTTGGCATCGATCGCTTCACGCTCTTTGGCTGGGAGTGCGGCATAGGCGTCAGGCTTTATCGGTTTACCATCCACAACGGCAGATAGCATGAAGCCCATGGGCGTTCTGAGCAGTGCTACATCTTGTGCGTGTGCAGCTTCAGCAAAATCCGCGATTGGCTCTTCGTTTTTCTGCCCCAGCTCTTCTTCAATGGCGCGCCGCTGTGTTTGGTATTCTTCTGATTCAAATAGGGCAGGTATTTCGTTAGCCAGATCTTCTACCAAGTCCTCCATCGCCAGCTTCAGGTCTGACGCACTGCCTGTTGGCAGCTTCATCGCGCGGGGTTTGTGCGGAGCGTCGAAGTTATTGACGTATACCCAATCGCATGGTGTTGGACGCATCTTAGCTTCATCCGAGAGCATTCGAGCAACTGCGGTGTGCCTGCCGGTGCCTTCGCGCCCAAGCACATACAAGTTGAATTCTTTGTGCGCGATACCCGCGGCAAGTTTGATCGCGTCAATCGCTCGATCCTGTCCGATAAATCCATTCACAGGTTTGAGGGATGTAGTGTCGGTGAAACCCAGTGTTTTAGGATCGCACGTCCTGCGCAATTGTTTGGGCGAAAGACCGCGCGGAAGACCGATGCTTTTGGATGCTTTGCTTACCACGACTAACTCCCTCAGGCTGATTTGATATAAGGAAGTTCATCGCAAGAAGAGACGCGTGCGGGTGTTCTGGCTAAAGCGTTCCACGTCAAGGCGAGGCAGACCATTAGGGGCAGGATCATTGTGTAGGTTTCTAACATCTCAAGGCTCCCATTGCTCTTTTAAGAAGAGCGTCACACGTTTGGTGCCGCACCGATTGACGCGGATCAATTCACTCTTCCGCACTGCTAGGTATTTCTGGGTTAGCTCAAAGGAAGTTCAACAAATGGCACATCCAAAAACTCAACAAACAGAACCCAATCCGCCAGCGGAGATACCAATGCCCGTTGATCCTGTTCAAGATCCGTCAGGACCCGAAAGTCC
>JBALTK010000282.1:0-3014 GCA_036964385.1 Sulfitobacter sp. | reverse complement strand
AGCCGAGCGGCGACTAGATTACTTTACAGTGATCACTGTTTCTTCAGCGATGGGAACACCGTCAATCGCGAGAGGTCGGTGATCATTCGTGTTGAGCGATACTTCGATCCTCACTTCACCTTTCGGTAATGCGTCAAGGTGCATCCATTCGCCATGTAAACGGGCAATTTTGTTACCATCTGGATAGACATGCGCATGCCCTTCCGCTCAACATGGGCCAAGCTTACTGACTGAAGTGCGGATGCAGCCTCTACGTCCAATGGCTTATAATGCGACATCTTATGGTCCATTCTTCATGGCCCATTGCAGAGTGATCCATCTCTTCTTGCTGCACAGCTGCGCTATGGTCATTCGTCATGTGCTCCACTGTTTGATGCTGTTGCCATGACACCGCTACTCGCACCAAAAACGATACCGACAATGAGGATCATAAACGTGCGCATTCGTCTTTCATTAAGGTAGCCTTCTCCGTTCCTTATCTGGAACGTATGCACCAAAACAAACTAGAAGGGCCCGTACATCTAAACTTACGCGCAGCGAAGAGTGCCGCGATTTCGGTGGGTACCGGTCCATTAAATGGTTCCCGTTGTGGTGCGGGCTAGCAGGATCACGGCAATTCCCGACATCACCCAGTTTCGTTCAAAGGCGAGGAGCCACATCGCGATGCCCGCGGTGGCGACGGTCAAAGCCACTCCTGAATGAGAATTTGATAGATGCACGATCTGGTGCACTTCGTTTCTGGCTATTGCGCGACCAAAAGCACATTATCGCGCAATGAAACCTGATCGCACCTTTACGGCTGTCCTCTTGCTCCTCTGCGCGCTGACGCTGTTCGATGCAATGGGGCTGATCATCAAACATTTATCGCCACGATATAGTGCAGCAGAACTGTCGGCGTATCGCAATACTTTTGGCCTCATACCCTCCCTGATCGTACTCTATTCCTCAAGCGATTGGCACGCTAAGGGGCGAATTTGGAGACTACGCCAATGGCGTTTGGCACTTGCGCGCGGTGCAATTCTCACCTTCGCGCAGTTCTCATTCTATTTGTCTTTGGGGCTGCTAACCTTTGCCACAGCCTCAACAATCACTTATGCGAACTCGCTTTTTGCGGTCGCACTTGCGACGGTTCTTTTGCGTGAGAACGTCGGGTGGGTCAGGTGGGGCGCTGTTTTGCTAGGCTTCATAGGGGTGGTCTGGATTGTCAGGCCTGGTTCGGATTCATTCTCTCCTGCGGCCTTGCTGCCCTTGGGTGCCGCAGTTTGTTATGCACTTGTCGGCGTGACTGCACGGGTGATGGACCATGATGTCCCCACACCGCTGATCAATCTTTATTCTAGTATCGTCGCCTTGCTGGGTGCAGTTATTCTGGCATTATTTACTGGCGGCTTCACACCGCTGGACCGAGCAAGTGACATCTGGTGGCTTGTTGCGATGGGAGGGTTTGGCGGTACTGCAGTCTTGCTTTTGATAATGTCCTACCGGATGGCAGAGCAGAGCAATCTTGCCCCCTTCAACTACTTCGGGATACCGCTCGCCTTCCTGCTTGGTTGGGTGTTCTTTGATGAGGCTCCATGGGACGAGCTTTTCCCTGGAGCACTGCTGATCCTTGCAAGTGGCCTACTGATTGTCTGGCGTGAACGGCGGCTCAAACGCGGTTAGCGTTTCTTCCGACAGTAAAGCTCAAGACGGTGATGCACGACTTCGTACCCCAACTCGCGAGCGATTTCGTCTTGAAGCTGTTCAATCTTGTCAGACTGAAACTCGATCACCTCGCCCGTATCTACATCAAGTATATGATCGTGGTGGTCTTCATGGCTTGTCTCGAACCGCGCACCGCCGCCCTGAAAGGCATGGCGGTGCACTACGCCTTCCTCCTCCAACACAGTAAGGGTCCGGTATACGGTGGCGAGGGACACACTAGGTTCGATTGCCTTAGCGCGGGCGTGGAGTTCGACGGCATCAGGGTGGTCATCCGCATCAGCCAACACGCCCAACAATGCAATCCGCTGGCGCGTGACGCGTATTCCCGCTTTTTTTAACGCAGCAGTCATGTTTTTGGCTCTGTCGCTCTCGCCGCTCATGAATCGTACCCCATATTCTCATCAACCCACTATCTTTGAGAATCGTTATCATTCTTATTTACAGTTGTGAATGGTTCTCATAAGCAAATTGTAGCCGCACCTTCACACAACGGAGCTTCGTCGATGTTTCACACCACTCTAAAGACTTTTTTGTCCGTAAGTGCGTTGGCACTGATGGCAACGACGGCGACGGCCCAAGAGAAATTCAAGGCAGTGACGACCTTTACCGTGATTGCAGACATGGCCCGTAACGTCGCGGGCGATGCCGCGATTGTAGAGAGCATTACCAAACCGGGCGCGGAAATTCACGGCTACTCCCCTACACCACGCGATATCATTCGAGCGCAGGATGCCGATCTCATCTTATGGAATGGGCTGAACCTCGAACTTTGGTTTGAGCAGTTTCTGTCCAACCTACGCGATGTACCCTCTGCCACGCTCACCGAAGGTATCGAGCCAATCAGCATCTCGGAAGGTGAATATGATGGTAAACCCAACCCCCATGCGTGGATGGGTCTTACTACCGCTCTGATATATATTGATAATATTCGCGATGCCTTTGTGCAGCATGATCCCGACAACGCGGATACTTATCGTGCCAATGCCGATGCCTATAAGGCCCAAATTATCGAGGCCATTGAACCCTTGCGCGATGCAATTCTCGCTGTGCCAGAGCAGCAACGCTGGCTGGCAACGTGTGAGGGCGCATTCAGCTATCTGATCCGCGATTTTGGAATGAAGGAGTTATACCTTTGGCCGATGAACGCAGACCAGCAAGGCACGCCACAACAAGTCCGCAAAGTGGTCGACACCGTACGCAAAAATGAGATCCCCGCCGTGTTCTGCGAATCCACTGTTTCTCAGGCCCCAGCCAAACAGGTCGCACGGGAGACGAATGCGAAATACGGCGGTGTCCTCTATGTCGATAGC
>JBALTK010000281.1:0-3349 GCA_036964385.1 Sulfitobacter sp. | reverse complement strand
GGCCACAGCGAGCTCGCGCAAACAGTCTACACCTACTACCTCGCGGCCAACGTGCTGAAACATGGCGGCGGCAAGAGTTTGCGGGAATTGGCAAAGATCGAACCTGCGCCGTTCACGCTGCAAGACGAAGAAGGCAAAGCGCTGATTGATGTGACTGCGGACGGCTTTTTGGGCGGGCTGGTTGAGGCATTAAACGATGCAGCACGCCTTCTGACCTAGGAATAGCTGCACCAAAGCAAGGCTCGGCTTAGAAGCCACAATCAGCTCTTTCATGGTGCGGAGACTCTATCAGCATTATTTCGTTAATCTGGACGTTCTTGCATATTTGCATGACGTCAATGCCGAACCTGGGGCGAATACGTCTCTGACAAAAGACTGCGCTTATTAAGCGCGTGTCGTGCAAGAAGATTGGTTTGTCTTTTGCCTTCAGGGATGATCCGTGCAGGTAGGTGCGTGACATCAATGGAAACAAATCCAGGAAACAGGGCATTAATTTCGGCTAGCGCTTCGCGCGGCAAGGCTTTGATGGCCTGAGGTCCAAGAAACAAACTCTCCGTGGGCGCACCATCAGCATGGATGATTTGGTGCTGATCAAACATGATGTGGATATAGGTAACCTCTTCAATTTGATAATCAATTTCGACACCAGGAAGGTCAAGCAATCGGACCGCGGCAACCAGAACCTGCATCTCGCCAAACATACGCAGCGCGATCTTTGACGATACAAGCATCCTGTGCTGGCGTGAAACACGAATGTCTACGGTCGGAAGACCCGATCCAAGTGCGCCTGCACGAATGATGATGGGGCGCAATTTATAATCAGAAGGCGTCCCGACAAGATTCACGGTACGTGTGCCGATCCATTTGATCTCTTGAGGGCCCTGATCAACAGTCTGAACCAGATCGCCTCTCTGCAGTTTCTCAACGGCAACCGGACCTTGTGGGGTGTCAATATTTGTACCGGGCGTAAAGCAAGTTACAGCCGTGGAGGTTACGGAAATGTCGTCGAGTACCAGCCAGTTGTCGGTGGTGCCGAAACCGTACTGTCCGCGGAAGCGCAAAATGGGATCATCGTAAGGAGATATAAAGGTGATCGAGACCGTCTTGGTTTCTTCGTATTCTACTACTTCTGACCCGATGGTCGTGAAACCTGAACCAAGCGAGTCTTCGATATCAATCGTTATTCCAAAACCACCAAATGTCTCGGGGCCGGTCTCGGTGATTGTGAAGGTTACAGTATATTCCTGACCGCCTACCAAATTGATCTGTTGAGAAAGGCGGTCACCATCCTGAACATCGTTATTGCCATATCCGTAAATGACCGCACCCGAGGCCGCATCGTAGGTCGGGCTTGAATCACCTGCCCCGTCAACCGTCCAGCCATTCAGACCCGCAGAGAAATCTCCGTTTGTAACCAAATTCATTCTGTATACTTTCGCCAACCACAAATTTCGGCTGATAAATCGCGAAGATCTCAAGGATCCCAAAGCAATGTCCAAGAGCCACACGTATACCCCGCGTAGCCATATATTGTTGGGTCTACGCGGATAGGCGGGCGGCACGAACGGACAGCACAATATACTATTGGTTAGATTACGGGACACGCACTTCCAGCGCTGCTTCAATCCCATGCGCAATTGTAAAGAAGATCTCCGAACCAACCGTTCACCTTGCAGGACGACTTGGGTGGGTTGATTGAGGCGCTAAACAAATCTAGCCAAGCCTTAGCTGCAATGCAGCGACAGGCAGCTTCGCGCACAAGACAACTGGGTGCAAAATTTCAATATCTTTAGCCCAGCAAATCGAATTCCTTGGCTGGATAGTTTGGCTTCGATCAAGCGCTCAAACAGAGTGATTGTGTAGAACGCATAGCGTTCATCAAAGTACGGGGTTCTTATCAGCCCTAAACGCGCATCAAGCTCAGAGTATCGGCAATTTCAGCGATGCTAAACTATTGCGACAAGCTGCGGAAATATCGCGTGCATCCCCGCCCAACGACTGCCAGCGTTGCATTAGCGCGTCGAACCGAGCCTGTTCCGATGCGTTCCAAGGTTCGGTCAACGGCTGATCAATCCCTACAGCGAACGCTGTGAGTGAAACCGTGATAAAGTCGATTTCTTGCTCCGTACAACCCTGCCCTTTGCCCATCGCCGCGATTTTGTCTAAGTCAGCCTGCAGTGAAGCACTTGACTTGTTTGTCAGCGGCAAACCATTGAGTTCTCCGAGTTCACGCTGATTGGTAGACGTGGTGGTTTCACACGCCGCAAGTGAAAGAGAAATCAGCGATACAAGACAGGTTTTATACAGGATTTTACGTATTGAAATCATATCATTAAATCTCCCCAATATTCTCATTAACAACAATTTGCACTCAACGGTGCCACAGGCGCTGTGCAAAAGCATTGAGATAAATCAATGGCGTTACTGCGTCATTCGCACAGCAGACGTTAAATCTGCCAACCCAACCCAAAACGCCGCTCCCTTCCCATCCTCCCCATTCTCATGTACAGCCCACTCATCTGAAAGCAGTCGGACAGACCCCGTCGGCAGCCAAAGCAAGATATAGGGGTCAGAGGGAATACGCCCTCTATGCAAAGGCCAATGGGCCAACAAGGAAACGATGATGTTTAACGAAGTTAAGAAAAGCATGCAGTGGGGCGAAGAGACGCTCACACTGGAAACAGGGAAAGTTGCGCGCCAAGCCGACGGTTCCGTCATCGCCACATATGGCGAGACCTCCGTAATGGCGAACGTCACTTTCGCTCGCAAACAAAAGCCGGGTCAGGATTTTTTCCCACTGACCGTGCACTACAACGAGAAATACTACGCCGCGGGTAAAATCCCGGGTGGTTTCTTCAAGCGTGAGGCCCGCCCCACCGAAAAAGAAACACTGACAAGCCGTCTGATCGACCGTCCGATCCGCCCGCTGTTCGTCCCCGGCTTCAAAAACGAAGTTCTGGTGATGTGTACCGTTCTGTCCCACGATCTGGTTAACGACCCGGACATGGTTGCGATGATTGCGGCTTCCGCAGCGCTGACCATCTCTGGTGCGCCGTTCATGGGTCCGATTGCTGCTTGCCGCGTTGGCTTTGAGCAAGGCCAGTACGTTCTGAACCCTGAAATCGACGACATGCAGGACCTCAAGAACAACCCTGACCAGCGTCTTGATCTGGTAGTTGCCGGTACAAAAGACGCCGTGATGATGGTTGAATCCGAAGCATACGAGCTGTCGGAAGAAGAGATGCTTGGTGCGGTTAAGTTCGCCCACGAGCACATCCAGCCCGTCATCGACCTGATCGTTGATCTGGCAGAAACAGCGGCAAAAGAGCCGTTTGATTTCCAGCCGGTC
>JBALTK010000280.1:0-3392 GCA_036964385.1 Sulfitobacter sp. | reverse complement strand
GTGCTGCATCTATGTATCCTGTCTCACCGGGCCAGTTTTCTGGTGGGTCTGACAGCACATAGAATACGTCCTGCGCACCCAGTTCGTCACGATACGCGATCTGATCAACAACCCGGTTTCCATAGATCAACCTCACCTTCCGTGGATCTCCAACCAGACGCATTTGCCTAAGGATGCCCAGCAGCGGCGCAAGCCCCACGCCTCCTGCAATGAGAGCAACCCCAGGTTCGGTGCGATCATCGACAGAAAGGCTCCCGTAAGGGCCGTCAAGATAAGCGACCGTTCCAGCCTTTATCTGGCCAATGGTTCGTGTGAAGTCGCCAAGCTCTTTGATCATGAAGGATACGTCTGGTCCGGCACCCGGTGTGGAGCAAATGGAGAATGGGTTTTCTTTCATTGAGAATGAACTGTGCCCCACATTCAGCCACACAAATTGTCCGGCTTTGTAATCTAGGCCAGTATGACCATCTGGCTTCACTGTTACCTCCCATTGCTTGGGCGTCAGTTGGGTGACGGATATTACCCGCCATGCGCGCGCCTTATCCAGAAGGGGTGCAAGCAGGTAAACGTAAAGTAGCGATCCAACCGCAACACTCGTCATTGCCACCCAGAACCAGGTCATCAAATGCTGCGATCCATATCGCCCCGCATAGACCGTGTGATGCAACAGAAGTAACGCAATCAGCAATGCGCCGATACCATGTATCAGACGCCACGTTTCATATTTGTAGTTCAATTGAGTACGCCCGATTGCCAGCAGAACAAGGCTTGGGAGGAGTAGAAAAGCTGCAATTCCGCTCGAAAGGTCAAAAAAGTCAGTCGTGATTGTTAGTTGCTGCGAGGAGTCCCAAGGACGCTGACCTCCGGAAAGTGTACCTTGATAAAGGAAGGGATGTAGCAAGGCAAAACCCAGTGCCGTTCGCGCCATAACTTGATGAAACCGCATGGTCACATCCATGCCAACTCCATTCGAAATACTCTTGAAGCGACCGGACAGGACAAACTCCAAAAGGATCATGGAAAATGCAAGAATGCCAAGACCAGAGGCAAGTTCTTGGTGGAACGCGCGTGGTGGGCCGCCGACCAAACTGGACAAGATCAACGGCAACGTGACAGCGACAAGATATGCGACGATCAAAAAGAGCGGTTTCATTTGTCCAGTCTAGTCCACTTCTTTCTCTGTATCCTCAATTTCGCGCTCTTCTTGATGCTGTTTATTTCAAAACGATGGACCCCAGAACTGAAGTCGCGCCTACAATTATGAAAAGTGCAATTACGTCCAGCGGAGAACCTGCACGCAGCATGTCGGATTGTGTCACTGCGGGATCCGCGAAAACTATTGCGTTTAGGGGTATCGCAACGGGCAGAATAGAGCCGATCGAAGCGATCATAGCGATTGGAAGCATGAAAGCAACTGGATCAGTGCCAAGTCGCGACGGCACCGGCAATTGGCAGGAAGATCGCCGCTATCGTGGTATTGCGTGCCAACTCAGCCACGTAGGCGATGACGGCAGTAGTTAAAAGAAGAACGGCGAACTGGGGCCCATGACTTCCCAATTGAACACTCCTGCCGATCCAATCCGCCAAACCTGGCTGGTGGATTGCGCTGACCAGGGCCAGCCTCCAAGGACTCTAACCCGATCATCCACAACGCCAGCCCGTCGAGCTACGGTTTTCCAAGTGTGCCTAAACGAGTGCAACGCCAGCATGTCGTCTGTCTCCTTGCCGAGCGCCTCTCGACGATAGCGTGTGAACCACTGAGAGACCGAGTTCGCCTTGACCGTAGAGGGCTTCAGGGGCCGCTCAGGGAACAACCGCCGCTCCGATGGAGGCAGGTCGCCCTGCGCATTCGTTGCCGCCCCTACGCATCTTGCGCCAGTCCTCTTCGGCCTCTGGTGATAAATCCATGATCCTGCCGATGCCGACACGACCACTTGCCGCAATAGCATCCGCTTCAAGCTGCCTGATCTGGCCCACTCTGACGTCACGAATACGGAGCGCCTCTGCATGACTTCTCGTGTCGAGACCCAGCTTGGTTTCCTTGCCAAATGGCTTTTCAGTCCAAGGGTTCTTCGTGCCTACCAAAACAGGAGGAGTGAGCATCCTGACGGAGCAACCCTTACCCCGAGGTTTTATCAGGTGCCGCATATCAACGCTGCCTGACGAGCGGGGTAATTTGCGGTTGTCTTTGTGGTCCATCATGTACCACAGGGCAAGGTGCACCATGTGGGCAAACAACCTTATAAATCAACACTTTAGGTTTTATGGCGGAGACGAAGTCCGCAATTTATTACCCACAAGAGTATGTTAATTATATATAATAATATGTACAGAAAAATAAGTACCACATAAAATACCTCAGCCTTCTTGCTCACCGACGGTCCATGGCTAACATTGATCGTGGGTTCGTTTACTGCGTAGCAGCTTCCCTTCACTCACCAGACACTTCACGTGACACATTCATAAGCCGTAAAGCATCGCTCCCAAACGCTCCTGCCTGCCGACTATTTAAAATTCCCGCGGCCTTCTTTGTATGATTGGCTCTGTTGCACAAAGCGCCTGACGCCCAAGGCTCCCCTTTCCCGGACGGATTCATCCCACGACTTCTGTGACAGGGATGCCAAGGGCGTTGTAGCCGTTCATGAAGGCGATGCGGACTTGGACTTCGGCGACCTGACAGTCAAAGTTCCGACCCATGAGGCGCTGGCCCAGTAGTTTCACTCAGCCCATTTCCGTCCCGACGCGGCTTCGGCGGTGGTATCCGCTCCAGTTTCGCCAGATCGCACGGCCAAGATATTTCGAAGCCCGCAGGGCCTCGTTTCTGGCCGCCGCACCTGCGGTGATGGCCTTCCACGGCTTGGCGTTTTTGCGGGGTCGGATGACGGCATGCGCACCGCGATCGGCGATGGCGTCGCGGCATTTACGCGTATTGCAGGCGCCGTCTGCAGCGACGCTGGCGATTTCCTCTTCGGCTAGGATCTGGCTGAGCAGGTCAGGCAGGACAGGTGCGTCGCCGATGTGGCTACCGGTGATCTCGATGGCCCGAAGCTCCAGCGTCTGTTCATCGATCCTGAGCCTCCCCCTTTGAAATGGTCCGCCCCTGTAGTTAGGAATCCGAGATGGAAAATCCTAGAGTGACAAAAACCACGAAAGGTCCAGTTTACGTTTTGTTTACTATAACTGCACAATGTGAAACCTGTACAATCTTGGAGACTACAATGCGAGATCACAGTTGGTTACTTGAAGTTTTAGAAGACATTGCGAATTATGCTCAACTGAATGGTTTATCGAAACTCTCAGAGGTGGTGTTAGACGCCGAAGTTGTGGCGGTTCTGGAGATTTATCAGGCTCAAAGAAATACTTCGCTCGAGTCGGTTTCGGAGAATGATGTC
>JBALTK010000279.1:0-3426 GCA_036964385.1 Sulfitobacter sp. | reverse complement strand
CTGAGCGAAAACCTCGCGCTTGGCGAGATAAGCCCCCATCAGTGCTGGCACGCTGGTCAACGTGCGCTGCATGAAGGCAAAGCAGGGGCCGAGACATTCCTCAAGGAGCTGGTCTGGCGCGAGTTTGCGTATCATCTAATGCACCATACTCCCCGTATCCTTGAGCGGAATTGGCGGGAGGAATGGGAGGGGTTCAACTGGAACGAAGATGAGCGCCGCGCAGAGGTCAAGGCATGGAAACAGGGGCGAACGGGTATTCCATTTGTCGATGCTGCGATGCGAGAGCTGTATGTGACGGGGCGGATGCATAACCGTGGCCGTATGATCGTTGCAAGTTACCTCACTAAACATCTGCTGTGCCACTGGCGTATTGGTCAAAAGTGGTTCGAGGATTGCCTGATAGATTGGGATCCCGCATCAAATGCGATGGGCTGGCAATGGTCGGCGGGCTCTGGTCCTGACGCCACACCCTATTTTCGGGTATTCAATCCTGTTACACAGCTCGATAAATTCGACAAAAACCGTGATTATGCCGGCCGTTGGATCGCTGAAGGTCATAGTACGCCACATAAGGATGCGCTGGCTTTCTTTGACGCGATCCCGCGCCAGTGGAATATGAAGGCTGACGATGCCTATCCGGACCCTGTGGTTGACGTGAGTGACGGACGCAAACGCGCACTTGATGCTTATGCAAACAAGAGCTTTTAAAGCTTTTGTCCCGCGGATTACTTATATAAATTAACGCCCAAACCGACGAGTAGGGACAGTAATGATTTTCACGACAACCGAAGGCCAGAAGGACCTGCCCCGATATTTCACTCGGGTTATGGATATGGCATCCTCCCTGAGCTACGGGCAAATAGACTTTGTTTTGCCCGACGGTCGGCGCTTTCGGGCGGAAGGTAAGAATGCTGGACCCGTAGCGGAATTACACGTCCATAACACTGACTTGTTCGCGCGGCTGATCCGTGAAGGTGACTTGGGCTTTTGCGATGCCTACCTCGATGATTGGTGGAGCACGCCTGATCTCCAAGCATTCATGGATTTCATTCACGCGGATAACGAAGATGTCTATGACGGATTTCCGGGAATGGGGTTGGTGCGCCGTTACGAGCAGTTGCGTTTTTGGTTGCAACGCAACTCAAAAGACCAAGCGCGTAAGAACATCTCGTATCACTATGATTTAGGTAACGATTTCTACAAACTGTGGCTCGACGATACCATGAGTTATTCTAGCGCGATCTTTACCGACCCTCAGCAGAGCATGGAAGCAGCCCAGATCGAAAAGTATAAGTCGATGGTGGACGAGATGGGCGTGTCCGCAGGAGATCATGTACTGGAGATCGGTTGTGGCTGGGGGGGCTTTGCGGAATATGCAGCAGCAGAGCGGGGACTGAAGGTAACGTGCCTTACCATTAGTGAGGAGCAGTTTAAGTATGCCGTAGACCGCATTGAAAAGGCGGGACTTTCCGATGCGGTGACGTTCAAGTTGCAAGATTATCGTGATGAAAAGGGGGTCTATGATGGTATCGCCAGCATCGAGATGTTCGAGGCGGTAGGTGAGCAGTATTGGCCCGTCTATTTCGAGACTGTCCGTGATCGCCTAAAGCCTGGTAAGACCGCGACATTCCAGATCATCACCGTCGCCCACCGCCGTTGGAAAGTTTACAAACGAGGCGTGGATTTCATCCAAAAATACATCTTTCCGGGGGGTATGCTACCCAGTCCGATTGTGCTGCGCGAACAAATCGAAAAGGCGGGCCTCGCTGTCGAGAAGTCGGTCGAGTTCGGTAAAAGTTATGACATCACGCTGCGCCGTTGGCATGAAACTTTCAACGAGAAGTGGGATCAGATCGCCGCCATGGGCTTTGATGATCGCTTCAAACGTATGTGGAATTTTTACCTCACTTCTTGCGCGGCGACATTTGATAGTGGAAATTGTGATGTAACGCAGATTACGGTGCGCAAACCGGGATAATCCGGCAACGCGAACCGAAGGACGCATTGATGCCTACAGCAGCACGGCTTGTCGCAGGGATACTTCTCGCCATTTTAGGATGGGTATTGTCCGATATTGTACGGCCTTTGATGCCAGAGGGAACTGCCTTCGGCTGGTTCAACTACGTGAATGCGTTCATCGGGCTGTGTGTTGGGTGGTCTGTTATCGGTTCGCGTGTGGGCCGTGGCTTTGTCGCGTCGATTAACAACGGTGTCACAGGCACAGCGGTATTGATCCTGTGGTGCCTGTTTGTGCATTCGTGCTATGAAATGTTCCGCCTTGCGATGCGCAACCGCTATGATGGCCCGATGGAGGCGTTGATGAGCATTTTCCTGATCGGCTCCGAGTTTGGCATTATGATCGCTACGCCCACATTCTTTGGTGTGGCTGTTGCTGGTGCGCTGGTGGTTGGTATTGCAGCGGATGCTGCGGGCAAGCGCTGGCGCTAGAGCATGACCACGGGGCTGTTTTTCTACGGTACGTTGCGCCATGCGCCATTGCTTGAAATCGTGCTGGGGCGCGATCTGGGGGCGGACAATCTGACGCCTGTGACCTTGCCCGACCACGCAGTCTTTGCGGTAGCCGAGGGGCCGTTTCCGATGCTGGTTGCTCAGAAGGGCAGCGCGGCACAGGGGCTCTGGGTGACGGGCCTTACAGATGAGGATGTCGCGCGCCTTGATTACTACGAGGGTGGTTTCGACTATGATTTGATCGATGTGACGCTTGCTAACGGGCAGGCAGCGCAAGTCTACGTTTGCGCACTGACACGTTGGACCGCGCAAGGGCTTTGGGATTTTGAGAACTGGCAGGCGTCTTGGGGGGCACTATCCTGCCACGCAGCCGAAGAAGTGATGGGACACCGCGGGACATATGACCGTGATGAAGTGGCCGCGATTTTTCCGCAAATTCGCGCACGTGCGTGGTCCAAGGTACTAGGCAGCCGTACCAATGCGGGGCAGGGCGTCTTTGACGGAAAAGTGGAAGTAGAGCGCAAAATCCGAGCGTACACGGGCTACTTTGCTGTGGACGAGTTGAGTTTGCGACATGAGCGCTTCGACGGAAGCATGTCACCCGTGTTGGAGCGTTCTTATTTTATCGGCGGCGATGCCGCGTTGGTACTGCCGTATGATCCGGTTCGCGATTGTGTGCTTTTGGTTGAGCAGATGCGCATGGCGCCGTTGGGGCGCGGTGATCCTGAGGTTTGGCATCTTGAGGCGATTGCAGGACGCATCGACCCGGGTGAGACGGGCGAGGAGACTGCAATTCGCGAGGCGCAAGAAGAGGCGGACCTGACACTTGATAGTCTGGAAGTCGTCTCGCGCGGCTATCCGAGTCCGGGCGATTCAACAGGGTATTATCACATTTTTGTGGGCCTCACCGACTTGCCCGAAGAGACGGCTCACGTTTCTGGACTCGAGAGCGAGGCC
>JBALTK010000278.1:0-3485 GCA_036964385.1 Sulfitobacter sp. | reverse complement strand
CAGGTGTCACAGGCACGAACATATCTTTGGCCAACTCGCGCAACGCGGCGCCTCGATTGCGCCGTATCGTCAGAATCTCTTCTTTGAAACTTTCAGGAAAGGCTGGGCCGATTTGTTCTGCCGTTAGGGCAAAGGGGACTGTCAGCAACAGCGCAAATTCGTCCTGCGTTAGCGCGCCGTCCCCTTTGGTACGGCGACGCGTAGCAATATCAACAAGCTGCTCATAGAGCTCTTCATCAATGTTCAGCGACGTGAAAAGTGGATGATTTGTCCCGTCCATACCGAACGTCTGGTGCAATGTCTCAACCAGCGTTTGCGAGATTGCGATGCCCTGCTCCGCTAGTCCGTTTTCGGCGATCATACCAATAAACGACTTCTCGGCCACCAACCCTCTTTGGGTGATATCCCGACGCGGCGAGGCGAATAATAGGTTCCCACCCAAAGGAATAGCAGGGTTAAATTTATCCGGATCAAAGCGGTGGATCGCTCTCGTTAGCTTTCGCTCTTTGAGTGTTTCATAAACCTGCCCGCGCAGCCCTACGATAGCTTGTGCCAAATCCTGATGATCACTGACGATGATTTTCGTTCCCAGCATACCACGGATAATTGCCTCGTCGGTGTTGAGCACCTGACTCAACTGAAACCACCAGTCATAGACATCTTCCATAGTGTTCAAACCAGCGAGGGCAGGATCGACCCACTCCGCACGCAAACTATCCAGACTGTTACCAGCCCGACGCGCTTCGATTCCAACACGGTCTTTGTGAGCGGGGTCCCACAACACGGTCTTGGGAGAAGTGCGCAGGGACATTAGCAGATTGTCACCAATGGTTCCGTGAAACAGATAGGGTTGCGCCCGCACATACCCGATGCGCGCCGCAATAACGGCCTGATGCAGCGTGGAGATGTCGATCCCGCCCATCGTGACCCTGCCGCGTGTAGGTAATACTTCACGGGTAAAAATGTCAGCAATCGCGCGACGTTCCGACGTAGATGATGTCTTGATCGCTACTTGTGCACCTTTGGGAATATCGAGGTTAATATCCTCAAGTACAACAGTCCCGTCATGGCTGCGGATAAAGACATTTTTGAGCTCGATGCTGCCTTTCAAGTGGGGAACAGTGTCAGGTGTCCCTTCGAACAATTCTTCGTCAATCATGCCAGCGGGCGCAAACCGCTCGGTTACGACTTCCCAGCGCAACGCCATATCCTGTGTCTGGTTGTAATAGGCGAGCAATTCCTTCCACGGGTTGCTGAGGTCTTTGTACGCAGCAAGCGCGGCGACCAATGCACCGACCGTAATTTCACCACGAATGGCGAGAATACCACCCACGAGATAAAAGAAGAATGGTGTCAGCTGGGTGATGAAGTTATTGAGAAACTTCATAAAGAATTTCTTTTGGTAAATCTTGAAGCGAACTTCGAACAGGCGCCCAAGGCGCTCGGTGAAGCCTGCCAGCCGGAAACGCCAACCACCGTTATTTCGCAAATCAGCGATACCCGCAGCGGTTTCGCCAATCTCGGCAGAGAGCAGTCGAACCTCACCAATACGGCTCTTGTTGAGCAAGTTGATCTGGCGCTGCAACATCGGAATGACGTACGCCTGAAGCGGTATGAGTGCGACGCTTGCCAGTCCGAACCAGAATGATTGCAAGAACAAGAACACCACGATGATCAACATCTGACCCGCTTGGAACACAGGCTGGGCGATGAAATCCCCCATTAGACCACCCATGGGCTCCGCCTCGGAAGTCACCATACTGACCAACTCGCCCTGCGATGTGTCCTGAAAATAGCGAGTGGGGAACCGCATCATCCGCGAAATCAAATTATAACGAAAGCGGCGCAATAGACGCTCGGCAGTGATACCCTTCATTGTATTCAGGCGCATCTTGAGTAGACCGTGCGCTAACACTGCCCCCAAATAGGAGAGGCACAGAGTGGCCAAAAACTGGATCTGGCTCAGCTCGACGCCCAAAAGGCTAACCATAGGGTTTTCGGCGCCAATCGCGTCGTTGATAATCCGCTTGGGCAACTCGAGTGTGGCATAGAGAAACGGAAACGTCAGGATCGTCACCACAAGCAAAATGATCTGCTCGCGCTTGGAGTGTTTCCAGATAAAGGCGAACAGGCTGCGGTCCATTGGGTAGCTTTCTGCGGAGAATTAAGTGTCTTACTTAAGGCCTAACACTTTACAATGCCAGACGCCGCGCACTGCAAACGCTTGCAGCACCACGCCTGCGCCATTATGCCGTTATCAAATATTTCTCCAAGGAGCGCATTCTTATGTCCAGCAACCCACGTTTCGACAAATCCAAACTGCCAAGCCGTCATGTGACCGAAGGCCCTGCGCGCGCGCCGCACCGGTCCTACTATTACGCGATGGGGATGACGGAGGAAGAGATTCACCAGCCGCTGGTTGGTGTCGCGACATGCTGGAACGAGGCCGCTCCTTGTAACATCGCGCTCAACCGTCAGGCGCAATCAGTCAAGGTTGGTGTAAAAGCAGAGCAAGGCACACCCCGTGAGTTCACAACCATCACCGTCACCGATGGTATCGCAATGGGCCATGAGGGTATGCGCTCCTCTCTTGCTTCACGCGAAGCGATTGCCGACACCGTCGAGCTGACGATGCGCGGTCACTGCTATGACGCGCTTGTCGGTTTGGCAGGCTGTGACAAATCCCTTCCCGGTATGATGATGGCAATGATCCGTCTCAATGTGCCGTCCGTATTTATGTACGGCGGATCCATCCTGCCAGGTCGTACGCCCGAGGGCGCAAACGTCCCAGAGCAATTCGCCGACCGTGACCTGACCGTTCAGGACATGTTCGAGGCTGTGGGCAACTGGCAGGGCGGCACGCTCTCCGAAGAAGCACTCGACGTGTTGGAACGTGTTGCATGCCCCTCTGCGGGCGCGTGTGGCGGTCAGTTCACTGCAAACACGATGGCCTGTGTGTCCGAGGCGATCGGCCTTGCGCTGCCGAATTCCTCTGGCGCTCCCGCTCCTTACAAAAGCCGTGATGAATATGCGATTGCGTCAGGCAAAGCCGTCATGCACCTCATCGAAAAAAACATCCGCGCACGTGATATCTGCACACGTCAAGCATTCGAGAACGCAGCGCGCATCGTTGCCTGTACTGGTGGCTCCACCAACGCCGGTTTGCACCTGCCCGCGATGGCGCACGAAGCGGGAATTGATTTCTTCCTCGACGATGTTTGTGAAATTTTCCGCGACACACCACACTTCGTAGATATGAAACCGGGCGGCGCCTATGTCGCCAAAGACCTGTATGAAGCGGGCGGTGTACCTGTCGTCATGCGCGAATTGCGCAAAGCGGGTCTGATCCACGAGGACTGTATGACTGTAACCGGTTATTCCATGGGTGAAGAGCTAGACAAGGTCGAACGCGATGCGGACGGCAAAGTCATCCACGCGATCACCAACCCGATCAGCAAGACCGGCGGCGTTGTTGGCCTCAAGGG
>JBALTK010000277.1:0-3577 GCA_036964385.1 Sulfitobacter sp. | reverse complement strand
CGGATCGCTTTGACCAAAAGCGTGGCAGTAGAGTTGACGGCCATCTTCCTCATAAGGTTTGTTCGGTGGCTGTCGATGGTTTTGGGGCTGACCCCCAGTTGTTCGGAAATACCCTGATTGGAAAGCCCTTTGGCCAAGCCCATCAGCACTTCCAATTCGCGCGCCGTCATCTTTGCGGATTGGGTGGCCTGATCCAGCATTTGCTGGACGCCTTCGCCGTATTTCTGCGCGCCGCAAGCCACCTCATAAATGCCAAGGCAGGTTTCAATGGGGTCAGCATTCTTGATGAATATTCCATTCACATTCGCGTTCTGAAGTTCCTGAAAAATGCTGGGGCTTCCGCTTCCGGTCAGAACGGCAATGCGGGTATCAGGGGACCAGCGGCGGCATTCAAACATTACCTCAATCCCGTTTGCGCCAGGCATTGCAAGGTCCAGTACGGCGCAATCCGGCTTCAATCGCCGGATCATTCCAATCGCTTCGATTCCATTCGACGCGGTGCCAACAACTCTACAAAGCCCATCACGTTCCAAAGCCGCAACCATCCCCGACGCTGTAAAGGCATGGTCGTCCGCAATGAAAATTGTCTTTTGCAATGGGTATTTGTCCGCTCAATCTGCTTAGCGCTGCTAACTTGGGGCCTTTTGTGCAGCCAAGTCAACGCTCAAAGCCATACGCTCGCACTAAGTGGTCCGACTTCGGCTGCCGAGATCACCGGACATATCGACCACTATGTTGACAGCGACTGGACTCTGACCCCAGGCGTGGCCAATGGGTCTGACAGCCCGGAGTTCTTGTCCATCGGCAGGGAAAATCCCGACTTTGGTTATACCAAAAGCAGGATTTGGCTACGGGTTAAAGTCACTAATACCACGCCTGACGTGCGCGAGTGGATCATCTACTTTCCCGAAAACTTTAAACAGTATTTCCGAGTCTACACCGCGCGGGAAAATGGACAGATTGAAACCGCCCTGCAACTTGACGAAGACAGCAACTTTGACGTCCGGCCGATCCATTATCCAGAATTGGCAGCCCCCCTAACGCTTGCCCCTGGAGAGACGGCAACAATTTATATTAGCCTCTGGTCCGAAGGTTCATCCTACATCTCGTTTTCGTTCGAAACTGTAGACAGTTTCACAACACTATCATCGGGCCAAACGGCCAAGAATTTTGTGTTCTACGGCATGATGATTTTGTTGATCGTGGCCGCATTGGTGTCGCTTTTAATGTTAAGAAACTGGATCTTTCTTGCCTATAGCGCTTATGCTGCGTCCGCACTGCTTTACATTATGCATGTGGACGGAGTTGCATTCCAATACCTCTGGCCCAATTTTCCAGGTTTAAACAGCAAAGCGTCCATCTTTGCCGGAAGTGGAATCATTGTCTTTGGCGCGATCTATTCAAGGATGTATCTGAAAACTGCACGGTTACATCACATCATGGACAAGGTGTTGCTTGGGGTGATTGCGATCACGGTTTCGCTGGACGTGACACTGTTCTTCACCAACCCACAACTGCTCAAGAAAATCCTCATCTTCATGTCGCTTTTAGCGATTACTTGCTTTGCTTTCGCCGGTTGCGTTGCAGCATTGAAACGGTACCGAGAGGTCAGATTTTACTTGTTCGCATGGATTGGAGCAATGATTTCAGCGGTTCTTCTAAACCTCAACCATTTATTCGGAGTCGGTCTGGACCAAACGTTCATTTACGACAGTCTCCGCACCGTGATGGTGTTTGACGCAGCCATGATGGGGCTTGCTATCGTGGACCGTTATAATCAATTGCGCGGATCACAAGCTGTTGCTCTAGAACGCAGTCTAGGCGAAGCAAAGCGCAACCTCGAGCTGAGCGAACGCCTGACGGCCTTGACCGGCAACTACGACAATATGGTCAATGACGCTCGTACAAGGGACGAGCGAATTCAGAACACGGTACATGATCTGCGTCAGCCGTTACACAGCCTGCGAATGAAGGTCGGCGACATGATCCGCAATGCAAACAATGAACCCGATGATGTTAACAACATAAACGCGACGTTTTCATATCTTGAAACACTGATTGCAGAATATCAGATACAATCCGGCGACCAACAACATGCGGCACCGACGATGGCGTCCGGCACGTTAAATTTGGAACAGATCCTATCAAGTTTGACTGAAATGTTCGCCCAAGATGCCGCCGAAAAGGGAGTCCTACTCAAGCTCGACTATCAACCCGCACAAACCAGCACCGACCCCCTCACAATTATGCGCATTCTGTCGAACCTTGTATCAAATGCTGTGAAATATACGCATCACGGCAGCGTCACAATTGATGTGGTGACTACTAACCAAACGACCCAGATTGTAATTACAGACACTGGGCCGGGGCTCTCGGAAAATGAATTTGGATTGGCGCTAGGCCGCGATATCAGACTGCTTGAAAAAAGCGGCATCGTTGAGGGAACCGGGCTGGGGCTGTCGATTGCTAACGATCTGGCGCGCAAGAATGGGATTAAGCTAGAGCTGGTGCCGACAAGTGGACACGGCACCAAGATCGTTGTGACTTTTCCAAAAGACTAAGGAACTGAAGAGCGTTTTCAAAAGGTTTTGGAACATTCGATCAGGTGCAGCTCTTCGGGCTTGATGGCAAAGACTATGGCCCCGTTTACCTTCGGCAGCACGTTGAATCCGTACTCCGATGACCGTTTTGCGAACTTTTGAGACATTCGCTTAGATTGCACAGTTTTGACTGTCTCAGAACGGATCGACGATACCGCCTGCTTTCAGGACTTGGCTGTTTTCGGTGGCGGTGCCATCCTTGTTTATGAAAAAATTCATGGCGTTAGACGCTTTCGGGTCCGGCACAATGAGAATTGCGGTGCGCAACACTTCACCTATGTCAGAGCAGCGACTGAGCTTGTTGGAAACGTGGGGAAAAATCTTCGCAAGAGCTATTGTGGTCAGCCTGGTGTGATACATATCTCCATTCAGGGTGGATGAACTGCCCGCAGGGGTTTTTCGTTGGATTACATCTACGTTGTCGCCGGTCTGATCGGCTTGTTCTTCGGTGGGGAAGCGCTGGTGCGCGGTAGCGTCGGGATTGCCCGGCGCATGGCGATTCCGCCACTGCTGATTGGTCTAACCGTCGTGGGATTCGGGACCTCCACGCCAGAGCTTCTTGTGTCGGTTCAGGCCGCATTGCGCGGTGTGCCTGACATCGCAGTGGGCAACATCGTCGGATCGAATATCGCTAATATCCTGCTGATCGTTGGCCTGACCAGCTTGGTCTGGCCCATTCGTGTCTCTGGCTCCACGCTGCGGCGTGATACGGCAGTCATGGTAGCAGCGGCCATCGCATTAGTGCCGATCTTTGCGATGGGCGAAATCGGGCGGCTGTCGGGCGGTTTGTTGGTTATTGCGTTGGCCTGCTACCTCACCTGGGCCTACATTCAACCCGGTGCTACAATTGATGACGACGGTGACACGTCGGTATCTACCTCTATGCTTGTCTCTGCGCTCTGGGTTCTGGGTGGGTTGGTCGTCTTGATGTTCGGCGCCCGGTTTCTCGTTGATGGATCGGTGTCTATTGCCCGGGG
>JBALTK010000276.1:0-3584 GCA_036964385.1 Sulfitobacter sp. | reverse complement strand
TCTGGAAACCTCATCACGGTCTATGCAAACGTTACAGATCTGGCTGTGAAACAGGGCGATACCATCACGCGCGGGCAAAGCATCGCGAAACTGCGCGACGGAGACAACTCGTTCTTGCACTTTGAAGTCCGCAAGGGCTTCGACAGCGTCGATCCGAACCCCTTCATCAACTAACGATTATAGATTTACGAATATTCCTTGCGCCATAAGGTGCAAGGATGCGCTCGCGCGCTTACTGGCGTAGGGAGACACCCTGCCGCCCCGCCAGATCAGTGAAGAACTGCCAAGCTACACGGCCTGAACGACTGCCACGCGTGGCCTGCCATTCAATCGCTTGCGCGCGCAGGTCTGCATCTTCGATCTCAACCCCATGCGCATCACAATAGCCGCGGATCATGGCCAGATACTGATCCTGATCACAGGCGTGAAAGCCTAGCCACAACCCAAAGCGGTCCGAGAGTGATACCTTCTCTTCAACCGCCTCCGCTGGATTGATGGCTGATCCGCGTTCGTTCTCGATCATATCTCGCGGCATTAGATGGCGGCGATTTGACGTAGCATAAAGCACTACATTCTCTGGTCGCCCCTCGATTCCGCCGTCCAGAACCGCTTTTAGCGACTTGTAGTGAGCATCATCATGGCCAAAGCTCAGGTCATCGCAGAACAGAATAAACCGCTCGGGTGCGCCACGCAGCAGGTTGAGCAGACGCCCCACCGAAGGTAGGTCCTCACGCTGCAATTCAACCACTTTCAGCTGCGGAAACTCCGCATCAAGTGCACCGTGTACTGCCTTGACAAGGCTCGATTTCCCCATCCCTCGTGCGCCCCACAAAAGCGCGTTATTCGCAGGCAGTCCCGCCGCAAATTGTCGCGTATTTTGCAGCAGCGTATCGCGTGCGCGTGCCACCCCTATCAAAAGGTCTATATCGACCCGCGCAACATGCGGCACAGGCTCAAGACGGTCAGGCCCTGTGTGCCAGACAAAGGCAGAAGCACTGCTGAAATCTGGCGCAGACACAGGCGCCGGAGACATCCGCTCCAGCGCCTGCGCAATCCGGTCCATCGGATCATCGATCATTTCAGGTCGTCCTTGGTTTCTTCAACGATCGGGTCTTCGCGGTCCATCTCATCGGCCATCGCGTCAAAGTCCGCCTCGTCCTCTTCGTCATAGAACCCGTCTTCGCGCAGTTGCTTTTCACGCTTCGCATCGACACGGCTCACGAGGAAAATGGAAATCTCGTAGAGGCCATATACCACGACAAACAGGATCAACTGCGTGACAACATCAGGTGGCGTGACAAGTGCGGCCAACAGCAAAATCCCGACCAGCGCGTATTTGCGCACGTTGCGCAGGCCCTCGGCATTCACCAATCCAGCCTTACCCATCAGCGTCAGCAGCACTGGCAGCTGAAAACACAGTCCGAAGGCCACAATCATTTTCAGTGTAATATCAAGGCTCTCGTTCACCTTACCGTTAAACACGATATCGATACCCGAAGTCTTCGCCTCCCCCGTGGCGATCATCGCCGAGAGGTAAGAAGCCGCATCAGAGAAGCCCAAGAAGAACTGCATCGCCAGTGGCACAACCACATAATGCGCAAATGCAGCGCCCATCAGGAACAACACGGGTGAAGCAACAAGAAACGGCAAAAACGCGTTCTTCTCGTTTTTATAGAGCCCTGGTGCAACAAACCGCCAAAGCTGGGTCGCGATCACAGGAAAGCTGATCGCGAGACCGCCCACCATCGAGATCCGAATGAGGGTAAAGAAATACTCCTGCGGCGCGGTGTACTGCATCACAGGGTTCGGGTTGCCGAGGTTGCGCATGGTGTTTTCAATCGGCACCAGCAGGAAATCAAGGATCGCGCTCCCGAAGGAAAAGCAGATGATCATCCCCACCACAAACGCAAGGACCGAGCGGATGAGCCGCGTGCGCAGCTCCGCCAGATGCTCGATCAGTGGTGCTGCACTGTCGTCGATATCGTTATCTGTCGCACTCATGTGTCCGCTTTCTTCGCCGCTTGGCTCGCTGCAAGCGAGGCTTCAAGCTCATCAGCCTTTTCAAGCGCCTCTTTGGCTTCACGCGCTTTGCGATCTGCCGCCATACGCGCGCTATTGGCCTGAATGCGTGCAGCAGCATCAGCCTTGTCAGCGGCCATCTTGCCCGTCTCGCTCTCTGGATCAAAGTTGGTGAGGCTGCTCGCCGCATCTTTGACGCCGTCCATCGCTGCACCCACAGGGTTGGTCGCTGCTTTGATGGATTTATTCAGATCAGTGGTCATCTCGCGCACGCCCGTCTGGTCTGCCGCATCGTTCATCGCACTCGAGAACTCACGCGCCATACCCTTGGCCTTGCCGACAAACTGGCCCACGCGGCGAAACATCACCGGCAGATCCTTGGGGCCTACGACGATCAACGCCACAACCCCCACCACCAGCATTTCGGTCATGCCAATATCGAACATCTGCGGTTACACCTTGTCCTTGGTCTCAACTTCAGGCTGGGGGATATCGGCAACGTCATCTGCCTTATCTTCCAACTGCTCTTTCTCGCCCTCGTTGATGCCCTTTTTAAAGCTCGTGATGCCCTTGCCCACTTCGCCCATCAGCGACGAGATTTTGCCCCGACCAAAAAGCACCAACACAACGACTGCGATGAGCAGCAGACCCGGCAAACCAATATTGTTCAGCATGTTTCTTCTCCTATCAAAGAATAAGGTACCCGCCACAGATGGCAGGCTGTCAGGAACGGTCATAGCAACAATGCTGCGCTGCAAAAATGGGAAAGCTATTAAAAGCCAAGGAAACGTGCGTCTTGCGCTTCACTTTCGCAGCTTGCGCCGAACAACTGACAGGTTTATGTCAGTTACATGTCCCGTGCCGACCGCCTTTTTAACATCCTGCAAGCTTTGCGTGACGGTGACCTGCACACCGCGCAGGGTCTGGCCGATAGCGCGGGCGTCTCGGTGCGAACGCTCTACCGCGATATGGAAACCCTCGCCGCATCTGGAGTACCTGTCATTGGCACACGTGGCACCGGCTACCGCCTGCCCCCAACGGTCACCCTCCCCCCGCTCACATTAACACCCGCGGAGCTTGAAGCGCTCAACCTCGGTCTCGCCATCGCGGGAGAAGTCGCTGACCCTGACCTGAAGGCAGCGGCACTCAGCCTTGCGGATAAGATTGACGCAGTCCTGCCCGAAACCGCAGTGGCAGAGGCGGACGCATGGAAATTCGCAAAGAACCCCTTTGCAGATCGCACCCGCGGCTTTGCCCAGATGCCGACCCTGCGTGCCGCAATCAAAGCACGACAAAAGCTACGGATTACTTATACATCCAAAGACGGCGCGGTTGCGTCGCGCACAATTCGACCCTTGGAAATGGCCTATTGGAGCCGCGTCTGGACCCTCACCGCATGGTGTGAATTACGGCAGGCGCACCGCGTGTTTCGCCTTGACCTGATCAGTACAGCCGAAGCATTGCCAGAGTTGTTCACAGATGAAGACGGTAAAACGCTGGCCGATTATAAGCCTTAGCTTTTGAGTTGCCACGCTGTTTGCAGCGGCAGAAACGCTTCAACGCTC
>JBALTK010000275.1:0-3748 GCA_036964385.1 Sulfitobacter sp. | reverse complement strand
ACCCGATCCCGTGAAGGTCAGCACATCGACGTGCATGGATTCCGCGATGGCGGCACCAACCACAGCACCTTCACCTGTCACCACATTAAGCACACCCGCTGGAAGGCCCGCCTCGAGCGCCAACTCGGCGATACGGATGAGGGTGAGTGAGGCAGTCTCTGGCGGCTTGACCACAACAGTACAGCCAGCAGCCAAGGCAGGCCCCAGCTTCCAGGCGCCAATCATTAGCGGGAAATTCCACGGGATGATTGCGCCAACTACACCCGCCGGCGCTTTATGGATCATGCCCAATATGTTGCCGTCCGTTGGGGCAATCTCGCCGTAAACCTTATCCAATGCCTCGGCGTAATAACGGATGGTTTGCGCAGCTCCCAGCGGCTCTGCCTTGAGCGCCATGGAGATTTCAGTGCCATTGTTGCGTACGCCCAATACAGCGAGAGATGCGGCGTTCTGCTCTATCAACTCTGCCCATCTGAACATTATCTTTTTGCGTGCTGCAGGTGCCATGTCTGACCAGCGGCCATCATCAAAGGCACGGCGCGCGGCATCAATCGCGCGCTCTGCATCTGCTGCCGTGCTGCGCGGCATGGTCGTCAGAACGCTCCCGTCGATGGGTGAAATGACATCCATTGTTTGCCCGTTTGAGGCTCCACAAGGGTTTCCGTCAATCAGATTATGCGCGGGGGCAACGGGCGTGGCGCGCAATGCGTCAATGGCGACTTGATCCAGCATGTCATAGGGTCCAATATTTGAAAAATAGGAAGGCGATAAAGATTAACTTATGAACTAATTATTCATGTGTGAAGGCGGTTTGTCCTTTGTACAGTCCAAATATCGCAGAATATGTTTCCTTGAAGCAGATCGCTTGATATGTTAGCGCTAACTTAAATCTATAGCTCACGTCGCTCTCGACATAAATTGATTAGGATAACACCATGCCCCTCAATCATAGATTGACCGAAATCACCGACCGGATCACCCAACGCAGCGCGCAATCACGTGCGGCCTATCTCGAGCGGATGGACGGCGCGCGGCGTAAAGGGCCGTCCCGAGGGCATTTGTCTTGCAGTGGTCAGGCGCATGCATTTGCGGCAGCGGGTCCCGATCAGGGCGCGCTCGCCACAGGGCAGAGCGGGAACCTTGGCATTGTCACAGCTTACAATGACATGTTGTCTGCGCACCAACCCTACGAGCGGTATCCGACACTCATCCGTGACGCCGTCCGCGCAAATGGCGGCACGGCCCAAGTTGCAGGCGGCGTGCCTGCGATGTGTGACGGTGTCACGCAGGGTGAGGCCGGAATGGAACTCAGCCTGTTTTCGCGTGACGTGATCGCCATGGCGGCGGGTGTTGCCCTGAGCCACAACACATTTGACGCGGCGGTGTTCTTGGGCGTCTGTGATAAGATCGTTCCGGGCTTGGTCATCGGCGCGCAGATTTTCGGTCATCTACCTGCTGTGTTTATCCCAGCCGGACCAATGACAAGCGGGCTGCAAAACGAAGAGAAGGCCAAGGTCCGCCAACAATTCGCTGCTGGTGAAGTTGGGCGGGACGCGCTTATGGCGGCCGAGATGGCGGCGTATCACGGGCCGGGCACTTGTACGTTCTATGGCACGGCGAATACCAACCAGATGTTGATGGAGTTCATGGGGCTGCACCTGCCGTCATCCAGCTTTATCAATCCTGGTGCTGAAATCCGCGACGCTTTGACGGTTGAGGCCGCGCACCGTGCCTTGTCGATGAGCGATCTGGGTAAGAACTACACACCCGTCTGCGAGATTCTGAGCGAGAAGGCATTTGTAAACGGCATGGTTGGCCTGATGGCCACTGGCGGCTCGACAAATCTGCTCATTCACTTGATCGCGATGGCGAGGGCAGGTGGCATTATTCTGGATTGGCAGGATTTCTCCGATGTCTCAGACATCGTGCCGCTGCTGGCGCGCGTTTATCCTAACGGTTTGGCGGATGTGAACCATTTTCACGCGGCGGGCGGGCTTGGCTATATGATCGGCCAGTTGCTTGAGGTCGGGCTTTTGCATCCTGACACAAAGACGGTCGCGGGCGAGGGACTCCACAACTACACCCAAGAGCCGTTCATGAACGAGGGCGCGCTCGCGTGGCGCGCAGGAACAGGGGAGAGCTTGAATACCGGCATTCTGCGCCCCGCATCAGAACCGTTCCAGACGTCTGGCGGGTTGAAGCGCTTGTCAGGGAGCCTTGGTACAAGCGTGATCAAAGTGTCGGCGGTCGATCCCTCGCACCACGTGATTGAAGCCCCTGTGCGTGTGTTCCACACCCAAGAAGATGTAAAAGCCGCATTCAAGGCAGGAGAGTTCACTGGCGATGTGATCGTTGTGGTTCGCTTCCAAGGACCGAAAGCAAACGGGATGCCTGAATTGCACAGCCTCACCCCGATGCTGGGCATCCTGCAGGGACGCGGATATAAGGTGGCCCTCGTCACTGACGGTCGCATGTCAGGCGCTTCGGGCAAGGTCCCCGCGGCGATCCATGTCAGTCCAGAGGCGCTGGATGCTGGGCCAATCGCCTATCTCCAAGACGGCGATGTGTTGCGGCTCGATGCTGCGGTAGGCACGCTTGAAATTATCACAGAGGGTGTGTTATCGCGCGATGCCGTGACTGCCGATATGAGTCACAATAACTTCGGAACAGGTCGCGAGCTTTTTGCACCATTCCGCAACGCCGTGGGGACTGCTGATACTGGCGCCTCCGTTTTCGGGATTTGAACCATGATGAATGACACTGCCTACGTTCGCGAACTTGCCGCTCTGGCGCCAATCATTCCTGTGCTGGTGGTGGAGGATGTAGCCCATGCTGTTCCGCTCGCCGAAGCGCTGGTGCGAGGAGGCCTGCCTGTATTGGAAGTGACGCTGCGCACCGATGCAGCCCTTGATGTGATTGCCGCGATGGCAACCGTAAAGGGCGCGCGTGTGGGGGCGGGGACGCTTGTGACGGTAGAGGATGTAGCCGCTGCACAAAAAGCGGGATCGACCTTTGGCGTAACACCAGGCTCGCCGGCCTTTTTGATTGATGCCTGCCTTGAGGCGGGACTTGCTCTGCTGCCCGGTGCGGCGACCGCGACCGAAGCGATGACACTTCAGGCGCGTGGGTTTGAAGTGCTCAAGTTTTTCCCTGCCGAAGGGGCAGGTGGGATTAAGACGCTCAAAGGTTTGAGTGGTCCGTTACCCATGTTGTCGTTCTGCCCCACGGGAGGGGTCACGCCAGAGAACGCGCGCGATTATCTTTCGCTTTCCAACGTTGTTTGCGCGGGTGGCAGTTGGATCGCCCCTTCAAGCCTTGTAAAAGCGGGCAAGTGGGCCGAGATCGAAGAACGCGCCCGCCATGCCGCCGCTTTGCCCCGTTAGGCGAAGGTCAAATCGACACGACCAAATGCACCGAAGTCGGCGGCAAAAGTGCTGCCGGCTGGGGCTTCAACTGGCCGGATGAACGAACCCGAGAGAACGATTTCTCCCGCCTTTAACCCTTTGCCGAATTGAGCAAGGCGGTCGAGCAGCCAGATAATGCCAGTGATCGGATCATTGAGCACACCAGCCCCAAGCCCCGTTTCCTCAACCACACCGTCACGCGCTAGGATAGCGCCGACCCAACGCAGGTCATGTGCATCAATTGTATGTGTCTTATCCCCCATCACGATTCCCGCATTTGCGGCGTTGTCGGAAACGGTATCGGTGATGATCCGCGCTTTGCCTGTTTGGGGGTCGGCCCGCAG
>JBALTK010000274.1:0-3772 GCA_036964385.1 Sulfitobacter sp. | reverse complement strand
CCAGTGCTGCATGACCACTGTCATCTCATCGGGATAGCGATCCGACAGCCAGTCGGCCAATTCTGCATCAGGATGCGATGTATCGAAGGTGATGAAAAAATGGTGCGCGCCCGGCAGACCGTTGTCCTTAACGTCCAGCAGGACGTTTCGGATCAGGCTGCGCATAGCATTATGCATGAGATTGCCATAGTCGATGGTGTCGCTCATGTCAGATCCTTCGGTTGTAACTCAATTGCCCCATCATAGGCGATTCCGAACGGGATAAAAGGGTGAGATTACAGCAGCCCGAGGCCAAGCGCACAGATGCCGAGTGCGCCCATGGTCCGCACAAAACCGACCTTGAGGTAGAGCATCATAAAGCCAGCAAGTACGGTCAGGCCAGCGGCTGTTGGATCAAAGCTGGACCAGTCCGGTATTGGCAGGGCGAGGAGGTGGGGGGCGGGCACCTGAGTAAAGAGCACATGGACAGCAAACCAGAGCGTAAGGTTTGCGATTACGCCTACGACAGCGGCCGTAATCGCTGTGAGACCCGCAGAGAGGCGCGGCTGCGCGCTGATCATTTCGAGATAGGGGCCAGCAAGGAATATCCATAAAAAGCAGGGGGTAAAGGTGACCCACAATGCCAGCAACCCTGCCGCAATGGCCCCGCTCAGGCCTGACTGGGCAAAGCCTGCGAGAAGCGCCACAAATTCGGTCACAAGGATCAATGGGCCGGGGGTGGTTTCAGCCAGACCCAGTGCGTCGATCATCTGCTCAGTGGTAATCCAGCCCAGATCAGATACGACCGTTTGGGTCATATAGCCCAAGACAGCATAAGCACCGCCAAAAGTAACAATAGCGAGTTTTGAGAAGAATAGCCCAAGTTCAAGCAGAAAAGTTGCGCCCATCGCCCCGACTAATAGTAACGGAGCGGCCCAAAGAGATGCCCAAAGTAACAGTGTTTGTAGTGGGGCGGCCGAGACCGGAGATGGAGCAGGTTCAGCTGGCGCAGTGTCTTTTGCGCGCCACATGCCCCACAAACCAGCCACGATGATGATGAAGGGAAACGGTGTGCCAAAGACGAACAGGGCAAGAAAAGAGAGCAGGGCAATGACCCAGCCTTGTGTGCCGACCAGTGCTTTACCAGCAACTTTTCGCAGCGCTTGGAACACGACGACAATTACCGCCGCTTTGATGCCAAGAAATGCGGCTTGCACCAACGGAAGTTGCCCGAAGTTTGCATAGAGGAGGGCGAGCAATGCGATGACAATCGCACCCGGGATAACAAAGAGTAGCCCGGCAAGCAGCCCGCCCCAGGTGCCGCGTAGTCGCCAGCCTGCGTAGGTCGCCAGCTGCATTGCCTCTGGTCCGGGCAGAAGCATGCACAGGCTCAGGGCGCGCAGGTAGGATTGCTCGGAGAGCCAATCGCGCGTCTCAACCAACTCGCGGTGCATGAGGGCGATCTGTGCCGCAGGGCCGCCAAACGACAGCAGCCCGATGCGACCAAAGACGCGGGTCATGTTACCCCAGCTTGGACTGCTCATGTTTTACGCTCAGCGGGCCAGTCGTGGCCTTCATCCTGCCCATCGCGCGCCCAACGATACAGTGCATCGTATAATGCCATCCCAGCCTCAAGCTGCGCTTCGTCCGAGCGGTACTGACGTGAAAGCCCCACAGAGAGAGCAAGCAAGCCGGCGGCTTGTGGCGAAAGATCGTGGGTATTGGTGTCGGCAGCGCGCACAACCGTGGCAAGGCGCTGCAATGCAGGTGTCTGCATGCCAAACTCGGTGAGCATGGTGTCAAAGGTGCAGTGCTCGCCGCGGTGTGACCAAAACACGCCCTCTACATCAAACGGGGTGGCGCCATAGCGCGCCGCAACACCTTCAACCTCCGCTGGAGAGACGAAAAGCACGCGCGCGTCGGCATCGATAAAGCGTCTGATGAGCCACGGGCAGGCGATGCGGTCAATTTTGGGGCGGTGACGTGTGACCCAAAGGGTTGCACCATCCTCCAAAGGTGGAATGGCGTCAGCAGGTACACGGGGCGCATCCGCATGATCGCGCCACCCATAGTTCCCGCCCTGTAGGTATTCGGCCTGCAGACCATCACAGCGCAGACGTGCCGCGAGACCTTGGCTAAGCTTGATCCCTTTTTGGCAAACAATCACCGCCGCACGCCCATTAAGACGCGATTTAAGGCCCGCAACATCAGTGTGAGGATGACGGAACGCACCAGGGATCAAGAACGGATCATCAGCAAAGTCAGGATCAATGGAGATGTCCACAATAACAGGGGCATCTGGCAGACCTATGCGACGGAGCAGTTGTGGGACAGTGATTTCATTCGGGGCAGCCATAGCATGCATCCTTTTAGCTGGAAAACATGCGAACCTCTGGCTGGCGCCTCACGGGGCGTTCGCAGATTACTCCCCATAGAACAACAATGACAGGTTGGGTGATTTAGGTCAATGCGAGCGGCGCAAACGAACCCATTCGTGAATGTAGTGTACGCAGCACTGTTGGGTGCACGCAGGGATGGCAGAAAAAACAACCTCAGGTGATAACTATTATTGCGCTTCGGGCTGGATATGGTAGCCAATCTGCGTGGGACTACTAGAGGTGGATTATCTCATGGTCGTTCCAGTAGTTATCTACGTCCTGGGGGGGATTCTAATGGAATTGAAAGATATGGTCGGCATGATGTCGACTGGTGCGCTCTTGGCGCTTGGAATTGTTTTCGTAGTAGACAAGTTGAGCGGGTCTGATCCAGTGGCACCGCAGATGGCGTTCGTTCAGGCTCCAGCGGCCCAACAGCCGCAAAACGAACCTGAGCGCCAGATTGTAGAACCCGCTACAGGCAGCCAAACTGTGACCAGCGCGGATATCAATCTCTTGGGGCAAACCACAGCAGAACAGATTGGCCGTATCGTCGCGATATCCCAACGTGGTTTGGACCGGACAGAGGAATTAACTCCTGAACAGGAAGAGATCGTCACATTCTTTGAGCGCACAGCGCGGCAGATGAACCAACAAGACAAAACGGCGTCCAATGGACATATCCAGTTTAGCAATATGGCAGTGCGCGGGCTGAATGTGCGGTATTTCTACCGTGTTCCCCAAGACTACGGCGATGTGAACACCGCAGCATTGCTCAACAGTCAGCAGGGGATCGTGCGGCGGACATTGTGTGACAATACCGCGATCCGCACGCTGCTGAGCGATTACGGATTTGCCTATACCTACACATATGTGAGTGATGACAGCCGCCAGATTGGACAGATTTCGGCAGACGCAAGCGTCTGCGCATAACGATTGTTCAAAGCTGAAGACTGATGTGAGGGGGTAAAGTGCAGGTTTCTGTTGCCAGGTACCTGCGAACCCCGCCTTAGGTCGCTAAACGTAAGGACTTAAGTTTCAATAGATCCGGTCGCTTACGCGGCCATCGCCATTGGAGCACGATTGTTATTTGCAATTGTACATGTTTCGCCGATAACGGTGGCAGACAGCCGAGATAAAGCATAACCCCTTTAGACGTTCGTCGATCCTATTTCGACCCCATGATCCCCAAATAAAGGATGTTTGGTGGAGTCGCCGGGTACCGCCCCCGGGTCCGAACCGTTTATTACGAGCGCGTTTATACCCATAGTCCCGAAGGACATCTCATAGATAGCGGGCGTTGCGTGCGATTTCAAGGGGATTGCGCGCAAATAGGATAAGCAAAAGATATTGAATTGGACTGTTTGAGGTCGCAACGGGCGGGAATACTCCGTCAGGGGTTTAATCGCTCGAACGAG
>JBALTK010000273.1:0-3861 GCA_036964385.1 Sulfitobacter sp. | reverse complement strand
CCGAGGGCCAGCCAGCCATTCCGCCGTTTATCCAAGGCCTGATCCAGCATGATAGCCCCAGCCTATCGACCCAGCAGCCAGCGTCTCACGGGGTTCGGACAGATTGGAACGGCGAAACCGTACGATTGCCAGGATATATCGTTCCGATTGACTATTCCGGTACGGGTGTGACTGCATTCATTCTGGTGCCTTTCGTGGGCGCCTGTGTGCATGTTCCACCGCCCCCCGCCAACCAGTTGGTCTTTGTAACGACAAAGAAGCCTTATGAAAACTCAGGCTTGTTTGAAGCAGTCAACGTCATCGGCATGTTCGGCACAGCGTCAACATCTACGCAATTAGCTGACATCGCCTATGCTCTTTCGGCAGATCATATTGAGCCTTTTTGAAAACTTCGAAGTATCATTTAGGGAATTACAGTGATTGGTTAAGGTCTAAGCAGTGCGATGATCGGGGACAAAGGTGCTATCCTAGTGATTTGATACTCCCTCGGCAAATCTGACCTAGAATGCAGCGTGTTAAATGAATTGAACTGTAGATGAATTAATCCAGGTATTATTGGAGTGATAGAGGTCTACAACACACCTTAAGCAGCCCTTCCCATTCCTACATCGGACGGTAGATTTGTCCGCGAACTGTGAATTCGACAGACGATCCTCGCTGTGGTCTGCGTAAATGGCCGGTTCTCCCGCTGCGCGGCGGCACGTATTTTGTCGCTCACGCGGCATTTCCACCGTAGCGAGCGCACGTAGCACAAAATACGGATTCACACATTGAGCTGATATTATTGAAAACCTATTCCTTGATTGAAGCGTGATCTACTGTCTCAAATCCTGTATTGATACGGGTGATTTGGGGGTGATGGGATCGAAGCAGGAGGCACAGCCCGGGCTGTTTTATGAGTTCTCTCTAGAAGGTCTCGTCCCATAAGATCACCTGTTGCGGTTGATTGATCGATTTGGCGATGCTGAGTGGCATCCTGTCTCACTTGGCCGATTTCTACAGCCAGACTGGTCGCCCATCCATTGACCCGGAGCTGCTCATTCGGATGCTGCTGGTGGGGTATTGCCTTGGCATCTGATCCGAACGGCGATTGTGCGAAGAGGTACATCTGAACCTGGCTTACCGTTGGTTTTGCTGTCTCGACCTGAGTGAACGGGTTCCGGACGGACCATCCTTCGTTTTCCAAGAACCGCCCCGCAAGAACAGCCACGGTCGCCTCCGCGAGAGTGATCTTTTGCGCCATGTGTTCGAGGTGACTGTTGCGCGTTGTACGCAAGAAGGGCCCGTGAGTGATCAGGGTTTTGCCGTGGATGCCAGCTTGATAAGGGCTGATGTCCAGAAACGGAACTCCAGCAACCCTGAGGACTGGGCAGCACGCGCGCGTGATCTCCACGATGCTCCACGCGCAGTGCGCGAGCATCTCGAAACTTTGGACGATGAAGCCTTTGGGGCTGCCAGCACGGTCAAGCCAAAGTTCACCGCTCATGCTGACCTTGCCAGTCAGTGGATAGCGGCGCGCAAGGGTCAAGTGCTGTCCAAAGTCTGAGGCGCGTGCAATCCATCGTGAGAAATACGAGATCGTCCGGGACTTCGCCCGACAATGTGTAGCCCCGGGCTTCAACCCAACAGCGCAGAGACGCCGAAAGAAGGTTGAGATGTTATTTGCCCATCTAAGACGTATCCTCGGCTTGGGACGGCTCCGATTACGCGGACCATGCGGCACCCAAGACGAGTTCATACTCGCAGCCACCGCCCAAAATCTCAGGAAACTAGCGAAACGAAAGCCCCTAAAGCCAGTCGTCGGCTAACAAGCCTGTCGAACCTCGGACATCCCAAAAAGATCAACGCAGTAGCCCGCTTGAACGCACCAAAGCCAACGAGCTTTCAACAAAACCGGCTCAAAGCATGCGTCATTGGGCTGCCCTCTGTTCTGAGGTCGAGCTGCCGATAGGATCACAGAATAGCTGTGAGCAAGGGAGATAGATGCTGGATTAGATGTGTCGTTGTGGTCGTGCGCGCTGTGCATCGTTGGCGCCAAAGGGACGGTGCTGTTGGAGCGGGAGTAGCCGTGTGATGTCGGCGATATCGCTGCGTGCCTTGCAGACTTCGCATACCCGATTGAACGGATTGGCTTTGAAGCGGGCACCATGAGCCGGCATCTACTCCATGCTCTGAAAGCGGAAGGTTTTGACGTTGTCTGCATGGAGGCTCGGCAGGTGAACGCTGCCCTGTTGGCCATGCGCGACAAGACCGACGGGACCAACAGGGCCGACGCGCGGAGCATCGCTCAGGTGCTGCGGACCGGCTGGTTCAGTCCGGTTCATATGAAAAGCCGCAAAGCGCATGGCGTCCGTGCCCTGCTAAATGCCCGTAAAGCGCTTTTGAAAAAGACGCTGGACCTCGCCAACGAGGTACGTGGATTATTGAAGATCTTCGGCATTCGCCTTCCTATGACTGTGAAGCACGGCAGCTTTGATGGGGTCGTGCGACCGTTGATCGAGATGGGCGACGTGCTGGCTCATGCACTGGTGCCGCTCTTGGATGCACGCGTGGTCCTGTATCAGCACTTTCTGGAACTAGATCAGCGTGTCAAACGTGCCGCCAGCCATGATGAAATTTGCATGCGGATGAGGATGAGGACGGTTCCAGGTGTTGGCCTAATTGCATGACTCACCTTCAAAGCCGCGGTTGACAATCCGACGCGTTTTAGAGGATCCCGCATTGTTGGCGCGCATTTTGGCCTCATCCCGCGATGCTATCAATCGGGCGAACATGACAATCCCGGGCGGATATCGAAAGCCGGAGAGCGAGATGTTCGCGCGACGTTGTACGCGGCCGCCAACGCTTTGCTCATGCGCACGATGGCGGGGTCTCAGATCAAATCTTGGGGCATGCGGTTGATCCGTACCAAAGGCCGTCGTCGAGCGGTCGTCGCAGTTGCACGCAAACTGGCTGTCTTGCTCCACCGTATGTGGATCGATGGCACGGAATTCCGTCAGGACCAGGTGGGAGGCAAGGCATGAACTGAAACGCTACCCACCCAACCCTGACGGGGTCGCCCCCTCACCGGGCGAGGTTCGTGGATAATGCTGAAAATGTCTGCTGCGCCGCTTGAAGCGCGTCTCAAAGCAAGGCCCTCCACGTCCGATCCGACATATGCGTGCAGCGGTGCCATCACGGCATCACCCAGACTGCGAAGAGAAGCGTGACCCGGATGAGTGACAGTGTCCTAAAAGAAACAAGGAAAACGAGCTTGACCCAAACTCCCAATTAGAGAAGCGGACTATAGCTGCACGCGCGAAGGCCGCATTATGCTACTTGGATGGATGAAGGCCTGCTTTACGGGACTTAGCCGCCGTTTACCTCTTCACTAGCAACGGCAGCTCCCAGCCCAAAGCAGTCACCCCTATTTGGCACATCTGGCGGTTAGCTGAAGTTAGCTGCGAGTGCTCGTAATCATGCCGCTTTAATGGAACCCGACATTGATCTCAGGCGGTTTCAAAGACATCTCAGGATTTCTCAAGCCCAGAATTTTACTATATTGGCACGCTAGAATCTTGACTGTTTCTTGCGTGTAAGGGTACTCAGATTGGCTAAATCTAGTCCCCGATGGGTCGATCAACCTACCCTTAAAAGTAATAGAAGTCGCGGTTCATGTGTCGCTCACAGTGGTAAGCACCAGCAACGGGCTGCGAAGACGCCTACCTCGATCAACGATATCGACGGCCCCAAGATCGATACTTGAGGTCGATTTTGGGGCCGTCTCAATTCAACCCCGTTCAAGCGTCTGGGATACAAAACACCCGCTGAGGTATTCGAAATCAAGCTGATGGAAATACGGAACCTATTGGAGCAAAAGAC
>JBALTK010000272.1:0-3989 GCA_036964385.1 Sulfitobacter sp. | reverse complement strand
AATTTTATCGTTTAGCGCGTCACTGCCCTGCCCTGCATGTCGCAACAGCAGATTACGCAGGCTGCCATGTATCTGGTCAGCACAGGTCATGGCCTCCAGCCCGCTCTCAAAGTTTTCGACAATTTCTGGACAGGTCAAGAACGCCGCCAGAACGACCGCTTCGCACAAATGCTCTGTCGTGCTTTCATTTCCCGATGCGGCCAGCATGGACGACTTCGCCCCCGCTGTTGGCCCTTGTGGCGCTTTACTGCCCCATTGCCCGCGCCACTGGCCGCCGCCACGCTGTGCAACGCGCATCCCGCCGCCCTTCGGCTTGGACTTGAACAGCTCCCAGCGCATCTCCTTGATCGCATCCCCGTAGTGGCTGCGGATGCTGGGATCGTTGATCAGCTTGATCTTCTCGCGCAAGCTTTTGTCGAGCGCCGCTTTACGCTCGGGGCTGTCGAATATTTTGCCCTCGATTTCGCGGCTCCACAACAATTGCACCATCGGCACAGCCGCATCCACGATCTTTTGAACCGCTCCGGCACCGGACGATTTCAGCACATCATCAGGGTCCTGCCCATCCGGCATCATCGCAAAGCGTAGGCTACGCCCCGCCTCCAACAGCGGCAATGCCAGATCAATCAGACGCAGTGCCGCACGTTGACCTGCGGTATCGCCGTCCAGCGTGATGATCGGCTCGTCACTGATCCGCCAGAGCATCGCCAGCTGGTTCTCGGTAATCGCTGTCCCCAGCGGTGCCACAGACGCGCCAAACCCCGCCTCGGACAGGGCAATGACATCCATATACCCTTCGGCCACCAGCAACGGCTGCCCCTTGCCTGCCGCGACGCGCGCATTCTTCACGTTGTAGAGGCTACGGCCCTTATCAAACAATTCCGTCTCGGGAGAGTTGAGATATTTCGCCTTATCGTCAGGGTCCATCGCACGGCCACCAAAGGCAATCGCGCGGCCCCGCGCATCACGGATGGGATACATGATCCGCCCGCGAAACGTGTCATACGGCTTGCCGCCCTTCGTCGAAGGTTTCGCCAGCCCCGCGCCGATAATCAGATCGTCTGGAATATCCTTGCCCTTTAAGGCATCCCACAACCCCTGCCAGCTGTCAGGCGCAAATCCGACTTCCCATCGGTCACACACCTCTTGCGGCAACCCGCGCCGCTCCAGATACTCACGCGCAGCACTGGCCGCGCCTGTGCGAAGTTGCAGGCGGAACCACTTTACCGCCAACTCCATCACATCGGCCAGATCCTTACGCGCATCGGCCTTCTCAACTGCATGCGGATCGCGCTCTGGCATAGGCATGCCCGCTTCACCGGCCAAGATCTCGACCGCCTCCATGAAGCTCACATTCTCCGTCTCGCGTACAAAGGAAATCGCATCCCCCTTTGCGTGACAGCCAAAGCAGTAATAGAAACCTTTGCGGTCATCGACATGAAAGCTGGCGGATTTTTCCTGATGGAAGGGGCACGGTGCCCACATGTCGCCCTTGCCCTGATTGGACTTTCGCGCATCCCACATGACTTTGCGCCCGACAACCTGACTAAGGCTCGACCGTGTGCGCAATTCATCTAGGAAACCGGGAGGAAGACTCATGCCTACCAATATGGGGAGCAGCGCGCCAGAGTCCAGAGAGTGGCCCCTATGTCATGCTGCATTTTACGTCGATTTTTGCAGGCGTGCACCTATTGCGACAGGCACAATTCTTTCCAAGCTGCCGACAGGTCAGACGCCTTCACTTCGGCCATTTTCATGCCATAAACCCACGGGGTCACCAGCGGGATCACAGCATTGTACTTCTCTGGCCATTCTGGTGCGGCCTCTGCCACATGATCAGGAACCTTGCGCTCATCCACCCGCGCCACACGCGCCGCCTGAACCGCAGCGACAACATCACTTTGATAACCACAGTCCTTGGCCTTTGACGTCGCAGCAAAAGCCGGAGCCGCCGCAGCGACACTTAAAACAACACTCAACACACGGATCATTACACACTCCAGAAAAAGCAAATTTCGCTGCACTCTATCCCCGCGCAGCAACCGCTTCCAGTGCAGTCGCCAAATCGTGAACCAGCGTGCCAGCCATTGAGCGGAAAACCGCGATCATAAAGGTATTTCCATCCAGCCGCGTAATGCTCGCGTTCATATGCCCCAACTGGGTCCGCACCGTGGCTCCAACGTCAAAGGTCACCAAACGCATATCGACAGGCACCAACCGCGCCAAAGCGTCAGCACCACCAACGCCTTTCAGGGTGACAACGGCCCAAGCATCCGACTGATCCACCACCGCAGCATATTTCCCAAGGTTGGCATCAGCGGGCCGTCCCATCAACAACGCCTCTCCACGCCCGACCCAAACACAGCGCGCATCGCCATCCATGCTTGTCTGCAATGGCGCAGGAAACGACATACCCAGCGCGCGGCTCAGCTCGGACCCTGAGGCCCCCTCGAACGGCGTCACCGAAGTGATCGGCCCCACATCAAGTTCTTCCACACTCAGCGCGCCAATGGTCAGCGGCAACAATCCCGCGCAGGCGCTTACAGCATCCAACTTATCCACGTACACGCCCTCCCTCTGGGTCCACAAAGACAGGGTTACAAATCTCGACCTCCACAGTCAGGTCACGCACATGGTCGCGCACCACCATCCGCTCACCCATCCGCTCAGGACCATTCTTCACAAACCCCAGCCCGATCATCGTTCCCACATCGGGCGAGAAACAGACCGACGTCACATAGCCTTGGTCACTCTCATGGACATGCGCCGCGCCCGCCTCGAACACGTGCGCGCCTGCGCTTAACATCTTGACCGCGCCTACAGGTTTCAACCCAACCATACGCTCCCGCATGGGGTCAACCAGCCCTTCGCGCGCCGCCAGAACCTTGCCCACGCAATCCTTCTTGGGAGAGATCATCCGCTCCATACCCACATCAAAGGCCGTAACCCGTCCGTGAATCTCCGAATGCGTGATATGCCCTTTCTCGATCCGCAGCACGTTGAGCGCCTCCATGCCATATGCACCGCCCTCCATGTCCTCGGCACGCTTCACCAACTCGGCAAACAGCGCCGCACCGTACCGCGCAGGCACCGCCACTTCATAGGCATGCTCGCCAGAAAAGGAGATGCGGAACAACCGCCCTGCTACACCCAGAACATTGACATCACCACAGGTCATAAACGGCCAGCTCTCGTTATCGACAGGCTCACCCAAAACACCGTTCAGCAACTCTCGCGACTTCGGCCCCGCGACGGCAAACTGCGCCCACTGCTCCGTCACGGATGTAAACGCCACGCGCCACTCAGGGCGCAACATCTGGCACACAAACTCCAAATGACGTATCACATCACCCGCCGCCGCTGTGGTGGTGGTCATCACATAATGCTCCGCTCCCATCCGTGCGCAGGTGCCGTCATCCATAACGGTCCCGTCCTCGCGCAGCATCAAACCATAGCGCACGCGCCCTTCCTTGAGCGTCGAAAACATCCCCGTATAGACAAAGTCGAGCAACTTGGCCGCATCAGGCCCCTGAAAATCAATCTTGCCCAGCGTGCTTACGTCACAGACCCCAACCGATCTGCGGACATAGCCCACTTCACGGTCACACGACTGCCGCCACGTCGTCTCACCACTGCGCGGGAAATAACTAGGGCGGTACCAAAGTCCCGCCTCGATCATGGGCGCACCCATCTCGACAGATTGCTTATGCGATGTCGTCAGTCGCTCGGGAGCAAAGCCTTTCCCCTGCGCGCCAGCGCCCAGCGCTGCAATAGCCACAGGCGAATATGGCGGCCTAAATGTGGTCACCCCCGTCTCAGGAATCCCGCGCCCCGTGGCATCCGCCAAAACGGCCAGCGCCCCCACGTTTGAATTTTTGCCCTGATCCGTCGCCATGCCCTGCGTGGTATAGCGCTTCATATGCTCGACCGAGCGGAAGTTCTCCACCGCTGCCTGCTTCACATCCTTCACCGACACATCGTTCTGAAAA
>JBALTK010000271.1:0-3997 GCA_036964385.1 Sulfitobacter sp. | reverse complement strand
CCCCAAATGAAGATCCATTCCTAATACACGCCTGTAATCGTTATGAAATTACGCCAATTGGGGCCGAGTTTGTCGCAGATCACCCTTATGTTTCTGATGCTGATAATGCCTTTATTCAGCGCGCTGCAAAACAAGGATTTCGTGCCGGACTTGGCTTGCCCATGCGCCTCAAAGGGTCAGAGCGATTTGGCGGTTTCCTTCTGGGGAATGCACTTGACCACGACACTTTTCTAAAACGGATGATGCCCAGATCTGAGGAAATTCGCCTTTTTTGCATGATCATTCACCGCCGGATAGAAGAGCTGCGGGCAATCGAATCACCCGCGAGCCATCCTTCTGAGCGCCGCGCATTGATTCCAAACACCCTGCCCGAGTGCTTTGACTCGCTCACTCCCCGCGAACTCGAAGTCGTAGCGATGCTCGCGCAAGGTCAGACCCGCAAGGCCACCGCGCACACCTGTGACATTTCTGTTCATACCGTGTCGGACTATGCAAAGAGCGCGTATAAGAAACTGGATGTGCGCAACAGGGCCGAAGCAGCGACCCTTCTCTACGGTCAAACGCTGGTCAAAAGCACTGGACCTTAACCAGCGCCCACCTTACCTCTATTGCGAAATGGAGACATCCAAATGACAAAACAGCCCCTTACCCTTTACCTCGCAGCACCACGTGGGTTCTGCGCAGGTGTGGACCGCGCGATCAAGATTGTCGAAATGGCGATCGAGAAATGGGGCGCGCCTGTCTATGTACGCCACGAAATCGTGCACAATAAATTTGTCGTCGACGGCTTGCGCGACAAAGGTGCTGTCTTCGTCGAAGAACTCTCCGACTGCCCCGACGACCGTCCTGTCATCTTTTCCGCGCACGGCGTTCCGAAATCCGTCCCAAACGCGGCCCAAGCGCGCAACATGGTCTATGTCGATGCCACCTGCCCTCTGGTCAGCAAGGTTCATATCGAGGCCCAGCGCCACGCCGATGCAGGTCTGCAAATGATCATGATTGGCCATGAAGGCCACCCCGAAACCGTCGGCACCATGGGTCAACTTCCCGAGGGCGAAGTCCTCTTGGTCGAAGTTCCAGAGGACGTGGCAAAGGTACAAGTCCGCGACGAGAACAGGCTCGCCTACGTCACCCAAACCACGCTGAGCATCGACGACACCGCCGATATCGTAGCCGCGCTCCAAGCGCGCTTTCCCGCCATCGTCGGCCCGCACAAAGAAGACATTTGTTATGCCACCACCAACCGCCAAGAAGCGGTGAAGGCCATGGCCCCAAAGTGCGACGCCATGCTGGTCGTCGGCGCGCCCAACTCCTCCAACTCCAAACGCTTGGTCGAAGTAGGATCGCGCGCAGGCTGCGCATACGCCCAACTCGTCCAACGCGCCGATGACATCGACTGGCGCGCCCTCGATGGCATCACGTCAATCGGCATCACCGCTGGCGCATCAGCTCCCGAAGTCCTCATCAACGAAGTCATCGACGCCTTCAAATCCCGCTACGACGTGAACGAAGAGCTTGTAGAAACCGCCGTTGAAAACGTAGAATTCAAAGTCCCCCGCGTGCTGCGCGAACCCGCTTGAGCGGACGGTGTGGCCAAAAAAAGCTAAATATCTAAAAATGTCCGCTTTGAGCGATTCTCGGACCTTCGCGTCAGGCGCAGCAATCGTCGGGATTGGCGGGAACCCCACCCAGCAACCATGAGTTCCAGCGGATGAAATCCGCCGCAAGAGCGCGCAGACCGGCAATGCATTTTTGGCTTCGGTCCCGACGCATAGTTCTCAAATATCAGCCGGAGCCCATTTGGCACCCGCATTTTAAGGCGATTGATAACTGTCATCCACCCCTCGCGCGGATGTGCTGACTGAGCTGGAGGCAGCTTGCTAGTTTGGAGGGCATCTCCGCAAACAGCGGAAAACAGCCTAGATCAAAAGCGGTATCTTTATTTTTGAACGCATGGATATATCTATATGTTTGAATGTGAATAAAAGGAACTGATCCCATGAAACCAACACTCTCTAATTCTGTGCCCCTAGGGCTGGTTCTGTTGACGCTTTCCGTCGCTCCAGTATTGGCCGATCACGGCAACCCTTGGGCCGGTCCGGACGATGAGGTGAAGTCTCAATTTCATGATGCGAATCAGGAAAAGAGCCTGAACACACCGGGTGAAGACGAGATGCACGGGCAGACGAACCGCGACGTTGGCCCCGATACTGGAGGCAGTTCTGCTGGTCATGCAAGCGCAGGCGCTGGAGGTGGCCGCGGCGACGGCCAAGGCAGTGGCGGTAATGGTGGCGGTGGCAACGGTAATGGCGGTAATGGTAACGGTGGCAACGGCAATGGGCGTGGCAGTTAATCCCCTCCCACGCAACAACCACAATGACATGCAAAGAAACCCCAGTCCAAGTAGGCTGGGGTTTAGTCTACACATCATGCCTGATAGTAAAGTGAGTCAACTTTTTCAGTGAAAAGTCGGCTTGGAGCAATGTCAGCTTTGTCCGCATAGCTGACATTGAGCAGCCCACCTTCCACACCTTTTTCAATCACTCCTCCCTTCACAACCACCATCTCTCCAGCGTAGCCTCAGACAAGTCCCAACGAAAGGCACGCGCCCATGATCACCCTCCAATTCCTCCTCACCGCTTTGGTCGTCGTCATCATCTCTGCCACATGCGCGGTCTACACCATCGCCACCAGATTGGGCCAAGGATACCGCGCCGCGCACCTCGCGTTCGAGCGCGCCTGATGTTTCAAATCCCACGCGCTCCACTCTTTCTCGGCCTCGCAGGCCTCCTGCCCTTTCTGGTCGGCGCCCTCGTCGCCAACGGCCTTCTTAATACCAATATGGGCGACCCTGCTCAGGGCGGTTACCCCCTCGTCACGGCAAAAGACGGCCTCGGGATGCTCGTGCTTTACGGCACCGTAATCTTGTCGTTCATGTCAGGTGTCCTGTGGGGGTTCGCCACAAAAGCGGAGGGCACCTTTGCGACCAGAGGATACGTCTTATCCGTGATCCCAGCGCTCTGGGCGTTCTTCTCGGGCGGCGGCGCACAGACCAGCACACTCTTCTCACTGATGATCGGCTTCGTCGGCCTTCTGGCACTCGACTATTACTTCTACCGCCAAAACCTCACCCCACCATGGTGGATGCGTCTCCGCATCCTTCTCACGTCAATCGTGGTTATTTGCCTTGGCTTCGGAGCATTGGCATGAGTGATCACGAGACCCTCAAGGTATACGCCGCTCAATCGGAGAAATATGCATCCCTCACTGATGAGTTTCTGAGCAGTGATCCCCTCCTCACCGACTTCATCGCCGCACTCCCGCTCGGCGGCAGTGCCCTCGACCTCGGCTGCGGCCCCGGAACCGCAGCGGCCGTCATGGCCAATGCGGGCCTCCAAGTACACGCCACCGATGCCGTCCCTGAAATGATCGCTTTGGCCGCACAGCATCCGCTCGTCCATGCCGAAATCCAAACATTCGACCAGATCAACGGCACCAACTTGTACGATGGTATCTGGGCCAACTTCAGCTTGCTTCACGCAGACCGCGACGCCCTTCCCGATATCCTGAAATCTCTGCACACCGCGCTAAAGCCGAACGGCTATTTTCACATTGGGATGAAACTCGGAACCAACACCGCCCGCGACAGCATTGGCCGCCAATATACCTACGTCACCGAGGACGAATTGCGCGCCCTTCTGACTACCGCAGGCTTCACCGTCATAAAAAAACACACAGGCAGCGGTAAAGGGCTGGACGGCACCTATGCCGATTGGATAGCACTCGCCGCATATGGCTAAACTTTATGCATACACAGACGGCGCCTGTTCAGGCAATCCCGGCCCCGGCGGCTGGGGTGCACTCATGCAGGCGATGGATGGCGACAAAGTCGTCAAAGAGCGAGAGTTGAAGGGCGGTGAAGCCAATACGACCAACAATCGCATGGAGCTTCTTGCCGCGATCCACGCCCTCGAAGCGCTGGAACGCGATACAGAGA
>JBALTK010000270.1:0-4079 GCA_036964385.1 Sulfitobacter sp. | reverse complement strand
GCCCGCCAGATCGTGGACGGGGCAAAACGCATTCGTATTTCTGGCGAGGAGATTGAGGTCAAAGCGGAGATTTACACGATCAACGGCTTCTCTGCCCATGCTGATCAGAGAGAGCTTTTGTATTGGGTATCCCGCACAGGAAAGCCAAAAACAGTCTTCCTTGTGCATGGCGATTACGACAGAGGCATGTCCGATATGAAAGCCGAGTTGGAGAAGAAGGGGTTAACGGTTGAATGTCCGACGCTGCATTCCGCGGTTGAATTGGAATAATGTGAGGAAGATCAGATGATAGAGATTGAACATAGCAGTGATAGAAAAATTATCACGTTGCGCGTGTCTGGCACGCTGAGCCGTGCCGACTATGACCGTGCATTGCCCGAGATCGAGAATGCAATGGAGCTAGCGAAAGAGCCGTTGAAAATGATTGTCCGCTTGGAGGATTTTCAGGGGTTCGAGGTAGGCGCGTTCTGGGAAGATCTGAAATTCGGGCTTGAGCACTTTGGTGAATTCGGCGTGATTGCCGTAGTGGGCGATACGACGATCGAGGAGATCGGAACATGGCTGGCAGCATTGTTTGCAAAGTCCGAGGTGCGATATTTTGCTGTTGGCCAAGAAACTGACGCGCACAACTGGCTTGCCTCTACCTGAGCAAACGTGGGATTTCAGATCACGTCTGCTAGCTCGGGGATGTGACGAAATTCTGCCTGCATCATTCGGATTGACCAACCTGTGAGCAGGCGATTTCTGTGCCCTTATCATTTTGATTTAGGTCAGAGGACAACCGGTCCAGACCATAGATGTCAGGATGAGTCACGATATCACCATTCTGATCCGGAAAGCGGCGATAGTATCCAAGCGTCACCGGGATCGGCGGGGCAGGAGCGTCGAATGTACGTCGCCCGTTGGCCAGCGCATGGACGCGGGCTATATCCATATCGAGCACGAAAGCGACCAATTCATCCCAGCGCTGCACGCGTACGCATCCATGCGATAAGGCGCGTTTTTCTTGCGTAAACAACTCGCGGTGGTTGGTATCGTGCAAATACACCAGCAAACCCGGCGCCAAACGAACAGCGGCAAGCCCGAGGGGATTGTTTTCGCCCGCTGGTCTGATCCGATCCGTGTATTCACCACTGGCAATCATCGAAGGGGTCGGCCGCCATGTTGGTCGGAACCGCACAGTTGATACTTTTGTATGGAGACGCGGCGTGCGGTGCCACGGTGCACCGACGATCACACGACTGCGTAAAACCGGTTTGCCATTTTCAAATGCGATTAACTCAAATGAGGGAATGTTCACTAATATCGCCTTACCGCTTTGCGGTACTTGATAGGTAATGCCTGCATCATCTAGCTGCGTTTGAAAAGGAAGTGGCGAAGCAATCCCAGAGTGTCCAAAAGCGAAAAGAAAAAAGATCAGAAAGATCTTGAAAAAACCTCGTTCAAGGGTGTTCCGCATTGGTCGTTCTCCGTTTTTAAAGGCCGTAAAATTTCGCACAGGCGCTCTCTTGGCTGCGCACAATGCGGCGGCCTTCAAGGGGGCCGTTGTGTTTTGTTACGACAGTGGCCTGTCCTTCAGGGTGGCCGTCGCGTTCAAAGTAGATCAGCACCCAATCTTGCGTTCTGCCGTATTTATGAGCCGCTGCCGAGTTGGAGTAGAGTGCGGTAAACTGCCAGTGGCCGCGTTCCATATGCAAGATCGGAATGCGGCGTTCGCCCGTCTCGTTAAAACGGCGCGGTTTGATCGAAGGAAGGATGTTCGCAGTGTCGCGGTATATTTGGTCCACGGCAAAAATTTCAGAAATAGTTGGCGTGTCCAGTGCGTGTTTAGGGCGTGACGGTCGCCGCCGGGCCAGCATATCATTCAGGGCATAACCAATACTGGCACTGCGACGTTGGCCAATCCCCTTGACCGTTGCCAACCGACCATCAACTACGGCGGCCTCAAGCGCTTCCAAGGTTTCGACATGCAGGGTTTCGTGAATTTCTCGCGCCAGTGTTGGACCGATCATCGGCACTGTCTGAAACAGTTTTTCGGGGTCTGCTGATCCGCGCAAACGGTCGATAACGCTTAGGCTACCATCGTCGAGTAATTCGGCAATTGCTGCAGCAATTGAGACCCCAACCGTCGGGAGATCCTCGAGCCCTTTTTCGCCATGCTCTGTATAAATATCGCGAATTGGCTGGGGCAAGGTTGCGATAAAGCTGGCCGCGTCGTGGTATGCGTTAATGCGGAACTGCGTTGCACCTTGCTGTTCGAGCAAGTCCCCAACTTCGCGCAGCTTTTCTGCGATAAATTGGTTTTCGCTGCGTTGACTGGAAGAAAATCCTTGAGCTGCCATTCAATCCTACCGCCATATGCTGTTGCTATGTTAGGATCAGCGTATGCTCTGTTGCGCGGTTTGGGTTGATTGATATCAATTCTGGGCTGTGGCCAAATATCAGGTGCTCAACAGCAGGGGACCTGCCAGCATCGCGATGCAGGTGAGCAAGCCTATTAGCGGAACTATTGACGGAACGATGAAGATCCCATCGGGTGCAGGGTCACCACGCCACTTGATCCGCAAAAGCGATAGGTTGATCAAGATAAACACCGCAAGCACAACTTGCGTGGTGCGCTGCGCAAGGATGTCTATCGGGAAAAACAGAGCAAAGATCAGCGTGCATCCGGTCACAAGACATGTTGCGATTATAGGCGTGCGGGTACGGGGATTCAGTGTCGCCAATATCTTGGGCAAGCGACCAACATTTGCCATGCCATACATAATGCGGGAGGCAAGGATGGACTGTATGATGACCCCATTCAAGGTCGCACCGATCGCGATGAGTGTGATCCCTAACGGCGAAATTCCTGTAAGGCGCTCGAACAGAAGACTGATCGGTGCAGTGGATGCTCCTAATTCATCGAGCGGAAGAAGCAAAACTGCAACCGCTGCGACAGAGAAATAAAGCAGCGTCGCAATGGTCAATGTGATGAAGATACCCAAGGGCATATTTCGAGCAGGGTTTTGAGTTTCCTCAATGATATTCACCATGCCGTCGAACCCGATAAAGGCAAAGAATGCGAGCAGGCTTGTCGTAGCGACTGCTACAAGTGCGGGCGTGTCTGTCAGGGAGGGGAATACGGAGGGCAATTCGTGCACGACCTGCGGGTGGTACCACAATCCTGCGGCGACAACGATGATCAGTCCCAAAACCTCGATCAAGGTAAAAACAGCAGCAAATTTGACTGATTCAAGAATACCCCAAGCTGCAATCACACCAGACAATACGACGGTCAGTACTATGATGAACCACAAAGGGGCGGGAAGGAGAGTGGCCACATATCCCGCGCACCCGACGGCAATTGCAGAGGCGGAAACAGTTCCCGCGAGCAGCATCAATCCCCCCGTAATGACGGTCAGTGGTGGACGTTTGAACGCAGCTTCGACGTAGGCGGCTTCGCCTGCGCTTTGAGGATAACGCCCAGAAAGTTCGCAAAAACTGCAGGCGCTAAAGAGCATGACAAGTGCAGCCAACAAAAAAGATGTGGGAGCATAAATGCCCGCCTGCGCTGCGGTGGCGCCCACAAGGACGTAAATCCCCGCGCCGATGGTGACGCCCAATCCGTAGAACACCAAAAGTGGTAGCGTGATTGCACGCCTTAGCGTCGCTGTCGGCATCTGATCTGGTACGCTATCCGTCACTTGTAACACTCGTGTTAGGCGGTATTTGTGTGTTGTGCTCCAGGAGCGTGGGGAGGTTGGACGGACCAAACACAATCACGGGGCATCTGGCAACTTCAAGCAGCTTCAGCAGATCACCTTGATTGCGGATGGGGCCGTTCTCGAAGTCCACTAACACAGTTCGGGCGTTTGTTCGGGCCAACGCGGCCAAAGCGTCTGGTAGTGTTGCGAACTGGCGAGCATTTGATGAGGGATCGCTGTTTGGGGCATCTCCGTCTGTCTTGATCGTATAGGTCATTTGCACGTCTGGCATGTGATTTGAAAGCATACGAGACGCCTGTATCATCTCATCGCTGGAAGGGGCGAAGGATTGTAAAAGAACGATCTTACCGCGTAACTTGTGTATCTCGCGAT
>JBALTK010000269.1:0-4137 GCA_036964385.1 Sulfitobacter sp. | reverse complement strand
CCCACATCAGCGGCGATATATTGTAATGCGCGCACGTCCTTCGGTAGACATGATCCGCCGAAAGCTCCTCCCGGCCGAGTATAATAAGGGGAGATATTCAGCTTGGTATCAGAGATGAATATCTCATGAACCTGGCGGGCAGAAATACCCAGCTGAAGGCAAACGCGCCCGATTTCATTCGCATAGGCGACTTTGACAGCGTGCCAGCTGTTATCAACGAATTTGGTGAATTCAGCCTCACGGTACCCAACGATAAAGCACGTCGCCTTTATGTTCGCATTAACAGCTTCCATATGGGCATTCGGGGTTCCGTCACGCGTACCGATAACAATTTTTGGCGGAGTGAAATAGTCCTGAACGGCAGAGCCTTCGCGCAGGAATTCCGGATTGTAAACCAGATCGATGAGTTCTTCTGCACGAGCCCCGAGAACAGACTTAAATATCGGATTAATCAATTCTTCCGTTGTGCCGGGCCTGATAGTTGAACGGTAGACTACTGTCAAAGGTACGTCCCGGTCGCTTTTCATGACAGCCTGGGCAATCTGGCGACTTACATCCGCGATAAAACCCATATCATGGGCGCCATCCACGCCAGACGGCGTGCCAACACAAACAATTGCAACATCGCAATCCTCTAGGTGGGAACCGATCGACGCCGCCACTGAGATTCGTCCCTGTGCCAACCCATCCGTTAGCATAGCATCCACGCCGGGTTCGATTATTGGGGAGTGGCCGTCGAGAATTCCGCGCACTTTCTTTTCGCTTACATCAATACCAACTACTGAATGGCCTTCATGCGCGAGACAGCAAGCTGCCGTAAACCCTACATAACCGAGTCCGAGAATCATAATCTTCATCAGAAAGCCTAATCTTGAAATGTCGAATTCTTGAAATTTGGTAGTAAAAATAAGTATAAAGATCGAATCTATCACGGCAAAATAGGTGATAGATCTATGATAGGCTGGACACCCTCAAAAGTCCAAGATCTTATTAAATTTCAAGTTATTTTTGAAATTTCGATATTTTCCCGATGCAAATTTCGGAAGTTTGGACCATTTAGTCGCACAGATTTCTGCAATGAGAAATTGCTGCAGGATCAGCTTTTGGATGACACACTTGTTCTTGGCATCATGTACTGCGCATGCCGGAAGCGTGCCTCATTCACAGCAAGGATGTAGGCATCCTATTCTTATTCGTAATAGCCATAGCCATTCTCAGGACCCACGTACCGGCACTTATTTAATACAACGCCCATAACATTGGTCTGGCTCGCCAAGTCTCGCTCACAAATGTCGATTTCTTTGACTGTAGTAGTTTCAGCTGCTGCGACCAATAGCACACAATCCACGTGGCGGGCAAAAGCCATCATATCGTCACTTGCCAACATTGGCGGCATATCAAAAATCATAACATCTGGCGCGTAGGTTGCCTCGATGTCGGCCAACACCTCAGGAATGTGGGCACCACTTAGCAATTCGGTTGGTGTCTTTGACGGCTTCTGACTGGCAGATATTGCCAAGTTTGAGCCATAGGCCAACGCATTTTCGGCCAAGGTTTCCACTCCCTCAAGCACGGTAGAAACGTTTAGGGGACTCTCAATTCCGAGTATTTTTGTTATCGCTGGACGACGCAAGTCCAGCTCCAACAACACGGTGCGCATATCAGGCAACCGCTGAAGGCTGAGCGCAAGATTTACCGCAATGGTGCTTTTCCCGCAGCCTGCTGTAGGCGACGTAATTGCCAGCCTGCGCCATTTGTTATCACGCATCTGTTGCAGCACGCGGGTGCGCATCATATCAATTCTCGTTCCTTCACGGCCCCCTTGTAGCGCAATAATACGGTTCGCTTCTACGACACCTTGCTTCAAATCCAACGGCATGAACTCTTGCCATGCCGCAACCACTTCAGGCGAAACCTGACTTGTCCGGCTGTCGGCCCTGACTGACACCAACCCTTCCCTTAGCGTTTGCCCCCCTTGCGGCTTAGGCTGCTCTCCACCTGCATCCTCTCCATCGCGCTGCTTGCGTGCCTTGGCTAATGCTGACTGAATTTTTTCCATTTTGTTTCCTCAGACCAAAGCCGGCGCGACGCCAGAGATCAAACCGGTCAAGCCTAGCTGGCCAGTCAACATATTTATCAGCCGGTCAATCCTTACGAAATAGGTATCGATCGCCCAAAGCCCTACCGGCAAGGCAATAAGGAGAACCCCAAGTGTGCCAAAGATAATTATTCGCCGACGCAGCCGCTCCGATTTTGTGCGGTAGTATGGCAGCGTCGCAAATGGAATAATCCCCAACTGGTTCGCCAAGTCTGCCGGACGCCGAACTCCTCTATTGAGAAGTTCCAGTAAGGCAACAAAAGACAGCCCGAAAAGAACACCCGCACCAATCCCGCCAGCAGCTATCACCATGCGGTTAGGTTTTTCCGGCCGCGACGGGACAACCGCCTGCTCAATTACTGAAATGCGCTGGCCTTGGCGCAAGGCTTCGATAATGTCCCCCGTCTGGGCGCGGGCCTTATTAGCGACCGCCTGATCATATTGAATACGGGTGTTGGCGTAGTCCCGTTCGAGCGTTCCGAGTGTAATTGCGTTCCCTGGCGTCTCCCCGATCGAAGCAGCAAGCGCAGACAAAGAATCGGAAACTTCCGCCTTTTGCCGATCAATGTAAGCTAATTGGCCGTCAATTTCCGACACTTGCAAATCAAGACTGCTCAGTGGGGCACCTTGCTCAGTCACGCCAGAGATGCTCGCGCGATACGCCTCGACGCGGGTACGCAAACTCCCAACACGCGCCTCCAGTAGTTTTATCTTCGGATTGGATGGCGCAAGTATGGAAAGTTGGGCAGCCAACTCCTCTTCGAGTTGGCGTAGCCGTTCCTCTTCGGGGCTTTGCGCGGGACTAATACTCGGCCCTCCGGATGCATCAAATGTTGCACGCAAGCCCTCCAATCGGCCACGGCGGTCTTTCAGTGCTGCGGTTTCGCGCTCAAGCTGTAACAGCCTTTCTTGCGCCGCTGCTTGTAGACTACGGCGGAACTCGAGACTGTCAGGCAAGCTGTCTTGGTTCATCTGCTTGAACGATAGGATAGTAGCACCTTGTGTCGCCAATACAGCGTCAAGTCGGTCTACTTCCTGTTCAAAAAAATCAAGTGTCTGGCGAGCCACCCGTGTGCGCATGCCGACATCCTCGCGCAAAATCAGCGTCACCAGCTCATTAGCCACAGTAGCCGCAATCTGGGCCGACGGGGCCTCGAAGCCCACGGACACCAACGTGGCACTCGCAACACCGCGCCGAGTGCCGCCAGTGGTTACAAACTCGATTCTATTCCGCATGTCTTTTACGATGTCGTCGGCATTCATACGTGGTCTGGTTTCTCCGGCGGCTGCCGCATAGATTTCCAAGCGATTTGCCATGTCGATGAGCGTATCTCGCGTCAAAATCCGCTGCCGGATAATTTCAAGCTGCTCTGTCGCTTCGGTCCGGACTGTTGATGCCGCTAGTTCATCAGGGATCTGTTCTGACTCAACAAGTAACTGCGCTTGCGCCACATACACCGGCGGCAATACTTTGGCCAAAGTCAGGCCGATGGCTGAAAAAATAACCACAAAAAGCAAAAACCAATGTAGGCGACGCAGAAATAGCAGAAAGTAAAATTTGAAATCCATCGTCAATCTGCCTTCGTTCGTTCGTTCTGGTTCAAGACAAGAATTGAACCACTTGTTGATGCGTCATTGCCATGTGAAATGTCGCGAACCTCAGCGGGTGAAGACGGCAGAGGATCATAGTCTAGCGTGTCAACGAAGAATGCCCCGTCATCAAGAACCTGTTGGACCGTCAGTTTTGTCACCGTTTTATTGCCTTTGGTGAAGGCATACACCAAAGCCAGATCGCACAATTGGTTGATCAACCGCGGCACCCCCCCGGTCCCACCAAAGATCAGATCGCAAGCCCCGCTTTGAAAGAGCCCCGATTTGGCCCCTACAATCTTCATGCGGTGAGAAATATACTGTTGGGTGGTGCTCCGGTCCATGGCTGGCAGGTGAAACGCAGAGGAGACGCGCTGAGCGAACTGGCGCATTCCAGGTTGGCGCACCATATCGCGCAACCCGGGCTGCCCAACGAGTACCAACTGCAA
>JBALTK010000268.1:0-4292 GCA_036964385.1 Sulfitobacter sp. | reverse complement strand
ACGTTTACGATGGGCGCTACAGCATTCGGGAAGGCGTGTTTGCGGATCACGGTCAGCATGCGCAGGCCTTTAAGCTCTGCTGTCTCGATATAGGCGGATTGCATCACGTTCAGGATCGCAGCGCGGGTCATGCGCATCATGTGCGCGAGCACCACTAGTGTCAGCACCATCACAGGGATCGCAATCGCGTTGAGCTTCTCACCGAGGCTCATAGAGTCGTTCAGGATCGCGACAGAGGGGAACAAGCGCCATTTGATCGCAAGCCAGTAGACTAGGATGTAGCCAATCATGAATTCCGGGATCGAGATTGTCGTGAGTGTGACACCTGAAATAAGCTTGTCAGGCCAGCGGTCTTTGTAGCGGACAGCGAGTAGCCCAAGGAAAATCGCTAGCGGGACCGAGATGACGGCCGCCCAGAAGGCGAGGAACATTGTGTTTTTGAGGCGCCCGCCAATGCTATCTGCAATGTCGCGGCCATTGGTCAGTGCTGTGCCGAGGTCACCCTGCAAGACGCCGCCTAACCAATTGAAATATCGCTCGACAGGGGGGACGTTGAGCCCCAGCTCTTCGCGCAGGTTCGCGAGGCTGACGGGGGTTGCGCCCTGTCCGAGAATTTGTTGCGCCACATCGCCTGGCAGCATGGTAGTGCCGGCAAAAATAAGGATGGACGCTGCGAAGAGAAGCAGGATGCCCAGCGTTAAACGCTGGGCAACCAATTTAATAATGGGATGCACGGATTATGCCGTCTTCCAAGTGTACTTGAAGGACTTCCAGTACATTTGTGGACCGCTCGGGTTACCCACATAGCCTTGTACGTCATTGGAAATCGCATCCACAAAGTCGTTGAACATTGGCAGGATCACACCGCCTTCTTCGTTCAACATTTTGCTCATGTTGGCATAGATTTCCTTGCGCTTGGCTTCGTCAAGCTCGGCACGTGCTTCAAGAAGCATCGCGTCAAAGTCTTCACGCTTCCAACGGGTGTCGTTCCAGTCAGCTGTGGAGAGGTACGCCGTGGCGAACATCTGGTCCTGAACAGGACGGCCACCCCAGTAGGAGGCGCAGAACGGCTGTACGTTCCAAACTTCGGACCAGTAGCCATCGTTTGGTTCACGCTTGATCTCCAGCGGGATACCTGCCGCTTGGGCGGACTGCTGGAACAGGGCTGCTGCGTCTACCGCGCCAGGGAAGGCACCGTCAGCTACGCGCAGAACAATTGGGCTGCCGTCGTGACCGGATTTTTTGTAGTGCTCTGCCGCTTTTTTAAGGGAGAATTCACGCTGTGCCAGCGAGTCGTCAAACAGCGGGTAGGCCGCGTTGATCGGAGTGTCGTTGCCGATGCCGCCGTAACCTTGAAGGATCTTGTCGACCATTTCCTGACGGTTGATCGCATACTTGAGCGCCAGACGCAGATCGTTGTTGTCCAACGGTGCTGTGTCGACGTGTGCGATGAACACATAGTGACCACGGCCGGATACGTTCTTAACCGTGAGGTTAGGTGCGCGGTCCAGCAGTTTAGCGATCTTTGGCTCAACGCGGTTGATCGCGTCAACCTGACCGGATTGCAGGGCGGCAGTACGTGCCGTTGCATCGTTCAGAACAATCAATTCGATCTTGTCGTAGTGTGCCACTTCTTCTTGTGTGCCACCCCAATAGTCGGCGCGACGAACAGCCGTTGCGCGAACGCCGGGCTCGTAATCTTCCATGGTGTAAGCACCAGTACCGATTGCGGCTGTTGGGTCGTCAAAGCCACCGTTCGGCTGGATGATCAAGTGATAGTCGGCCATCAGGAACGGAAGGTCCGCGTTGCCTGTTTCCAGCTCACAGATGAAGCTGTTGCCCTCAACGGACATGGACTTGATGCCTGTCATGATGCCCAAAGCACCGGATTTTGATTCTTCGTTGGAGTGGCGCTCCATCGTTTTCATCACGTCTTCTGCTGTGACCTGCTCACCTGTAGAGAAGGTACAGCCCTGACGAACATTGAACGTCCAGACGGATGCATCTTCGGAACCAGACCAGCTTTCTGCGACCAGACCGCGCAGCGATCCGTCATTGTCGAGCTCGACCAGCGGCTCACCCCAGAAGAAGCCTGTGGCGAGTGGTACATCGGATGCCCAGCCAGCAGGATCTTGTGTGTTTGTTGACTCGCCGCCTGAAACGCCCATGCGGAATGTACCGCCAGCAACAGGTTTGGCGTGTGCATCGGCGGAGGCCGTGCTTGCGAGCATCGAGTTTGCCACAGCGGCGGTCACGCCAAGGGCGGCTGCACGGGCAACAAATTCACGGCGAGACATGAGGCCTTGCGTGACAGCTGTGCTCAGCTTTTTGAGTTGATTGTTCATAGTGTCGTTCTCCCAGTTGGAATCGCACGTCTTTTGCGCGCGCTCTTTTTGATTGGTGCATAAGGGTTGCGCATTTGCGGACAGGTCGCAAGGGCTATTCCCCCGCAATCTGCCCTTGCCCGCTACATGTGATCGCGTGGTATCGCGTCACTGTGCTCACGCGTGTAAACAAGCTTGCCGTTTTCCCACGCTTCGATTTTCGCGGTAAGGTGGAATGTGGTCGCGTCGGCGCGCATTGTGCATTGCGTACGTGTGCGCAGCAGGATGTCGTCGCGTTCCATTTCATTCTCCCAATCGCATGATCCTGTCGCTGAAAGCGGGTCGTCTGGGTGAATATCCCACCGCTCGCGCGCAACCGATCCTGTGATCAATCCGTGCTCGGCATCGCGAATTTTTCCAAAATCATCTTCGATCACAAGGCTTTGGATGCCTGTGGTCATGTCAGTTTCCTGACGGCGGATATGATTTTCGGGTCTTATTTCTACAGTCTTCCACGGGGCTGCTGCTTTTGGTGGCAGAAAAGTAACTTCGTCCCCTCCTGATGTCGGCCGTTGGGGCAGGGCAATACTGCCTTGGGTCAGAGTTATTTGCGCAGCTTCGGGCGCAGGCCAGATGAGCGGCCAGTATGATGTAGATATAGAGACCCGAATACGGTGGCCTGCAGGCACACGGTAGGCGATGTGATCCAAGTTCAGGGTGATCTCTTCGATCTTGTCGGGCGTCATCGCTTGCGGGTTCGATGCGCTGTTGCGGTGCGACAGGTTCAGCACGCCATAGGTGATCCGCGTTGCGGCCCCGTCAGGGTGGATGTGGTTGAGGCGCACTGCAATTTGGCCCTGCGGTTTGTCACAGCTGAGCGCGAGCGTGAGGCGCGGTGCGCCCACCAAATCCATATCCGCGTCCAACGCAGCCGAAGTGAACGTGGCCGAGAGCGCATCATCGCCCCGCTGGTCGCCAGCCATTTCCGGCCCAAGCCAAATAGCGCAATACTCACCCGCTGCTGCTCCACAATGTGCGGGAGATGCGACGGGGATATTCATTGCCTGAGGCGTTTCATCCAACGAGCCTTTGTCTGTCAGGTGTAGTGTTTGCACGGGCAGATGTGTTGTGGCACCTCGCTCCTCAGCGATCCAACGGCCCGGCCGCTCCGTATACCATGCTGCGGGGCGCAGACCGTCCATAAGATAGGCGCGGTAATCAGGGTCAGTCTCAACGCCAGTGTCGATACCCTTGAGCCACTTGTCCCACCACCGCAGCGCTTCCTGCAAAAATCCGATGCGGGGTTCCGGTACGGCGAAGTGGGGATATTTGTGAACCCACGGACCCACGATCCCCTTTGCTCCGTCCAATGCTTCGACGAGTTGAGGTACTGCGTTTTTATAGGCATCCCCCCAGCCGCCAATGGCCAGCACCTTGGCTTTGATTTTCGAGTAGTCCTCACAGACCGATCCGTGTTCCCAATACGCATCGCGACGTTGGTGGCGCAGCCAGACGGAGGGAAGGAACTGTTCGTTCTCCAGCCGCTCCAGCCACATCTCACGCCAGTTGTTGCGCAGAGCAGGGTCCGGCGCGCGGCTTGAGTAACTGAGCATTGTCGCACCCCAGCCCAAATTCTCATTGAGCAGGCAACCACCTTTATAATGTATATCGTCGGCAAAACGGTCCACCGTCGAGCATAAGGTTATGATTGCTTTGAGCGCGTCGGGCGCAAGGGCGGCAACTTGTAGTGAGTTAAAGCCACCCCAGCTAATACCCATCATCCCCACATGACCGTTGCACCATGGTTGTGCAGCAGCCCATTGGATTACCTCAACCGCATCCGACAGCTCTTGTGCGGTGTATTCGTCTTCCATCAAGCCTTCGCTATCGCCATTGCCGCGCATATCGACACGTGCGCAAGCATAGCCCCGCGCGGCAAAATAGGGGTGGGTCAGTGCATCGCGTGCG
>JBALTK010000267.1:0-4312 GCA_036964385.1 Sulfitobacter sp. | reverse complement strand
AACAGCACTTTGGGGTGGGACACAAAGAGCGGCTGAAATCCATGCGCACTGACGTGCATGTACTTACCCTGACCGCTACGCCAATCCCGCGCACATTGCAGTTGTCGCTGACCGGGGTGCGTGACCTGAGCATCATCGGCACGCCGCCGGTGGATCGTTTGAGCATCCGCACCTATGTGTCCGAATTTGACAAAGTGACCCTGCGCGAAGCCTTGCTCCGTGAACACTATCGCGGTGGGCAGTCGTTCTATGTGGTGCCGCGCATTTCCGATCTCCCTGAGATTGAAGCCTTCCTTAAGGATCAACTGCCTGAGCTAACCTATGTCATTGCTCATGGCCAGATGGCGGCAGGTGAACTCGATGATCGCATGAACGCCTTTTACGACGGCAGCTATGACATCCTGCTGGCCACCACGATTGTGGAGTCAGGTCTCGATATTCCTACGGCAAACACGATGATCGTGCACCGCGCTGATATGTTCGGACTTGCACAACTCTACCAGATCAGGGGACGTGTCGGCCGCTCAAAGACGCGCGCCTATGCCTATCTGACGACGAAGCCGCGTGAGAAGCTGACCCCATTGGCGGAGAAACGTCTGCGGGTGATCGGATCGTTGGATACCTTGGGGGCAGGGTTCACGCTCGCCTCTCAAGATCTCGACATTCGGGGCGCAGGCAACTTGCTGGGTGAAGAGCAGTCAGGCCAAATGCGTGATGTCGGGTTCGAGCTTTATCAATCCATGCTGGAAGACGCGATCGCGAAGATCCGCTCTGGGCAACTTGAAGGTGTGGTTGATAATGACGGCCAATGGGCACCGCAGATCAATCTTGGCGTTCCGGTACTCATTCCAGAGAACTATGTGCCCGACCTTGATGTGCGCCTCGGCCTCTATCGCCGCCTGTCCGAGCTGACCAAGAAGGTCGAACTGGAAGGCTTTGCTGCCGAACTGATCGACCGCTTTGGTACTTTGCCGAAAGAGGTCAACACCCTCATGTTGGTCGTGCGGATCAAGGCCATGTGCAAGCGCGCAGGCATTGCAAAACTGGACGGCGGACCAAAAGGGGCCACGATCCAGTTCCACAACGACAAGTTCGCTTCACCTGAAGGGCTGGTCCAGTTCATTCAGGACCAACGCGGGCTGGCAAAGGTCAAAGACAACAAAATCGTTGTGCGCCGTGACTGGGCGACAGACACGGATAAGATCAAAGGCGCGTTTGCGATTGCAAAGGACTTGGCCGAGCATGTCGTGGCCAAGGAAAAGGCCGCAAAGAAGGCAAGAGCCTAAGCTGTACCAGACTTGCGCATATGCAGCGCCATTCTGAACATACAGGCCATGCTGATCAACGACAGGATTAGCACGGACAGGATCAGGATATGCTCACTGCCGTTGAACCGCGTGCCTATAGGGCCTGAAATTGCGACTGCACCTACAGTCGAGAAAGCACTGATGACCGAGGCTGCCATTCCTGCGATATGGCCCATCGGTTCCATCGCGATAGCGTTGAGATTGCCAAAGCTCAGGCCCGCTTGGAAGAAGATGCTGGTTTGCCAGAACAGGAAGAAGTAAAATCCGTAAGCGCCGTCACCGAGATCGAAGGCAACGAAAGTACCTGCAAGAATGATCTGTGCGCCAATAGCCCATGTGATGAGCTTCCACATGCCAAAGCGAACCACCAGCAAAGCATTGAGCAGGCTGGCACTTCCTGCGACGATGGCAACGGCAAAGAACCAGTACGGAAACTCGCTCCCGCGATCATAGACAAGGTCATAGATTGGCTGCACGAGCATCAGCGTGAGAAATAGCGTAGCAGAGACCAGCATCTGCACGACAATGGACAAGCGCACGATGGGATGGCCCAGCACTTCCTTTGCCGCACGCCACAGCAACCCGAGGCGCATCGGACGGCGGCTCTCCAAGGGAAGGGTTTCGGGCAGGCGGAACGTCATCCATAAGGTAAAAGTCGCCGAAAAAACGATAAACGCGAGGAAGATGCCGCGCCAGCCGCTCCAAACGATGATGAACGATCCAAGCAGCGGCGCAACCGCAGGCACGAGGACAAAAATCATCATGATGATCGACATGATCTTAGCCATTTGACGGCCAGAAAAACGGTCGCGCACGATTGCGTTGGTCACAACGCGAGGGCCGGACGCGCCAAGTCCCTGCACCAGACGGGCGGCAAGGACCATCTCGAAGGATTGACTCACATAGGCAACGGCAGCACTTGCGATGAACAGAACGCTGGATGCGAGGATCACGCGCTTGCGACCAAAGGCATCTGACAGCGGTCCAGTGACAAATGTCCCCAGCCCCATGCCCAGCAAGAACATGGTCAAGATGAGGGGCGCTTTTTCCACCGCGTCCGGTGTCAATTCCAGCCCGATTTCGGGCAGGGCTGGCAGCATGGAATCGATGGAAAATGCGACGGAGGCCAGCATCATGGCCAAGAGGGCCACAAACTCGGTGCGGCCCATACGGAACGGTTCAGTTGGCGTGGACAAGCAGCACTCCGATGCACTTAACGTATCAAAAATAGATACTTCTGTGGTGTTAAGCTAAGGCTGCAGGCGTGACAATCCGAAAGGGGTTAACCTGCAACCATGCGCAAAGCGGGCTGTGGGATGGCGTTGAACGGACGACGGTTGCCGATAATTTCAGCGCGCGGCACATAGACAACTTGGGTGATGTCCTCGAAGTTATCAAACTGTCCGCGCCAGTCTTCACCCATGGCAAAGACAGAGACGTTGTAATTGATGATATCGGTGTATTTCTGATCCCAGTCCTGCTCAGCGATCACGCGGCTCACGAAACGGCAACTCTCGAGCATAAGGCGTCGCTGTGCGTAGGAAGTGACGGAGGGTACCCCCATTTCCTCGTTGTAGGCATCGGTAGAGCAGCCAACGATCAACTCGCTGCCGAGCATGGAGAGACGTTGCAGCAGGCGGGCGTGCCCTTGGTGAAACAGGTCAAATGATCCGTAGGTCAGGACAACACGCGAAGACATCGGAGACATCATAGTAAAACAGCCTTTCTCAATACACCAAACGCCGCGCAAAAGCGCAACACGAGCGGTATGGCTGCGACAAAGCCGCATATATATTGGAAAGGGATACGCCCGAAAGGGAGTTTTGCCTGTTCACTGCCTGCACACCTGCTCAAAGGTATTTTTATTTTAGATGAGGCTTTTTGCCTCTTAGGATCGAGACTAGGCCACAGAACCGCTGCCGCCTAGTGCTTTTTTGGGGTCGCAGCGCGTCTAGCGGCGCTTTTGCAACATTACGTAGAGGCACCTGACACTTCGGCGATAACCTTTGCCCAAAGTTCTGGCGGCTGCGCACCTGGCACGGCGTGCTTGCCACCCACGATGAAAGTCGGCACCGAATTAATCCCCATTGAGCGACTGTGTGCGTCACGATCACGGATATCCTGCATATCGGAATCCGTCCCAAGCAGGCGCGTCACCAAGGAGGCGTCCATTTCAATGCTGTCGGCAATGTCTGCAAGTACTTCGGCGTCACCAATGTCGCGGGTATCGACGAAATACGCTTTGAACAGCGCGGAGACTGCGGCGGTCTGGCGCCCTTCGATGCCTGCCCAATGGATCAGGCGGTGCGCGTTCAGCGTGTTGGGAGTCCGTTTCATTCCCTCGAAGTTGATGTTGAGGCCTGCTTTTTTCGCATGTTCAACCACAGGTGCATAGGCTCTTACCGCTGCTTCTTTGCCGCCAAACTTTCCCTCCAGATAGGCACGGCGATCCATACCCTCCAACGGCATATCGGGGTTGAGCTGGAATGGATGCCATTCGATCACAAACGGATGATCGGGGGCCGCAGCAAGGGCGCGGTCCAGATGCGCCTTACCAATATAGCACCACGGGCAGATCGGATCGGACATAATATCAAGTTTGACAGGTTCACTCATCGGGAGGCCTCAAATTGCTGGCGCAGCTGTGCGCGCAGGAGCTTGCCGTTTGCGCCCATGGGCAGCTCTGGCAAATGGATATAGAGGCGCGGTTGCTTGTACCGCGCCAGGTTGGCCTCGGCATAGCGGCGCAAGGCGTCTTCGTCCAGTGGGGTGGCGGCGGTATAGAAGGCGGCAATGACCGTTACATCTTCTTTTACAGCCACTTCTGCGGCGCCCACGGCGGTAATGCCGTCGTACTTCGTGAGGCAGGACTCGACCTCTACGGGCGACACACGAAACCCGCCCGCATTCATCATATCATCATTGCGACCCAGATAGGTAATCTGGTGGTCAGCGTCCATGCTCCCCTGATCGCCTGTCAGGAACCACTCTCCCTGCATCTTTTG
>JBALTK010000266.1:0-4313 GCA_036964385.1 Sulfitobacter sp. | reverse complement strand
TTAAACGTCTCAAGAGGCAGCGTAGCCACGTCTACACCCGTCAAGGCAGACGCATGTAGCGCCGCAATAAACCAGTTGCCAGTATCATTCAGATGGATATCGTCGCTGAACAGGTCACGAATGCTTGTGATGCCAGGAACCTCGCCCGCCTCGATCCTGTCATGTAGCGCCCCCATGGCTTGGCCTGCGGGGATTATAAGCGCCTCAGCTGCTCCCGCGGTCGCATTGTCGTTCACGTCATCGACGATCCCTTGCCACGTGGCCAGATCGCTTTCGATTTGTGCACGCCATGCGTTGGTATCCGGCCCTATCTCGTGCCAGGTCTCATATACGTAGACACGGGTATCCGCATCAGCGCTCTGTGCGAGGTCGAAATAACGCGAAACGTAGCCTTGGGTATCGCTCCAGCGGATCTGGTCATCAAGGGGGATCGCCTCGGTCACGATAACCGTGTCGTAGTCACCGCTGAGCAAAACCTCACGGGCATTTACCCCCTGAGCACTTGCGCCATTGTCCCAATTGTACCGCAGTGACGCGCCGTTGATGACCTGCGCATCGGCATTCACATCAACGTTCTGGCTCTGCATGAAACTGTTGAACATGGTCGGCATGACTTGCCCGACCAAACTGTGACCAACGAAAAGTGTATTACCCATTACTAACCCAACTCATCAAACAACACTGATAACGCAGGAGACATTGCCGAAATCAGTGCGAGTGACAAGATGATTTCTCGGTGTAAGCATCTAACCGCAAAAGAACTATTTCCAAAATGGAGACAATCCATTTAACTCCCCGAAATGTCCGCTTTTATTACCTTCCTGGTCTCATAATGAACAGATAAGCTTCGCACATTTACGCGCAATATCCCAACGGGACACCGGGTTCACATTATGGTTCATGGGAGCTGATACCCCCCCTCTGAAAACAAGTCTAATGTCCGCGCCAGTGGGCAGGTGTGAGGCAGCCAGTGTAGTTTTTCAAAGACATATCGAAGTCTGATCCCAAAACGCCCCTTGGTTCTGACATCTTTCATCTATTGCTTAATACAGCTCCGATTGTCCCAGAACTGAGCAATGGCCGTTTATAGCAGATCACAATCGAAATGATGCGACGGCCGTTTCATGTCTGCAGTTCTTATTCGTACCCAAAACAACATTCTACAACTGAGCGCTTGCCTCCTTTAACATGAAAGGCTCAGTCACAAAATGAGAGCATTGAGCGAAAGTGTTACACTGAGCGTCTCCTTTCGAAGACCGCTTAAACGCCCTTTGCAACCGCAGCGAACGACCGCTTCCCGCCCATGGTGTCTAGCGACACGAACTGCCCCTAGCGGACATTGATAGCGACTTCCTATTGCTGCGGCGCGCCGAAGCGGCCAATCGTGCATGGCGCGGCATTTCGAAGTGTCAAACGTTGGTCAGCGGGACAAAACGGACCTATGCGGCTGCAGCACGATTTGTCGTTCCGGCGCATATAAAGCAACGTTCAGCGTGCTGAAGTACGGCGTAATCTCTCGAGAGCGGACAATGGCGTTCGCGTTAAATGCCCAACGGTTTTTAGTGAAACAATTCCTAATTCAAAATCCTCTGCATCGCTTCATTCAGAATTTCGTCGCAAGCAACCTGCGTTTGAGACAGAGAAAGTAGATTTATATGCGCACCATTGTCGTGTTCAGGGGGTGACATCACGACAATGCCGGTTTTGTCATGGCCGACCCGAAGCAACAGGTCACTAAGCCGCTGGAGAAGTTCCTTTGTTTGCATCTGACGGTCCGGATGCAGCTCCTGCACAACGGAGATAGCTGGAGCAGGTTGACCTTCGCAAAGACCGTCCGCGACGGTCATCGGGATAGAGACGCCGCCCCATCGCCCATTGCATTCGATCCAGTGGATATTGTCGGCCCCGTCGGAAGTACGGAAGATCACCGCATCAAGGCTGCATCTTCCGAAATATCCCAGTCGCTGCAAGATGGCCGCAATGCGTGACGCCTCGGCGCTTAGACGGTCCTGTAATACTTGAGGCAAGGTCGATCGCGCCCCGCCTACAAAGGCGGCAACGCTGTCTTGGACATGTTGTTCGAAGATGCCCTCAATCACAGGCGGCCCATCCTGAAAACGCGGCACCCATATCTGTGCAGACGGGCTGCACCTGACATTTTCATCCCAAACACCCACAAGGATCGGGTACGTATCCTGCCAACCAAAAGTACGAAGACGATGCAGCAGGAAGTGCCTCAGATCATCAAGGCTTTTTCCCCGAACCGTCGCTCCTTCAAGGTGCAGGTTTCCTGCGGAGCCTGCACTATCAGGCACTTTGACAATGATCTGACTGCTCGTCTTGGCAATCTGGCTCACCAACCCTGCCGCCGCCGCCGGGCCGTATGCCGCGCGTGTCGGCGGCGTTGCGTGATCGCCCAAAATACGGCGAGCAAACTGTCCAAACCAAAGCTTGTCATTGACCCGCTGCGTCAGCCTTGGTGAGGGACCGCAGACATGGATACAGCACTTGGTTGCCTCACCCAAAGTCTGGGCCAGCCGCCAACTGTGTCCGGTTGTAAGGTAGGGTTTCAATGTCAGCCCACCCGATTTCTGTGCCAATTGCGCGAGCGTTTCAAGCATCGTGCCGGATGTGCGTGCCTGTAGCGTGACCGGGCGGGGATCATCCGCGCGCCCATGCAGATATGTAACGTTTTCCTGACTTAGACTATCTGCAAGATAATCTTCAAACTCGCGTACCTGACGGCGGACCAATACGCTGTCACCGGGTTTCGCCAATAAGGCCATGCGATAGTCGAGTCGCGACACCTGTGCCGAAGCAAGCAGTGCAATTTCGGACTGATCCCCGATGAGCAAAGATGGCCCGTCACCGATCCCCTGTGCAACATTCGGTCCAAAATCCAGCGAAGTGAGCAAAGCTGGTTCGCCATCAAGCAGTTCTGCAACATAGCTTTGATCTGAGCGATCCGTGGGTGAGGCAATAGCATTCATAGCCCCTTTTTGGGTGACATATCTCAGCGGCAATTGATCTGGATCACCCCGACCACGAATAATCCATTACTCTGGGAGCAAAATAGGAGAAACAACCCATGTGCCGTCTCTATGCGATGCACGCCAATGAACCCACGAGGGTCGAATGCAGCCTTGTGAAATCACAAAACGCGCTAATGGAACAAAGTAAGGGTGACATGCAGGGGTATGCGCATGGTCACGGCTGGGGGGTCGCCGACTATCCGAACGGAAATCCGATGGTTGAAAAACAAGTCTGGGCCGCCTTCCATGGCGAGCATTTCAGCCGAAAGGCTGCGCGCGTCTATGCGCGGACCGTAGTGGCACATGTGCGGCGCGCCACCGTAGGCGGGACCAGCATAGAAAACACACATCCCTTCCATCACGGTCGCTGGATTTTTGCTCACAATGGGACAGTACCAAATTTTGATCAGGTCCGCGCAAAGATGCTGGATCATATCGATCCGCTGCACCGATCCGAAATCAAAGGGACAACGGATAGCGAGCATATTTTCCGCTATCTTCTGGGCCTGTTTCTGCAGCACCCTGAACGCGGCTTGTTTGAGACTGTAAAATTAGGGCTCGAACAGGTCATCAGGTGGTCTGCCGAAGTTGACCCTGACGCGCGTGTCGGACTGAATATCATCCTGACTAACGGAGAACATCTGATCGGCTCTTGCTTCAATCGATCGCTTTTCTACCTGGTGCGCGATCATACTTACAACTGTCCCATCTGCGGTAAGTCACATGTCCATCATGATCCGAAGCGCTCTTATCTTGCCACTGAAATCGCGTCCGAACCGATAACGCATGGCGAAAACTGGCATCAGGTTCCCAATGAGACCGTGTTTCAGGTTGCTGAAGACTACCGTCTTGATTTTGCGCCTTTGCACCATCGGAAGTAGTCTTGGGATAGGCTGGCATGCACCCAGATTGCCCAGTGAGTGCATCGTACAGCATTTTGTTGGGTGAAACGTCGGTCAACGTACAAAGCGAACTTATGGGCGCGCAACAAAATCTAAGTGGTCTTTAATGATGCACCTTTTCCCGGCGCAAGCGACGCATAAGGGCATCTGTAAAAGTAAAAATTAGCGAAGTACAAAGGCGAGAGCTATCAAGCAGAGTATGATGTTCAGTATCCAAATGGTTAAAGATACCCTTCGCCGCAGACACACATGCTTGAATGGATTATTCATAGTTGAACCGCTCCGATAGGATACGATGAGAGGACGTGCCCCTTTCAATCAGGTGATCTTCAACGGTATCCATCATAATCGTGGGTCCGCACATCACAAAGACCCATTC
>JBALTK010000265.1:0-4380 GCA_036964385.1 Sulfitobacter sp. | reverse complement strand
AGAATGACACGATATCCACAGGCCTAAACGTACGTAAGCCTTTATCAGTAAAGAGGAATAAGAGATGTACACACCCGCGATCACAGGCACAGGCGTTTTCACCCCCGAACAGGTAATCACCAACGCCGAACTGGTCGAGGCGTTCAATGCCTATGTGGACATCTACAACGCCGAAAACGCAGAGAAGATCGCATCAGGTGATCTGCCCGCGAAAGAGTATTCCTCCGAAGATTTCATCTTCAAAGCATCCGGCATCAACCAGCGCTATGTGCTTGATAAAACGGGCATCCTCGACCCACACGTTATGCATCCACTCCTGCGCCAGCGCAGTGATGACGAGCTGTCCCAGATGGCAGAAATGGCGCTGGACGCTGCTCAAAAGGCACTCAAAGCTGCAGGCAAGACTGCCAAAGACGTCGATGCCGTGATTTGCGCGGCATCCAACCTCGAACGCGCCTACCCTGCCGTCGCGATTGAAATCCAAGATCTCCTAGAAATCAATGGCTTCGCCTTTGATATGAACGTTGCCTGCTCCTCCGCCACCTTCGGAATTCAGGCTGCGGCCGATATGATCCGCGCAGGTTCTATCCGCAGCGCACTGGTCGTTAACCCTGAAATATGTTCTGCGCATCTAGAATGGCGTGACCGCGACTGCCACTTCATCTTCGGCGACGTGGCAACCGCCACCCTGATCGAGCGCGCAGAGGACGCCTCAGGCCCCTACTTTGAAATTAAATCAACACGTTGCGCCACAGATTTTTCCAACAACATCCGTAACAACAACGGCTTCCTGCGCCGCTCCCGCCCTGATGGCGTAGCTGACCGTCGAGACATGCAATTCATGCAGAACGGACGCAAAGTGTTCAAGGAAGTCCTGCCCATGGTTGCGGACCACATTGCAGGACATATGGCAGAGGAGCATATCGAAGCCTCTGATCTCAAACGCCTTTGGCTGCACCAAGCGAACAAGTCCATGAACGACTTTATCGGCAAGAAGGTCCTTGGCCGTAATCCCGAACCAGGCGAGCAACCCAACATTCTACAAGACTACGCCAACACGTCTTCTGCGGGGTCGATTATCGCGTTTTCAAAGTATTCGGACGACATGAAGGATGGCGAAACAGGTCTGATCTGTTCTTTCGGCGCGGGCTATTCTGTGGGCTCCGTCATCGTCCAAAAGCACGGTTAAATGTCTTTCAACGATACCCGTTTGTGAACCTGTTCGGCGCTTTCCACCCGCTCGGAGTAGCGATCAACAAGATAATCGCTGCGCCCACGCACAAGCCATGTGAACTTGACCAGCTCTTCCATGACATCCACGATCCGCGCGTAAAATGGTCCTGCAGGCAGTCGCCCTTCGCTGTCGAATTCCAGCCAAGCCTTTGGAATACTTGACTGGTTTGGAATGGTCACCATCCGCATCCAGCGCCCAAGAATGCGCATTTGGTTCACTGCGTTGAACGACTGTGATCCGCCAGACACCTGCATAATGGCCAGCGTCTTACCTTGCGTCGGACGAATGCCACCCTCCAAAGAAAGCGGCAACCAATCGATTTGTGATTTCATAATGCCAGTCATCGCGCCGTGCCGTTCGGGGCTGGACCATACCATGCCCTCTGCCCAAACCGCCAATTCGCGCAGCTCTGAAACTTTGGGGTGATCAGGCTCCGCATCGTCGGGCTGGGGCAAACCGCGCGGATCAAACAGCTTTGTCTCGCAACCCAAATACCGCAAGATTCGTGCCGATTCTTCCGCTGCGCTGCGCGAATAACTTTGCGCCCGCAGGGAGCCGTATAGCAATAAAATTCGGGGCTTATGGCCAGGATCGTCAGGTGATTTAAGCGCCTCCACATCAATCTGTGGCAGCGCATCAATCACAGCTGAAGGAAGGTCTTCAGACACTCTCGTCTTCGAGATGCAGCTTCATATCCACGAGCACCTGCTGCAACATCGTTGTCTCTTTCAGCAAACGCTTCGCCTCGTTTACCGTGATCTTTCCGTCCGCGATCGATTCTTGATATTCGCCCATCAGCATCGCAAAACGCTGGCTCAGCGCGATCACGTCCATGTTCACGGTGCCCTTTTTTTCGTCATTCGGGCGGCGTTCGTCAAATTCGACACGTGCGCCTGACAGCTCGGCCAACGCTTGGGTCACATGCGGATATCCCGCCGCCATCTCAAGCGCTGCAACAGCATCAACAGGCATAAAGCGATCGGCATGTTCATCATGGTCAGAATAGTAGCGTCCAAGCGTCGCTTTCGACTTACCGGTTACTTCGCATGCAGCTTCGACACCAACCGCTTTAACCAAGGCTTCTGTGTGTTTCTTCAAATAATTGCCCGCTGCATTCATCGTCATAACCTTCAATCGCCATCTCTATACGAGCATATAGTTCGTATCTGCTGTAACCTAGTGCAATTTCCCCCTAAATTTGTCAATGAGTGCCAGATGGCCTTGCACCGCGCAGGGTCAGGCGGATAAATATCCGCTATGGCCAAACTATATTTCAATTACTCCACCATGAACGCCGGCAAGTCGACTGTCCTGCTCCAAGCCGCGTATAATTATCGCGAGCGCGGGATGGTTCCCTATCTGATCACCGCACAGCTCGATAACCGCGCTGGTGAAGGGCGAATCGCCTCGCGCATTGGTATTGGAGAGGAGGCCGACACCTTCCATAGCGAAGAGAATCTTTTCCAGAAAATCTCCAATCGTCTGGAGGAAGGATCGTGCGCGTGCATCTTTATCGATGAGGCGCATTTCCTGAGTGACACTCAGGTTTGGCAACTCGCACGTGCCGTAGACGATCTTGGCGTGCCTGTTATGTGCTATGGTTTGCGCGTGGACTTTCAGGGTCGCCTGTTTCCAGGATCGGCTGCCCTGCTCGCCCTATCGGACGAAATGCGCGAAATTCGCACGATCTGCCACTGCGGCAAAAAAGCGAGCATGGTCATCCGCCAAGACGCAGAGGGCAACGTGGTCCGTGAGGGTGCACAGGTCCAGATCGGCGGCAACGAGAGTTACGTTTCCCTGTGCCGCCGCCATTGGCGTAAGGCCGTCGGGGACAGCTAAACCGGATTGGGCGGCACATCGCCCCGCAGGAAAGATTGTAAATTCTCAACCACCATACGCCCCATATCCACACGAACCTCCCCCGTGGACGTACCCATATGCGGCAATAGCACCACATTATCCAGATCACGTAACGCCTGCGGCACCTCCGGCTCGAATTCGTAAACATCCAGCCCCGCGCCACCGATCACACCACGCTCAAGCGCATCGACCAATGCCGCCTGCTCTACCACATCACCACGGGCAATGTTGATGAGTCGTGCATGCGGCTGCATCGCGTGCATCACCTCTGCGTCGATCAGGTGATGCGTCTCGGGGCTACCAGGAACGGCTGTCACCAACACATCAACGTGCGCTGCCATATCTGTTAGATCACTGTGGAAAATCGCATCAAAGTCGAGCAGCTTTTCGTTACGACCGAAATAGCGAACCGACATCCCAAAGCCAAAGTGACAACGTCGCGCAATCGCTTGCCCGATGCGGCCCATTCCTACAATGCCAACACTCTTCCCCGTGAGGTGCATGCCGAGCATTTGCGTCGGATGCCAGCCTCTCCAAGCGCCAGAACGGACCAGCCGCTCCCCTTCGCCTGCGCGCCGCGCGCTCATCAACATCAGCGTCATCGCGATATCAGCGGTAGCATCCGTTACAGCACCCGGCGTGTTGGTCACGGTGATCCCCGCAGCCTTCGCGGCAGCTACATCGATGTGATTATACCCTACGCCAAAGTTAGCCAAAACCTTACACCGCGCATCAGGCACATCCGCAAAAACCTCGGCAGAGAATTGATCCCCCAAGGTACACATAACACCGTCATAATCTCGCAACGCCGCGCGCATTTCCTCGCCGCTCATAGGTTGTGTTTCATCGCGACGCCTTACGTCCAGTCCCTGAAGTGATACATAAACTTCATCTGGCAACACCCTGCCAATCAATACTTTTTTCAATGCATTCTCCCACCCAATGGCGTCTCTTGATCTGGCTTAACTAACACAATCGCACCGCTTTCATCCGGCACACCCAGCACCAGAACCTCTGACATAAACGGCCCGATCTGGCGGGGTGGAAAGTTCACAACCGCCATGATCTGCCGCCCGATTAGCGCTTCAGGCGTGTAATGGTCGGTGACCTGCGCAGAAGTCTTGCGTACACCAATTTCTTCGCCGAAATCGATCCACATTTTGATCGCAGGTTTGCGCGCTTCGGGGAATGGCTCCGCCTTGATCACCCGCCCCGTGCGAACATCAACTTTCATGAAATCGTCAAAGGATATCTCAGCCACGTGCCAGCTCCCGCGAACGATCTGC
>JBALTK010000264.1:0-4384 GCA_036964385.1 Sulfitobacter sp. | reverse complement strand
GTGGCTTGGACCAGCGACGCGCGGCGCAGGGGTTCCATCCCGACTTTGGGCATCAGATTCGACGTTTCATGAACATGGCGCGTAACGTGGTCGTTTTATATTGATCCGTCAATCAATATAAATTTCAGCCCTTCGTCGCGACTGCATCCGGCGTCACTTGGCGCTTCAGCATGGCCTCGCGCCATGTGATGAATGTGACCGACCCAAGGATCACGATCCCGCCCAAAACAACCCAGATATCAACGGCTTCGTCAAACCAGATCAGCCCCAACAGCGTCGCCCAGATGAGTTGAAGAAAGGTCACAGGCTGGGTGACGGTCATGGGCGCCGCAGCAAACGCGAGCGTCATAGTGTAATGCCCGGCGGTGGCGAAAAGGGCTACAGCCGCCAAAAACGTCAATTCGCGCGCATTGGGTGCTACCCAATCAGCAGCAGCAAAGGGGGCCAAACCGATTGTCACAAAGATAGAGAGCATCGCGACAACCACGCTTGGCTTAACCTCATCGGCCATCACCTTGGCCACAAGATAGCTGCCTGCGAAAACGAATGCCGCCATGAGCATCGCCATATGGCCATCGCTCACTTCCCTGAAACCGGGGCGTAGGACGATAGCAGCACCGACAAGACCAAGAAGCACCGCAACGATGCGACGAGCGGCAAGGCGCTCCCCCAGAAATACGGCGGCACCAATGGTCACATAGATCGGCGCCAGATACCCCATGGCAGTGACTTCCGCGATGGGGATGCGAACCATGGCGTAGAACCACAAGATCACCCCGCCCGCATGACACAGCCCGCGCACCGAAAAGAGTGTCCACTGCCTGCGCGTGAGATGTGCCGCGCGCAATGTACCAATGGAAGGCAGCAAAAACACCAAACCCATAGCGTACCGCAGAAAAGCAGCCTCCCCCGGTGGGAGGCGCGGTCCCATCGTTTTAACCAGCGCCGTGACCATGATGAAGCATAAACCTGTCACCAGCATCCAGAAGATACCTGTGACGGGCCTTTGGGGATTTCGAGTTACCATAGGACAGCTTGACCGTGTTTTCGGATTGCGTGCAAGGGCTTACTGGGTGAGCAGCGCGATCCCGATGGTCTACATCGTGACGGCAATCAGCACATCAAGAATTCGCCAACTCACAGGTTTGGCGAATATTGGCTGTAGCAGGCGCGCACCATACCCAAGGATGAAGAAGAAGATAACGCTGGCGAGGATCGCCCCCGCTGCGAAGGCCACGCGATCAGGATATTGCGCCGAGACCGAGCCAACCAGTACCAGCGTATCGAGATATACATGTGGATTGAGGAGCGTGATCGCCAACAACGTAAGGATCGTGCGTTTGAGCGACTGACCATTCTCCCCCGCCGCCTCCAGCACCTCGCCTCCGCGCCACGCGCTCATCGCGGCACGTGTGCCATAGGCCAGCAGAAAAGCAGCCCCGCAATAACGCATTGCCGCCTCGAACCACGGAAGTGCCTCGGCCAATGCACCAAAGCCCGCAACACCGGCAGCAATCAGAACCGCATCGGCAACAGCACAGGTAAGGCAGACCCAGAATACATGCTCTCGCCGCAAGCCTTGCCGCAAGACAAAGGCGTTTTGCGCGCCAATCGCCAAGATAAGCGAGAGGTTGAGCAGAAAACCGGGGATGAATGAAGCCATGGAAAATAGATCTTTTACAAATGGAAAGACAGGCTTTGGGCCTAAGTCTGCGGCCCGTAGTTGTCCAGACATTACAGGCAACTCACAACAATGCGTTTTGCGTTTTACCGCAATTGCGCCTAATTCTTACCTCCAAAGAGCCGATTTTGTTTTTTATATCTTTCAACGCCTTAACCGAAGTTGAACGGAAAATTGAAATAATTTCGGATATCACGTGAAACTGAACAGTCGCCTCTAGCGTATATTACCACGAGTGCCTATCTGACCTGGTAGAGCTGAAGGAAATAAAAAGATGAACGAGACAATGAAGAAGCTAGAAATTAGCCCCAGCGAATTGGACCTCATCGCGAATGCGCTTGAGACCCAGTCAAAAATTCTATGCATGCAGGCAAGTGCAGGCGGCCATGGCGCGTTAGATCGCTTGAACGAAGTAAAGAGCGTACTGGCGAACGTAACAAGCCAGCGCAATAGTTCCAGCCCCCGCCGCGTAGAGAACTCGGGATTGTGGGGACTGATGCGGTCCATGCGTCAAGCAACCTGACATAAAGTAAAATATGCATGACGCTCTAACCGCCTCATGAGGCGGTTTTTTCGTCTAATAACCCATGTTGAAATAAAAAAAGGCCGCCGCACCAACGTGCGACGGCCTTTTTAACTAAATGATCTAAGTCTTATTCCAGTGCTTCCATAACCTCGTCAGAGGCCTCGAAGTTGGCCGTCACGCGCTGCACATCATCATCATCTTCCAACGCATCGATCAGCTTCATCAGCTTTTGCATGCCTTCAAGATCAAGCTCGGTTGTGGTGGTCGGACGCCAGATAAGCTTGGTGCTGTCGCTTTCGCCCAGCTCGGCCTCGAGTGCGGTGGACACGTCGTTGAGGTCTGTATCTGCGCAATAAATTACATGCCCGTCTTCGGAACTCTCGACATCCTCTGCACCCGCCTCAATCGCGGCCATCATCACGGTATCGGCGTCACCGACGGACGCAGGGTACATAACTTCGCCCTTACGGTCGAACATAAAGCCGACGCTGCCCGTCTCACCCAGATTACCGCCGTATTTGGTAAAGGTAGAGCGCACGACAGATGCGGTACGATTGCGGTTGTCGGTCATCGTCTCGACGATCACTGCCACACCGTTGGTGCCATAGCCTTCATAGCGGATTTCTTCGTAATCCTCCGCATCGCCCCCTGTCGCCTTCTTGATCGCGCGGTCGATGTTATCCTTGGGCATCGAAGCCTGCTTGGCCTCTTTTACCGCGAGGCGCAGGCGCGGGTTTTTGTCCACGTCGGGGTCGCCCATCTTCGCCGCCACGGTGATCTCTTTCGAGAATTTCGAGAACATCTTTGAGCGCAGCTTATCCTGACGCCCCTTGCGGTGCTGGATGTTTGCCCATTTGGAATGGCCTGCCATGGATCGCCTCCGTTTGAAGTAACTATTTCAGGCGCGCTTATACGGCAGCAGGTGCATCGGGGGCAAGGCTCACATCTGGCAAGTTCGCGACACCTCCCAAGTGCCTGTGCGGCAGGTGTCTTTTCTCCCCTTGTTCAATCTGCGTCCGTGCAACATGGTGGCCCAATGACAACAGATCAAATCATCCTCTTCTGCCTTTTCGGCGCTGTCTTTGGCCTCTTACTCTGGGGTCGCTTCCGCTATGACATTGTTGCCTTTTCGGCGCTCATGGCTGGTGTGGTGCTGGGGGTGGTCGATAGTAAGGACGCCTTTGACGGCTTTGGTCACCCCGCGACGCTTGTTGTCGCTCTGGTACTGGTGGTGTCTGCAGGGCTGGTGCGCTCGGGCGCAGTACTGCTGATCACCCGCACGTTGATCGACAGCTCGAGATCACTTGGGGCGCATATCACGCTCATGGGTGCCGTTGGCGGCATTCTGTCGGCCTTCATGAACAACGTGGCCGCTCTCGCTCTGCTTATGCCTGTTGATATCCAGACAGCGCGCAAGGCGGGTCGTTCCGCAGGCCTTTCGCTAATGCCGCTCAGCTTTGCCACGATCCTCGGCGGGATGGTGACACTTATCGGCACACCGCCGAATATCATTATCGCAGCCATCCGCGAGGAAAGCCTTGGCGAGCCATTTAAAATGTTTGACTTCGCCCCTGTGGGCGGCGTTGCTGCGATTGCTGGTTTGATCTTTGTTGCCCTCGTCGGCTGGCGCCTCATTCCTGCGCGCGATGACGGCGGGATCAGCGCCGACGACCTTGATGCCTATATCGCCGAACTTGTCGTGCCAGAGGGCAGCAAACAAATCGGCAAACGGCTGTCAGAGCTAGAAGAGACTGCCGACAAGGCAGATGTCACTATCATCGGCCTGATGCGCGACGGTAAGCGCCGCTATGGGCGTGCGCAAAGTGCCGAGTTGCGCGCCGGCGATGCAATCGTGTTGGAAGCGACTCCTGATGCGCTGGATGAATTCCGCTCTACCCTCGACCTTGCGGTAGCAGAAGCCGAGCGCGAAGATCGCCTGCGCGCTGATGGCGAAGGCGTCGAGATCATCGAAGTTGTCGTCAAAGCCGAAAGCCGTCTAGCCGGTCGCTCCGCACAAAGTGTGGGACTTGCATGGCGTCAACGAACTGTGCTGCTTGGCATTTCGCGTCGCGGGCACAAAATCACAACACACCTGCGCAAAACCGTACTGGAAGCCGGCGATATCCTGTTGCTGCTGGTGCCACGCGACACTGGCGATGATGTGACAGAATGGCTTG
>JBALTK010000263.1:0-4444 GCA_036964385.1 Sulfitobacter sp. | reverse complement strand
CCATGACAGAGCGCAGCTGGCTCACAACCTGCCCGTCGCAAATAAGCTTTTGAATTCATTTGTATATCACCACATAAGCATTCAGTAAGGGCGGAGAGCTGCCGTTCGCTGCGCAACGATCTCGAAATGATTTGAGGTGTTAAAGCAGACATCCGTAGATGGAGGCATGGCTTCGAGTACTTTCAGGGCGCTATATTGACTTCCGTGCTGCCAATGCTTGCGAAAATGCATCGGCCAAAGCGCGCACGCGTCGTGGCTGGGCTCTTCCCGGGGGGAACATCATTTGAAGCGGATTGGGCGGTGGCGCGAAATCTTCAAGCAGAGCGATAAGCTTGCCTGACTCTACATCCTCGATGACATCGAGTTCAGACTTCAGAATAATCCCATGCCCGTCCAGCGCCCATTGCCGCACCAGAGATCCATCGTTCACTGTCTTGTTGCCGCGTACGGTAACGGCTTGCGGTTTCTTGCCTGAGCCAAAGCGCCATACGTTGTCGAGGGTCGCCCCGAAACGCATGATCAGACAGTTGTGGCGCGCCAGATCAGCAGGCGTCTTTGGCGCACCGTGCTGGGCGATGTAAGACGGCGCGGCGCAAACGATACGGCGGAATTGGCCAAGGTTGCGCGTTCGCAGGGTGCTGTCCGTGACGGCACCAAACCGCAAGGCGAGATCGAATCCTTGTCCGACGATATCGACATAGCCATCCGACAGCAGCAGCTCGATTGAGATTGCGGGGTGGTCTGATGTAAAGCTTGAAATTACGTCCGACACAATACTGCGACCAATGTCGATGGGTGCGCTGACCCTGATCGGGCCTGACAGGGTTTCGGCACCATGCCGGATGCGTGTTTCAAGATCTTCGAGTTCTCCCAGCACCACTTTGGCCCCGCTCAACAACGTGCGGCCCTCATCGGTCAAGCTCAGCGAGCGTGTTGTGCGGTTGAACAGGACCACGCCGTAATGGGCCTCAAGGGCCGCCAACCGTTCCGAAACGGTGGTCGCGGAAAGGCCCGCTTCGCGCCCTGCGGCGACGAGACTGCCCTTTTCGGTGATGGTCAAAAACAGGCGGATATTGTCGATCAGCATTAAGCGGATTTCTCGGATTATCATTTCGAGTGAAGTCTGTTTATCCGCATATGTCTGCGATGTATATGTTTGTTATCGGAACAGACATTCAAAGGAACACACCAATGTCCAAGCTTACAATCGTCGCCAACATCAAAGCCAACGCAGACAAAATCGAACTGGTCAAAGCCGAGCTTTTGAAGCTGCTTCCGATTACCCGCGCCGAAGAGGGTTGCATCAACTACGACCTGCATCAGGACAACGAAAACCCTGCACACTTCATGTTCTACGAGAACTGGGAATCCCGCGCGCTTTGGCAGACACACATGAATGCCCCCCATCTTGCAGCCTATATGGCGGCCACTGAGGGCGCAGTAGAAGAGTTCATCCTCAACGAGATGTCTCACGTAGAGTGACGTTGCAGCCCGCCATGGCGAGCTAAACAACCAGACTTTGATCCCGAAAATACGCCAGTCCTAAACAGGTGCGCCTGTCGCACCGGTAACGGGGAAGGCTTGTCAGATAGACCCAAAGGAAACCACTATGCCCGAGCCAATCAACATCGGCTACATCAGCCTGACCTTTCACGAGGCGAGCGCCCTTGAGGTGGCAAAAATTCTGGAAAAGCACGGGCATCAGGTTTCGTTTTCATCCGCTCCCCATGAGGCCGCGTTTGACCTTCTGGGGGCCGGAAAAGTCGATCTGCTTGCTTCGGCCTGGTTGCCCTCAAGCCACGACAAATACCTCAATCCGTTGCTTGATCAGATTGAGAAAGTCACCGTACTTTATGAGCCCTACTGCATCTGGGGCGTGCCGGAATACGTTCCCCAAGCCGATGTTGCCACAGTGTCCGACCTGCTGCGCGAACCGGCGTTGGCCCGAATGGAGCGTTTGATCCAGGGGATCAATCCGGGTGCAGGCATCAGTCGCTTCTCAGCCGAGATGATCGGTGCCTATGGACTGGACGCTGCGGGCTATGAGTTCCGCCCCGGAGATGAAGTTGCCTGCTTTGATCGGTTCGAGGCCGCTGTGGCCGAAGGTCGTTGGGTGGTTGTTCCACTCTGGCATCCTCAATTCCTGCATAACCGCTACAACATTCGTGCCTTGAAAGAACCCAGGGGGCTGTTGGGCATTCAGGATCAGGCGACTTTGATCGCCCGGAATGATGCAGTGGACAAAATCGGGCCTCAAGCGATGGCCGAACTGCGCGCGCTTTACATCGGCAATACCAAGCTTAGCGCATTGGAAGACGACCTGCGCAAGGCTCAACACAGATAAACTGAAGACAAATCCACGAACGCCATACACTATATCCATAGGAAAACCACGATGCCCACAACCAAGCTTTTGACCTCTGCGCTGGCGTTGACTGTTGCATTTGCCAGCCAAACTTTTGCAGACACCACCGCCGCATTGACTACCTTTGCCGAGATCAACGACACCCGCCCCGGCAACATCACCGTAACCCCTGACAACCGTGTCATCATCACCCAGCAGCCGCTGGACGGCCCCGCGTTGCGCGTTGTTGAGGTGCTGAAAAACGGCACAAAGGTTCCGTTCCCGACGCAAGATTGGGCCGATGGCCCTGAAAACGGTGATGTTGGCATCGCTGGCACCATCGGGATCAAATCGGACGCCAATGGCATCGTGTGGATCCTTGATATGGGCAGCGCAGACAGCGCGCCGAAACTGGTCGGCTGGGACACAAAGGCCGACGCACTGCACAAGATCATCGACATTCCGTCCGACGTGGTGACCCCGATCTCTTTCCTTCAGGACTTCGCCCTCGATGAAGAACGCGGCAAGATCTACATCGCCGACATGACCTTCACAGCACCTGCGTCCGACCTGAAGCCCGCTTTCATTGTGATCGATATTGAGACAGGTGCGGCACGCCGTGTGTTGGAGGCCACGACACGTTTCATGCCGTCTGATGAAGATGTAGTGATCGACGGTAATCTTGTCGGGTTCAAAGATGCGGACGGTAGCGCCACTCCGTGGCACCTGTCGATGAACGCCATTTCAATCGATCCGACGTTCGAAAATGTCTACTTTGGCACCATGAATGGCCGCGATATCTGGTCCATTCCTGCGGCCGCTTTGGCAGATGCGTCACAAGACGACACCGCCCTGGCCGCACAGATCACCCGCTACGCTGAAAAAGGTCCGAATGACGGCTTTATCATTGACGGTGAGGGCCGCGTGTTCTCAGGAGATGTCACCCGCAATGCTGTGACGGTCTCCACACCCGACAGCTTTAAGGTCTTCGCCCAAGACGACACGCTGTTGCGGTGGGCGGATGGCTTTGCCTTCGCACCGGACGGCACACTTTATATCGTTGCCAACCAGTTGTACACGCACCCTGCGCTAAACATGGGCGAAGACGGCAGCGACCATGCCTATGTCATCCTGACAACCCAGCCGTAATCAAACATTGCGCGGCGTCTATCATGGGCGCCGCGTAGCCCCCCTCAGATACGGAGAAGAAACATGAAAGCTATCGGTTACACCACTAACGGCGCCATTGACCGCGCCGATGCACTGATCGATCTCGAGATCGATAATCCAGCCGCCACAGGCCATGATATTCTGGTCAAGGTCGCCGCCGTTTCGGTCAACCCTGTCGACGTTAAAGTCCGCCAGAACCGCCCTGCAGAAGGCGATGCGCCTGTGATCCTCGGCTGGGATGCCGTGGGCGAGGTTGTCGAAACGGGCGATAAGGCGACACAGTTCAACGTGGGAGATAAGGTCTGGTATGCAGGCGCGATCAACCGCACCGGCACCAACGCCGAATACCACCTTGTGGATGCGCGCATCGTCGGCCATGCGCCAAAATCCATCGACACCGCCGCCGCAGCAGCCCTGCCGCTGACAACACTGACAGCGCAAGAGATGATCTTTGATCGTCTAAACGTCACAAATCCGGTGCCGGGTGCTGCCAATGCCATCGTCATCATCGGCGGCGCGGGCGGCGTTGGCTCCATCGCGATCCAGCTTCTGCGCGAGCAGACCGACCTGACGATCATCGCCACCGCGTCGCGCCCCGAAACGCAAGAATGGGTCAAGGAACTGGGCGCGCATCACGTCATCGACCACTCCAAACCACTGCCGGAACAGATCGCATCCCTCAACATCGGCGCGCCAGCCTTTGTGTTCTCAACCAACTATTCCGAAACCTATGTAACGCAGATTGCTGAATTCATCGCACCGCAGGGCCGCTTTGGCCTGATCGACGATCCCAAGGGCTTTGACATCATGCCGTTCAAAGGCAAGGCGGTTTCGATCCACTGGGAGCTGATGTTCACACGGTCTTTGTTCACAACCGATGACATCGCGCGTCAGGGGGAAATCCTTGATACCGTGGCTGGCCTGATAGAC
>JBALTK010000262.1:0-4499 GCA_036964385.1 Sulfitobacter sp. | reverse complement strand
CCTCAGTTTGAAACCCGGATCGATGAGTTCGAAGCCACCACGATATGGTGGTTCAGGAAGGTCCTTAGTGACGACATCTCTGTTGTTCCCAGAACATTTGTAGACGAATTTCGCGATCTCGTCTGGCGCAGCCTTGACCTTTTTCAGGGTTTGCCTCTCGGCTGAAGTTAACAGTAAACGCTTCTTGCGGTCCTCAATAACACCCGGGTAGTTCTGATCGGTAAATACGACAAAATCCCATCCCGACTTTGGCAACGCATCTTTTCCTGAGGAAATCGGACCTGGGCGGTCGGCGGTGTACCAAAAGTATTTGGCTGCGGCGATTGGGCTCATCGGTTTCCGAAGCTCAATTTCCTGATCAGCCGTCGCGTAGTAGAGAAATGGCTCTGATGTCGGCTTGTCGATGAAGTCTTCTAGCGCCGCATTCAAAAACACATACAACATGCCAGTTTTTGCGCATCCTTCAGGTCTGACGGGCAAGTCTGCTAGATCAATCTGGGCGAGAAAAATGCATTCATTGCCCTCTGGATCACGGGGCCAACCCAACGATTTAGGCAAAAGCGGATAACCACCGCTATACGACTTGTCAGTGACGATAGAAGGACGTTCCGTTATGGCGATCGCGTCTCTAGCGTTGATTTTAAGAAATTGGGCAATCTGCCGTTTTGTCACAGCCATCTAGTCGTTATCTCAACCTCAATTGGAAACACGTTCGTTCCCATCATCACCTTACCGGCCATTCGCTACAATGCAGAAACTCGGAAATTTGGGCTCTTTGCCGACTTTCGCCGCGATTGCACATCGAAAAAGCTGGGTCGGAGCCCTGAGCGTCCGCTTTCTTCAAATTGCCCAGTTTAGTTTGCGGGCGCAGCGAAGGTACGCAATCCGCCCAAGGTTTCGTTTGGCCATGTCCGCTTTGGGCTGGAAGCGGTTATTAGACGCATTTAGCACCAACGGCAGCTACGCGCAGAAAGCGTACTTTGCAAAGTCACGCGAACGGCCAAAAATTACCGCTTGAGTTGGCCCCGCACGCTGCGACGCAGCTTCCCCGAAGCAGACATTGATACGTTGATGCAGCATTATTGAGGTATTAAGGTCCGCTATGCGGACAAAGCACCAATTCGCTGCGGCTGTGCCAACGGCCGCTTCAATAAAGTCGATTTCGGCTTGGCATTAGCGGAACGACCAGCGTAAGTCATTTCATGGCCACGCGACCTAAATTAATTGTCGTCTTCGACACAGACTGCCTGATGTGCTCTTCGTGGGTGCATTTCGTATTGCGCCATGAACGAAAGCCGTCAGCAATGTTTGTATCTGCATGGTCAAAGCAGGGCTTGGCTCTTGCGATGGACCATAATCTGAAGCCCCAGGATTTGGATGAAACTTATCTTGTCGTTTCAGGCGGACATGGGTTCACCAAAACAGCTGCCACATTTGAAATTTTCAGAACTTTGAAGGCTCCGTGGTGTTGGGTCACCGTGCTGCGCTTTTCACCCAGACCATTGCGGGATTGGTTTTATGATCAAATGGCCCGAAACCGATATCGTTGGTTCGGACGCCAAGATCAATGTTTCTTGCCACCCAACGGACAAAGTGCGCGGTTTATTTCGGGACCACCACGGTCATCGGTTATCCCAAATCATCGGTAGGCCACCTGTGGGTCTTAGCGAAAATTTTGGTTCAGGTGTTGGAAATGCACCGCTAAGCCGTGGGTGAAAGGCGCGTAAAAGCTGGGCTGCGATGATTGAAACCTCTTTCAACGCGAACTTGTGACCAGTGCATGCCCTTGGGCCCGCACTAAACGGAATATTCGCAAAAAACGGCCACGCTGGTGGGGCCATGAAGCGTTCTGGTTTGAATTGATCAGGGACGTCAAAAAATCTGGGGTCGCGGCCGGTTATGTAAGGAATGATCTGTAAAAGCTCGCCTTTCTTGACGGAAACGCCGGCAATATCTACGTCTGCTTTCGCCTGACGTAAAAAGAGCGTGTAACCGGGAGGATAAAGCCTGAGTGCTTCGTCAACGACAGCCTGCAAGAAGGGCATTTCCCCAACATCATAGGTTTGCGCGACTTCAGTCTGACACCGCGACAACGCAGTTGGATGGTCCGCAAGGAGCGCGAAAACCCACGACAATGCCGCGCCCGATGTCTCATGCCCCGCGATCAAAAGGCTCATCGCGTCGTCACATATTTCCTGTTTGTCGCCTGCGTGGGTTTCGATGAGAACTTGCAATAGATCGTCACCTGAGGGGCCTTTTAACCTTTGTTCAACCAAATCTCGAACAAGATCGCGCATGAACACCATCGCCGCCTTTTTCTTCCGTTTACCAGGCAGCGGCAGATAGTCTGGTAACGTCAGGGGACTCGCACATTCACGAAATGCGACCTGTGACAGAACCTTTATGTGCTGGGACACCTGATCCATGCCTTCAGAGAACCCGCCACCAAACAGTGTGCGCAGCGCAATATCCAAGGCAATTTGCGCAAAGATGTCGTCGGCATCCAGATGGATTGAACCTGCGGCATCTGCACGGTTAGATAATTGCGTGACCCAATCATCAGCGACCTGTTGAAACACTGCCTCATAGGCCGGCATTTTCCGTTGGGCAAAGGCAGGCAGCACCTTGCGGCGTCGATTGTGCCAGCTTTGACCTTCAGCAATAAACAGACTTTCACCATTCCATTGCCGTAGGACCTTCATCATACGCTCAAAGCGGATGAATTGGTCTGCTTTGCTTGCGAGGACAACCTCGATTTGATCAGGGTGAAATAGCAGCCAAGAACGATATGGCCCCAAACGTAAAGGGACTGTGTCGCCGAACCTTGCGCGCATATCGGCATAAAAGCCAAGTTGATCGCGCCTGATTTTGGCCAATGTATCGATCCCGAGAAGCAGCGTTGAGGGTCCCTTCATAGGCGCCTCCGATAGGTTGAGCCTACAAACGTCTTTATTGGCAGCGCGAGCAACACCCAAGCGTGACCCAATAGCGCAAACGCCAAGTTCTTATGCATGTATGCGGCCGCGATCGCACACGTTCCATGGAAGTCATAAATATTGTTGGGATGTTTATATGTCGCGGGCGCCACGTCGGACCATTGAACGTTTAAGCTGGGGGCAGTTATTAGCCAAGGCGCGATTAGGACGTGACCTTTTGATGACTTACAGAGTGTCACCGTCGCGTGCACCGGTGCCCATGGCGTCCAACGCGGTATCCACTCTGGCACTTGCGCCTTATATTCGGGCCACCCTGTCGGAAAGCGTTTTAATAGATCTTGCCGATTATGCCAACGCACCACGCCTTGAACAAAGACCCACGCCATAATCGACGCTGCCATAATCCAGATATTTTGCAAATACGCACCCAAAACGATGCAACCCAAGGCGGCAGATAGCTGCATCGGATTGGACAAATAAGCATATATACCAGTCGTCACCAGCCGCTTTGTCGGATCAAGCGGGATTGGCGTCCCGCTCCCCTGCAAGCACAGCGTTTGGTTCGCTGATATGCCGATGAGCGATGTGATGAGAAGCAAGATCACTGTTACACAGATCGCCCAAACTGGTCGGCCAAACAGATCCCATGAACCGCCCATGGCTTGCATGATCAAGGACGGCAATACAGCGAAGAGCATGCCACCCGTCATAATGGCAAGGAGCGCACAGCGATATGGGAGATGCGTGTCCTTCTCTGTCCATTTGGCCAAGTAAATCGCAGGCAAGTGCGCCGTCGCAAAGACGAACAAGACACCGATGAACCAATTAGGCCCTGCAAAAACAAGCGGCTCAAGGGAACTAAAAATAGTGCCGTGCAGTCCTATGATAATCGGCATGCAAATCATAAGTGGGCGCGTGGTTGGAAACGAAAAATAAAGCGCAGGACCAAACAACACAGCGCCACCAATGATAATATCGGCCGGAAGCGCATTCAGCATCAACGCGTCCCAACCATAATGCCACCATCCAACCCATACCGCGAATGAATGGCTCACAAAGACGATCGCGACACCGTATAGAAACGCAAATAGCCCCGCGATCTGGGTTCTATGGGACAACTGGCGTAAGCGCACCATTGCGACGACCACGAAAATTGGTCCCAAAAGTAAAATCCAGCGTAATGCGATCATCCAAGATTCAGGTAACGACACCGCAATCATAAGATCAACTTGCCCTTAATGGTGGCCTTGATGGGCGATGGCATCTTAGTCTCAAAAAGCTCGACAACAAGAAAAACGACTGGAAACCCAAGCACGAGATGCAAAGCCAAATCAGGCACTGCAATGATGAGCAAGATCTGTATCATTGCACCAATCTGCATAAGCACGCCTTCCTGTGAGGCCATATCGCGTCGTAAAGCCAGAAACGCAAAAGCCAAGCCGGGCAGGATCACTGTCAATGGAAGGGCCAAAAACTGCGTTTGATCCTTTTGAATGAGATTGACGACAGCGGAATAGCCGCGAAACACCAGCAAACATATTGCAATGAACACCATTCCATACA
>JBALTK010000261.1:0-4552 GCA_036964385.1 Sulfitobacter sp. | reverse complement strand
CCTCATCAATGACCAACAGGCCGAGGTCTTTGAACTTGATGGTTTTCGCCAAAAGCGCATGGGTTCCGATGACAATATCAACGGTGCCTTTGGTAATCCCATCACGAGTAGCGTTCGCCTCTTTTGCAGAAACAAAACGGCTCAGCTGCCGGACTTCGATCGGGAAGCCACGAAACCGCTCAGCAAAACTCTTGTAGTGCTGGCGTGCGAGCAGAGTGGTCGGTGCAATCACCGCCACTTGGACACCTGCCATCGCGGCGACGAAGGCAGCGCGCATTGCCACTTCGGTCTTACCAAAGCCCACATCGCCACAGATCAAACGGTCCATCGGGTTTCCGCTGGTGAGGTCGTCGATCACATCGCCAATGGCAGAGAGCTGATCGTCGGTTTCCTGATACGGAAAGCGCGCAGAAAATGCGTCCCACATACCCGGCGGTGGTTCTAACACGGGCGCACGGCGCAAGGCGCGCTCGGCCGCAATGCGGATGAGCTTGTCGGCCATCTCGCGAATGCGCTCTTTAAGCTTGGCCTTCTTGGACTGCCAAGCACCGCCACCCAATTTGTCGAGCAACCCTTCTTCATGGCCGTAACGGCTGAGCAGTTCGATATTCTCGACTGGCAGGTAAAGCTTTGATTGTTCGGCGTATTCTAGCACCAAACATTCATGAGCCGCGCCAATTGCGGTGATCACTTCCATGCCCAGATAGCGGCCCACACCATGATCCACATGTACGACCAGATCGTTTGGCGTAAGGCTTTGCACCTCAGACAGGAAGTTCTCGGCACGGCGTTTGCGCTTGGGGCGGCGGATAAGGCGGTCGCCCAAAACATCCTGCTCGGAAATCACCGTCATGTTTGGCGCTTCAAAGCCATGCTCAAGCGCCCAAACCGCCAAGTGCAGCCCGCGTTTACCCATTCGGGTAAAATCTTTGACAGGGATTGCCTCGGACAGGCCTTCTTCCTCTATCAGCCCAGTTAGCCGCTCTCGCGCGCCTTCTGAATAGCTCGCGATGAGGACAGGACCAGCGTCAAGCTTCGCCTTAACATGAGACGCCAAGGCACCGAAAAGACTGATCGATTCTTGTTGCCGCTCAGGTGCAAAGTTGCGCCCGATACGGCCCCCAGCATCGACAACGCCCAGCCCCGTCGGCTGTGGCAGCGGCGCCAGTTGCAGCACGCGGCGGTCGGCAATGGCAGCCTCCCACGCGGCATCATCCAGATACAAACCCTCGGCTGGTGCAGGCTTATACACACTGTCCATTCTCGAGCGGTTCGCCATGGCGATTTTGCGCGTCTCGTATTGGTCCGCGACACTATCCCAACGCGCCAACCGCGTGGCCGTCAGTTGGTCATCAAGGCTGACTGTTGCTTCGGGCAGATAGTCAAATAAGGTTTCAAGCTGGTCGTAATAAAACGCCAGCCAATGCTCCGCCCCTTGATGCTTGCGCCCTGCACTGATCGCTTCATAGAGAGGATCGTCCGTGCCCGCCGCACCAAATTCAATCCGGTAGTTTTGACGAAAGCGCGTGATTGCAGCATCATCAAGGATGACCTCGGAGACAGGGGCAAGTTCGATCAGGTCCAGCTTTTCTGTGGTCCGTTGGGTCGCAGGATCAAAGCGGCGCGCGCCATCCAGAACATCGCCGAACAGATCAAGTCGCACAGGCCCCAAATCACCGGGTGGATAGATGTCGATAATCCCACCTCGGACAGCGTAGTCACCCGCTTCCATCACGGTCGGGCTTTGCACAAATCCCATTCGCACAAGGAACTCACGCAGCGCTTTTTCATCAACGCGGCTACCGACCTGCGCGCTCCACGCGGCGGTGCGCAAGATATCACGCGGTGGAATACGTTGGGTCGCAGCTCCCATCGTCGTGAGCAAGATGAACTGGGACGGCATCCCATGCACCAAGCCCGCCAACGTCGCCATCCGCTGTGCCGAAATATCGGCATTGGGTGAGACGCGGTCATAAGGCAGACAGTCCCACCCGGGGAACACAACAACAGGCATGTCAGGCGCGAAAAAGCGCAACGCCTCCTGCATCGCAGCCATCCGTTTATCATCACGCGCCACATGGATCAGTGGCCCGCTGGATTTACCAACTTCGGCAAGCAAGAGAGAGGCATCAAACCCTTCGGGCGCGCCTGACAGCGTGATATGGGAGGAAGATTTCATATGAAGCGTGATGTGGTCCGCGCCACCGATGTGTCAACCGCCAAAGGGGCCAACATTCAGGTTCTGATACATTCCCCATAGGGCGGTCACGAAAATCGAGATCATCCCGATAATCTGGGTGTAAAGGCGATGGCGCGTCAGACGCTTACGCAGTTTCTCACCGCGTGCGTCTTCTTCTTGGATAAGGCGTGCTGTTGAAATGCTCAAAAGCCCAACAATCGACAGCGGGAAACCCAACAAGATCAGCGATTGCGAGAACTCGTTGCCATAGACAAATCCGAGTAGCGCCAAAATGGTCAGAAAGAAGCACGCAAACCCTGCGATCCAAAGGCCCGACATCTGTGCAATAAACAAAATGCGGTTGGTGTTGATCCGTACCAGATCTTCAAGGTCAATTTCGGTCTGGCCGCCATGGCGTTTTGCCCGCAAGACCATATCGTATGGAACGCCGAGGCCATAGTGGCTCGTTGTTGACCACACAACAGCGAGCACAATCCAGAACCACAGGTTCGAGAAAGAGCGCATGTCGATCAATTCAAAAAGTGTCTGGTACCAGTCCAAAGCGATGCTCGTTATTCGTGTTACCTTTCTCATAGCGAGGTGCAGCGTGAATTCCTACCCCTAGACACCTCTTGAGCATCGCAAAAATACATGCCACCCCTGACGGACATAATATCCTGAGGACCATGCCCATGCAGCCTATCCAAGCCCCCTTTCCCGCGACCCGTCTGCGTCGTGTCCGCCAGAACGAGGGCATCCGCGGATTGGTGCGTGAAAACTATCTGGCGCCCGCGGATTTCATCTGGCCTGTCTTTGTGCGCAGTGGCGAAGATATAGTAGAAGAAATCCCTTCCATGCCGGGTGTGATGCGCCGCTCTGTTGACCGTATTGTCGAGGCGGCACAGGAAGCTTGGGATCTTGGCATCGGGGCGCTGTGCCTCTTTCCTTATACGGGACTGGAGGAGCGCACAGAGGATTGCGCGGGTGCATGGAATCCTGACAACCACGTTAACCGCGCCATCCGTGCGATCAAGGCTGTGCTGCCTGATCTGGTGATCATGACGGATGTTGCACTCGATACATATAACATCAACGGACACGATGGTTTTGTGGTGGATGGCGAGATCATCAATGACGAAACCGTCGAGGCGCTCGTTAAGATGTCGGTTGAGCAGGCCCGTGCGGGTGCTGATATCATCGGGCCATCTGATATGATGGACGGTCGGATCGGAGCAATCCGTGCGGGGCTTGAAGAAGACGGCCACCGCAATGTGATGATCCTCAGCTATGCCGCGAAATATGCATCTGCGTTTTACGGCCCGTTCCGTGATGCCGTTGGCGCGTCTGGTGCACTGACTGGCGATAAAAAGACCTATCAGATGGATCCTGCCAACAGCGACGAGGCTTTGCGCCTTGTGGCCCGCGACCTGACAGAGGGTGCCGATATGGTTATGGTAAAGCCTGGCCTACCTTACCTTGATATCTGCCGCCGCGTGAAAGATGCGTTCGGCGCGCCTACCTTTGCCTACCAAGTGTCCGGTGAATATAGCATGATCAAAGCGGCGGCGTCTCAAGGGATGATCGACGAGGAGCGCGTGATGATGGAGAGCCTGATGGCATTCAAACGTGCGGGATGTGATGGTATCCTTACTTATTTCGCACCTGCCGCGGCACGTCTGTTGAATGCGCACCCCCCGCGTGGCTGATCCTTATATGAAAGTGGTGCTGGTCACCCCTGAAATCCCCTTCAACACAGGTGCTATTGGTAGGACCTGCGTGGCGTTGAATATGGAGTTGATCCTGATCAAGCCTTACGGTTTTTCGCTGGATGAGAAATCGGTTCGCCGTGCGGGTACCGACTATTGGAAACACGTCACCTTGTGCGAATACGATACTTGGGAAGCATTTGTTGCGGCGCGGCAGCCTGCGCGTGATCACATGTATTTCTTCGAGGAGCACGGCGCGCAAAGCATATATGAACCCGAATTCCAAAAAGATGCCTATCTGGTCTTCGGCTGCGAGTCTGCTGGCCTGCCCCGCTCTATTTTGGACGGCATGGATGACCGTGTGTTTCACTTGCCGATGCTCAACCCGAAAGTACGATCGCTCAACCTCGCCAATGTGGCGACTGCAGTGGTCTATCAGGCGATGCGCACGCAGTTGAGTGGCTAAAGCAACCATCAAAAACAGCATCTTTTCGCCCAGCCGTTCAAAGCCCATGACAACCTGCAAAAAACCGCCTATACAAAAGATAAGTCGGACAATACTGGCAATTTTTTGAGCAGTGTAACGAAACAGGCAGATCAAATGACCCATTCAATTCTTACGCGCCGCGCATTTGCGTTGGGCGTGGTTGCTGGCACCAGTACTCTG
>JBALTK010000260.1:0-4616 GCA_036964385.1 Sulfitobacter sp. | reverse complement strand
CTTCACAGTGATTTCGACATCAACTGCACGCTGCATCGCGCTCACACACTTTGCGACCAATGCCGCGTCTTTCATCAGGACGGCGCCAAACGCCCCCGATTGCACACGGTCCGACGGGCAGCCGACATTCAGGTTGATCTCGTCATAGCCCGCTTGCGCACCAAACCGCGATGCCTCGGCCAGCTCCGCCGGATCGGACCCTCCGAGCTGTAGGGCAACTGGATGCTCTGATGGGTGGTGGTCGAGCAAATGCAACGCGTGCCCACGCACCAATGCTGGCGACGTCACCATCTCTGTATAAAGGAGAGTATGAGCGCTCATCAGGCGGTGGAGATACCGGCAATGCCTGTCCGTCCAATCCATCATCGGCGCCACGCTTAGACGCGCCGCCTTTGAGACTAAGGATTTTCCCATATTACGTTGAGAAATACTTTGTCCTAAGACTTCTCGGTTATCAGACGTTTCTGGCATATTCTCGCACTTTTGATCGTTGCGTCCCCCCTGCCGGGGGACACTATTATGACTTTTGGGGGACAGATATCACTGATCCATATAAAAGGAAAATCGACACGGCATCCATTGAGGAGCGCACGAAGACTGTCTGATGTCAGCGCCGAAGCATCTCCCCTAACAGCAGGATATTCGACCTCAAGACCAGATAGAGGAGAAAGCGGCGTATATATTGAAAGCCTGTGATCACATCGCTGATAGCTCGGCGATCAACAGATCTACACAATCCGCACTGCCAAGATCCGAACAGATTGCTAGTAATAACCAGATGGATGGTCCGAAACTGGGCTCGTACGTTAAGTTCGAAAATAAATTCGATGATGTGCGCAACATCATGAAGTCTGATGCCGCGCTTTATGAACTGCTAAAACCTTACCTTTTGAAAACCTTCATCATGTACTATCTCATTCGAAGAGCGATATTTGGTATCTAGATTAGGATACTCTGGTTCCGACGCGTTGTTTCTTAAAGCGAAAAGGCGCAAAATTTCCTTCATCCATCCGTTCATAATTCACCCCCAGATTGATTGATGGCAAGTTAGGTTCGCCCTTCCCTGAGAAGGAATTCACTCCAGACGATTTAGCGCAATCAAACACTTTAGCGGTCCAGAGGACGTAGATGCGCTCAAGCTCTACAGTGGCTCTCAAGAGCTTAACATGAAGAAACGACTGCTAACCCCCCGCGCGATTTTTCTAAGCGGTAAGGTCGGCGAAACGCGCTCGAAAGAGTGGGCGTTTGACCTTGGCGAGTTTCGAAAATCAACGAATACTGGGGGGCATGATTTCGTCCTGTATGGCGCACAGAAACCATGAGTATTTACGCGTCTGGAACCGAATACGGCCCATATCACGCGCCTTGATAGTACAAGGCTGTTCGGAGCTAAACGCCCTTTATTGGGTGACCAATGCGGCCATGGATCGGCACATAGTCGGTTCTTCGCGGAATTCGCTGTCCTTTGGGAGTGCTACCGCTAAACTCTGGCAAACAATCCTTTACAACAACAGGATAACCGATGGCCACGATACCTCACCTCTTTCAGCCGATGGTCCTTCGTGGCCTTCAGACACGCAACCGCATCGTGATCTCTCCCATGTGTCAGTATTCAGCACATGACGGGCATTTGGATGATTGGCATCTTGTCCATCTGGGCCGTTTTGCCACTGGCGGCGCGGGCATTGTGTTTACCGAAGCCACCGCGGTTCAAAAAGCGGGCAGGATCACCCACGGTTGCCCCGGGCTTTGGGCGGACAGTCAGATTGCAGGGCATTCCCGGGTTGCACAATTCGCGCTTCAAAACGGGGCGATACCAGCGATCCAGTTGGGCCATGCTGGGCGGAAAGCGGGGATGCAACGTCCATGGTTTGGCAATGGACCGCTGAACGATGAAGATACAGCGCGCGGCGACATAGGCTGGACGCCCCTTGGTCCAACGGCCGAACCTGTCGCTGAAGGTTGGCCTATGCCAGATCAGATGTCGCGTGCGCAGATTGCTGGATTGGTCGAAGATTTCGTCTCTGCTGCCCAGCGCGCACTGGCTGCGGGATATAAGATCGCTGAAATCCACGGCGCGCATGGCTACTTGCTGCACAGCTTTTTGTCACCGCTGTCGAACATACGGACCGATGAATATGGCGGGGGCCTCGCAGGACGGATGCGTCTCGCGCTTGAGATTACCCAAGCGGTCCGCGACGTTTGGCCCGATACGCTGCCTTTGTTCTTCCGTACCTCTGCCGTGGACGGCGTGCCGGAGGGTTGGTCGCTAGAGGATACCGTAACTCTTGCCCATGCGCTCAAAAAAATTGGCGTTGATGTCATGGACTGCTCTTCCAGCGGGATCGGCGGCTCGGCCACTGCCGGAGCCACGCAAAAGCGGCAGCCGGGGTTTCAGGTTGAATATGCAGCGCGCGTGCGCACGGATGCCGAATTGGCGAGCATGGCTGTGGGCCTCATCACCCACCCGCAACAAGCAGAAGAGATTCTGGCTGAAGGTCGTGCAGACCTTATTGCTATCGGGCGCGAGGCGCTGGTGAATCCGATGTGGGGTCTCCATGCGGCACAGGCTTTGGGACATGACACAGCCTACGAGACATGGCCAACGCAATCGGGATGGTGGCTTGCTAATCGGCAGAAAACTTCGGACTTCTATCAGGCAGATTAGACCCAATCGTTAAATTCTCAAGAAAGCACAGCGCATGTCAGACACCCCGAGCGAAATTATCCTGCACAACTACCCCCAGTCACCTGTGGCCGAGAAGGCGCGCATTGCTTTCGGGATCAAGGGGCTGTCGTGGCGCTCGGTCGAGATACCACGCCTGCCACCCAAACCCATGCTGACCTTGCTGACGGGCGGGTACAGACGGACACCCGTGATGCAAATTGGGGCCGACATCTATTGCGACACCCAATGCATCCTGCGCGAGTTGGAGCGCAGGCATCCCTCGCCTACGTTCTTTCCCACGGCGGATGCAGGACTGATGTGGTGCCTGAGCCGTTGGACTGATGGGCCTATCTTTGATCTTGCCGTCCAAGTTGTGCTGGGTTCTGCGGGTGACGGGTTGCCGCAGGATTTTGCGGAGGATCGAGGGCGCTTGTACTTTGGTGCGGACTGGGCTGAAGGGTTAAAAGCGGCGAATGCCAATCTCCCCCATCTCGCAGCACAATTCCGCGCGCCGTTGAGTTGGGCGAATGACCAGATGTCTGATGGTCGCAAATTCCTGTTGGGCGATGCCCCCGCCGCAATTGATGCGCAGCTTTATCACGCCATTTGGTTTTTACGGGGCCGCTGGGACCGTGGCCCTGCATTTTTGTCCGAGTTCACGCATATGCTGCGCTGGGAGGATAACATCCGCGAAATCGGCCACGGCACAATGACGGAGATGTCAGCACAGGAGGCCATTGACCGCGCCGCAGCGTCAGAACCAACCACGCAAAAACAAAGCGATCCGCTTGATCCTCAGGGCCTCAAGCTAGGCATGCGTGTGACGGTCTCTTCTGATTTAGATGGAGGTGAGCAACCTGTCGAAGGCGTGGTAATAGGGGTGAACTGCGACACGATTTCGCTTGGGCGACAGGAAGTAGATATTGGCAATATCTGCGTCCACTTCCCCAGAGCAGGCTACCGCGTGAGCATCATGGGTGAATAAGAACGGGTCTGGCAGTCGCACAGAGTGCCGGACTTTACGCCAGCCCCCCTGCTCCGTATTTTAGAATAACGGGGACCACGATTTCTTCCTCGTCTATCAAATGCCTGTCCAGCATCTGCCTCAGCTCCGCAATATTTCCGTGCAACACCCCGATGGCGGCGTCCCCGGCAGTCTGCGCCTGTAAGGCCCCGTTTGCACATTCAACAAATCGGTTGAGATGCCCGTCAAGCGCATGATGATCGTGATCCAGAAGCTCAAATGCCTTTGCGATACGGCTGTCCTTTCCACTGAGAACCGGAAAGTAATGCGCGTCTTCTATCCCATGATGGCCGTGCAATTCTTGTACAAATGCTGATCCCAATCGTGCGGTCTGGTTGCGGAATTGGTTAAGGTCCATTCTTCCGCCGAGGGTCTCTTCTGTCTGTTTCTGCAGCCGATCCAGTATCCTGCGGAACATCATATGACGGTCCAACCAAAAGCGGATCAGCCCATCATAACCTGCGTGCGCGTCCCAACCTGAACGCGGGTACTCATGGAGCAGAACGCGCAATGCATCGGGCAGACCCTTGCGCAAATCAAGGCCAAGTGTTTCGCCGTTCGGGATATGGTCCATAGCTGCCCTTCTGTAACGTGCATTTTATCGCTGAAATAGCTGCGTCACAATAGTGAGGCCGGACACCGTAGGGATATCCGACCTCTTGTTTTCGCGTCTGATTTAGTCTGCATTGGCCGCGATGAAATCCTTCGCACTTTGCACGAGGGCTGCACCGTCGAGGCCCTTCGCATCCATCTCCGCAATCCATTCAGCGGTCACTTGGTCGCCCACTTCGATCCAGCGGCCTTTTTCACTATCAAGCTCCGTGATGGTGTTACCGGCGTCTGTCGCAACCTGACGGCCCACAATATCCGCAGCATCCATCGCAGCGCCAAACAACGCGGATGTTTCAGGGCCAGAATTGGCAT
>JBALTK010000259.1:0-4793 GCA_036964385.1 Sulfitobacter sp. | reverse complement strand
CTCTAAGATCATATATGTCATCCAATTCTTCCACGTCATAAGAATGCACAAAAAAACCCCGACGGGGATGCGAAACAATCAACCCCTGACTTTCAAGCAACCGCAGTGCCTCACGTACCGGCGCACGTGACGTCCCCATTTCACGCGCGAGCCGTGCTTCTGCTACCTTTTGGCCAGGTATAAGCCGACCATCACCTATGGCTTGCAAAACCTGGTCGGCAATTTGGCTCGCCAAATCTGCCGAGGGTAATTCTAAGAACAGCGCGTCATCAGGTTGTGAGGATTTAATCGGGTCTGACACTTTTGTTCACTCTCCAACATTACCGAAGTTGATCGCCGTACTGCTGGGATACCGCTACATTTTTCAGCACCATTCGTCTATGAAATCTTTTTAATCGAAAGTCGACCTGTTTATTGTCGACAATTTGCAAGTCGACTGAGAGCTTCTATCTAAGCCGCCTCGATTCGAGTTCGAACCTGACAAGATTAACGGAGACAGTCATGAGCCTGCAAAAGTCCATCCACTCCAGTCTGCCAATAGAGAAGGTAGAACTGGCAGCAACATATCGGTTGCTTGCCGAATTCGGGATGGATGACAGCATCTTCACCCATATTTCTGCCAAAGCTCCCATGTCAGAGGGAGAGCATACGTTCCTGATCAACCCCTACGGTCTGCGTTTTGATGAGGTTGCCGCTGGTAACCTTGTGACCATCGATCTGGATGGCAAAGTCCTGAATGATCCAAAAGGTTTGGGCATCAACAAAGCAGGATTTACGATCCACTCTGCTGTCCATGCCGCGCGGCCCGATATCGCATGCGTCATGCATACACATACTGTCGCGGGTGTTGCCGTTGCGTCACTGAAAGACGGATTATTGCCATTAAACCAATGGTCCGCGCCATTTTTTAACCGGATTTCCTATCATGACTATGAGGGCATCGCGCTGAACCACGAGGAGCGCGACCGCATCGTAAACGATCTGGGAAACAATCGCGCCATGATATTGCGCAACCATGGTCTTCTGACCTGTGGACGCTCTGTCGGCGAAGCATTTCGCACAATGATGGACCTTGAGCGTGCATGCCGTGCGCAAGTCGCGATCATGGGGACAGGCGGGCAGATGAACATTTTGTCCGATGAATTGGCCGAACATACAGCGCAACAAGAAGAAGGTTGGATCGAAAGCCATCAGGCGTCAGGCAAGCCAGACACCGAATGGGAGGCTTACCTTCGTCACTGCAAAGCGCGTCACCCGGAATTTGATCAGTGAAAGATATGACTTTGCCCGCACAGATTACAGTTGTTGCCCTGTCCGAAACATTCGATTTGGCCGCCACCATGGCCGACGTGCATGACCCGAGGGTTCGGCTCTTGCGCCCCAACGAAGTAGAAGACCCGACATTGGTGACCTGCGCTTTGGCTTGGCGGCCCGCAGATGACGCGTTCGCTCCATTTCCAAATATGCGTATGGTCTCTTCCATCGCGGCTGGTGTCGACTCACTTATCGCATGCCCTTCCCTACGCGATGACATCGTCGTGACCCGTATCCGTGACGAAGAACAGGCCCGAATGATGGCTGGCTTTGCCGCTTGGCATGTTGTTCATCACCACCGGCAGATGGGACCATACATCGACAATCAGGCGACCCAAACGTGGGACCGTACATTCCGGTCAGATATGGCGTCGGATGTGACTGTCGGGGTGCTTGGATTTGGGCTTATGGGCCGTCACACGGCGCGTGTTTTGGCTATGATGGGGTACAAAGTGATTGGCGCCAGCCGATCAGGCGGTGCGCCTGAATCCGGCGTCGAGATCCTGTCAGGAGATAGCGCAATCGCCGACACCGCAGCGCGGTCGGACATTTTGATAAATCTGCTTCCCCTGACGGACCAGACACAGGACATCCTGAACGCCAATCTCTTTGCAACAATGCCCAAAGGGGCGGTTCTTATCCAGTTGGGGCGCGGAGAGCATTTGATCGAAGACGATCTTCTTGCCGCTCTAGATTCAGGGCAACTGTCGGCGGCATCTCTTGATGTGTTTCGCATTGAGCCTCTCCCAAAAGAAAGCCCGATCTGGGGACACCCGAAGATTTTGGTTACCCCCCATAAGGCATCGGACACGACCCGCGCAGAGATACTGCGGCAGTTGGCCGACAACTACGAAGCGCTTGTCCAGGGGATGACCCCACCTGGCGCGGTCAACCGCGACGCTGGCTATTAATACATAGAAGCACTGAAAGGCACTAATATGACCATTCCGTCACGTATCCTTACCAATGGAAAAATCTGGTGTGGATTGAACGAAGGTTTCGCTGAAGCGATCGCGATTTCTGACGACAAGGTACTGGCGGTTGGGTCCGCTGCGGATATCGGTGAAATGGCGGGGCCAGAAACCGACGTTGTCGATCTGGAGGGGCGGCTCGCAACGCCTGGTCTCAACGATGCTCACCTTCACCTTCACATGTACGGCATCAGCAAACTAAACTTGGACCTCCGCGAGGCGGCGGGGATGACCACCGTTCAAGCGATCCTCGATCTGGTGGCCGAAGCAGTCTCCAAAGCTGAACCCGGCACATGGATCACCGGTCGGGGCTATGACCATGACAAACTCGCCGAACTACGCCATCCGCATCGCCGCGAGCTTGATGCGGTTGCTCCCAACAATCCGGTAATGCTGACGCGCGCCTGAAGCGTTGAAGGCTGGTCCTTCCAGCAGTTAATGCAATTTTCCTACCTTCGGGCCTGCCTCCTAATGTGCGCATCAATCGGGTCTGGGCACGAAGCAGGATATCTCGAGGACATCCTCGAACATCTAAAAATGGCGTCTCACATGTCGGGAGGTAGCTGGTCAGTTAATTTTGCATCATTGTACGAGGAAGCTGAAGAAGCCGCCGTCCTTATGTTCGAAACCTCCAGTGTATTCGGCGAAACTTTCGAAAAGAGTGCAAATACTCACTTTACCGAACTGGCTTCTGCCCGAGATGGCGACCTCACCGGGGTCGTGTTACGCCACTTCGTTTTCGATGACCGGCGCATGCCGGAATCTCGCCTCATCGCCGCCATCACAAACGAGGCTGGCACACACCGACTCCAGCAGAATTTTTCGAAAGACAATATCAAGCTACAAGCCATGGCTGGAATTTTAGCGTTTAGAACGCCTGCAATGGACGTGCTCCAATTGTTTGATTTGTACGGAAGTTATGGCTGCACCTTTAGCGTTCATTTCAAAGACTTCGCGATCGCTATTGTTGATCAAAATCATTGGGATGAATTGGTTGAAGAGATGGAAAATGTGGTATCTCCAGTTATCCTCCTAGGAAATGGGGGGACGAAAATGACAACCGACAGAATACGCGCGATACAGGCTGGAATTGCAACATTGCAGCAACATTCTGACCTCTCCTGGATTCGAAACTTGGAATACAAGCCATTCGGGCCCGTCTGAAACCAGCAGCGCTAAAACCTCAGGCTTAAACTGCACCCGAATGATCTACAAAGTAGAAAGATGGCAGGGAGCATCCCTGCCATCCAACGCTTCAGGCGGCGTCAGCCTGCCCGTCTGCTTTCCTAGCACCATCGCCCGGCTTGCCGAGCCGCCTAAGTATCCGGTCGCAGGCTTCACTCAGCAGGCAGACATCATGAACGGCTGGATCCATTGGATCAATCGCCATGAGTTCCATGCTGTCATCATTCTCCACAAACTTCAGTGACAGCAGATCGTGCAGCCAGTTCAGTCCGTTGCGATGGCTCGACGTGAACTGCGTCGACTTCGCCAGCGACTGTCGCAGTCGCTGAAGCCGCCAGAGGGCCTGTGGACCTCCAAGTAACAGTACGGCGTTCTGCAGCTGCAGATCATTGCGAGATAGGAAGTTAAGCGCCAGAGCGCGTTTTTCGGTTTTCGTCATTGGGTCTCTCTTGGATGACGCCGGACCGTTTGTCCGGACAAGCCGCCGCGCGCAGCGAGCACGGCGGAAGTACTGATGCGATTGAGCTCACAATCGGTGCTACCGCCTTGAGGAACATCAAGCTCGCTTCGGAGCGCCCATCACCTTTTGTTATCCAAAGTTCGATACTGCTCTGACTTTTGCGGTCTCTCACACAGGGGAGAACGGAAAAGGTAGAGCAGGTCGATCTAAGGGCCTGATCTGCCATCAAATCTCGAAACTAATATTTACTTATCAGTAAGCCTATAATCTTGATCGAGTATTCAATCTTCTGTACCCACACGGTTCTCAAACTATTTTTGTTCAGACCCTCCGGCTATACCGGCTTCACGATAGTCATGGCTGGCCTCGAAACAAAGATAAATTGATGCAGGATCTGCCGCTGCTGGTGGGCACACACTGGCGCAATAGAAGCGCCTGTGCATTTGTTGCTTAAGCAAGCTCGTTCAATTTACGAAATGAAAAGCCGAGAACTGCGCCAAACAGCACATGAAGCATCAATGTCATCACAGGAACCATCACACCAATGGCCATGCCGAAGATATCATTTCCTGCGAGCGGCATGAAAAAGATCATCATCCCGAGCCACGCCAAAACGCCAAACGCAATTCCAGCTAGAACGTCTGAAACTGGGATCATTGGCCGTACTTGGGAAAAGATCACACCAAAAACGGCACCGAGTAAGATGTGTGCAACCCAGCCCAATGGTGCTGATGCGGGTAACCCAAATGTAGACAAGACGGCTACCCAATCAGAAATTACGTTAAACTGCGGCATTATGCCTATAATCGATTTCATGATCATAGCCATCGATAGTACTACGGTGGCTGCCAATCCTGCTAATG
>JBALTK010000258.1:0-4842 GCA_036964385.1 Sulfitobacter sp. | reverse complement strand
CTGGCGCTATCGGTTCGCCGCAAATCCTCATGATATCGGGAATTGGGCCGCGCGATGAGCTGGAAGCTTTGGGCATTACGGTTGCGCATGACTTGCCGGGGGTTGGTAAAAACCTGCAAGAACATCTAATGGCTCCAGTCGCCCATGTTTGCACGCAGCCTGTGACTTTGGCGCATGCCACTGATCCAGAACAGGCAGAGCTATTGGGTCAGGGAATGGGTTTGCTAACCTCAAACATTGGGGAAGGTGGCGGTTATCTGACGGTCATGGAGGACGCGGCTGCTCCTGACCTTCAATTCCACTTCACGCCAACTTGGTTCGTTGCGGATGGTGCGGGTAACCCGACGGATAGCGAAGGCTTTACAATATTGCCAAGCCTTGTAGGCACCAGGTCAATTGGCGAGGTGACGCTGTCATCGGCTGATCCTGCCGTTAAGCCTTTGATCAACCCGAACTGTTTCGGCGCGCCGCAGGATTTGGAAGTTCTCGTAGAGGGCGTAAAGATTGCACGCAAAATTATGGCATCGCCAGCGCTGGATGACTTCCGCGGTGAAGAGCGTTTTCCAGGGCTGGATGTTCAGACCGATGATGAAATTCGTGCGTATCTTCGCGGCAATATCCAGACGATTTACCACCCCGTCGGTACCTGCAAAATGGGCTCAGACGACATGGCTGTCGTTGGGGCTGATTTGAAGGTTCACGGGATCGACGGCTTGCGCGTTGCGGATGCATCTATCATGCCGACTATCGTAAACGGGAACACGAACGCTGCAGCGATTATGATCGGCGAGAAGTGTGCTGACTTGATCCGTACTTAATCCAACTCCCCCACCTGCGGCCACGGCTCACGTGGTCGCAGTTTTTTTTAAAAATCAGTTTTGGAGCATGGTATGCTTGGGCAAATGATGGATCAGCCGTTGCTGATCTCGTCCCTTATCGAACACGCGCTCCGATGCCACGGGCGAACCGAAATCGTATCTGTGGAGACCACTGCTGCGGTGGAAGTGACCAATTGGTTCGAAGTCGCACTGAATGCACGTCGTCTTGGGTCTGTCTTAACAAAGATGGGTCTGCCGGTTGAAGCGCGATGCGGTACCATTGCTTGGAATAATCGCCGTCCTTTGGAAATCTATTTCGGCACCGCCGGTGCTGGGCTGATTTGTAATACGCTAAATCCACGCCTTCATCCCGACCGGATGACGTACATCGTAGACGATGCCGAAGACAAAATTCTGTTTTTCAACCGCACCTTTCTAACTGCAATAGCAGCCCTGAAAGATCGGTTCGAAAATGTTGATCATTACGTCCTCTTGGGTGCGCGCGATAATGATGCGGCGGCTATCGCTGCGCACCATAAAACTTGGGATGAACTGCCTGTGCTCGTTGCGGTCAGGGCTGCTGATGTAAGCGAGAGCGAGTTGCTCGCATTTAATGACAACAAGGTCGCGAAATGGCAGGTGCCGGATCGTGTGACTTTTGTTGAGGAACGGCCCCTCGGGGCCACTGGTAAGGTCGTTAAGCTAAAGCTGCGCGAAGCCTATGCCGATATTCTTTTAGGGAACACAATATGAAACACCAAAGTGCATTCACGCCTGACCTTAAGGCTGTTTATGATTCCGATCTCAAAGTTTTGGATGCTGCAAAGCATGATTGGGCCAGGACAAGTGTGCAAGAACGCATCAAGATTTTGAACGATATCAAAGAGAGCCTCATGGGGGCGTCCGAGGATTGGGTGCAATCCGCGGGTCGTGCAAAAGGGATTCCCGAGGGGTCTTCTCTGTTGGGAGAGGAATGGATTTCGGGACCATATGCTTTGATGTCTTGCTGCAATGGATTGATCGACACGCTGTCCAAGATGGAAGGAAAGACCTTTCTTGATGGATTGAAAAAGCGCAATTTGCCCAGCGGCCAGACCGCTATCCGCGTGGTGCCTCATTCGATCTGGGATCAGCTGCTGCTTTCAGGCGTTAAGGCCGATGTCTGGATGCAGAAGGGTGTGAACCCATCAAACCTGAAAGAAAACACTGCAACCGCTTATGATATTCCAACGGATCAGCGCGTTGGTAAGGTCGCTTTGGTTCTGGGTGCAGGAAACATTGCTGCGATTACGCCACTTGATGCTTTCCAGAAGCTGTTCTTGGAAAACCAAGTTGTATTGCTCAAGATGAATCCGGTGAATGATTATCTAACCGAACATCTCGAAGCTGCGTTGGAGCCCCTTATGAAACATAATGCTCTGCGGGTTCACCGGGGTGACGGTCCAGCGGGTGCTTATTTGACAGACCACCCTTTGGTAGAAGAAATCCACATCACTGGCGCGCGCACGACCCATGATTTGATCGTTTGGGGCACCGGCGAGGAGGGGGCGAAGAACAAGGCTGCTGGCACACCCAAGAACAAGCGACACATCACTTCTGAACTTGGCGCTGTTTGTCCTACCATCGTTGTTCCTGGTCCTTGGACCGCTGCCGATCTGCAGTTCCAAGCGGAAAACATCGCAACAATGAAGCTGCATAATTCGGGCTTCAACTGTGTTGCCGTTCAAAGTTTGATCTTGCCAAAGGGGTGGGACAAGGCCGAGCAACTGATGAAAAACGTCTCAAGCGTTATGGCGAAGCACACGAACCGCGCCGCATATTATCCCGGTGCAGAAGCACGTCAGAACGCATTCCTTGAACACGCGGACAGTCCCGAAAAGGTTGATCGCGGGAAGGATGTCATGCCACTTTACACTACGGACATGTCAAAGGGTGATACGGAATGGCTTGCTCAGACGGAGGTGTTTACACCTGCGATGGGCGTGATGCACATTGATGCAGCAGATGCAGAAAGCTATCTGAAAGAGGCAATCACTTGGGCCAATGACACGCTGTACGGCACGCTTGGTGGTAACATCATTATTCACCCCGCGACAATCCGTGCGATGGGACGTAAACGATTTGAGGAAATTATTGCTGATTTCCGTTATGGAACAATCGCAGTCAATGCATGGTCCGGCCTCGCGTTTCTTGTGACGGCTTGCCCATGGGGGGGATATGCGGGTGCTACCTTGCAGGACGTACAGTCCGGCATTGGCACGGTTCACAACACATTCATGCTTGAATCTGTGGAGCGTACGGTGATCGAAGCGCCGTTCCGTCCTTTCCCGCGGAACCTGCTGTCAGGGGGCATGACGCTCTTGCCACGCCCACCTTGGTTCGTGTCCAACAAGCAGCAGCACAACATTGGTCGTTTGCTGACGCGTTTCCAGTACCGCCCGAGCTGGTTCAAGATACCGCGTATTTTCTTTCATGCGCTATTGGGCTAAACTTATCGGGAAAATTGCGAGTACCCGATGAACGAAATGATAACATCAGCCAAGCTTACGGATCGCAAGGCCAACAAGGTCCGTAAGCGCGAAAGCCGAAAGCGCGAGATCGCAAAAAGTGCGATCAACGCGCTCAAGCTATATGGCTATGCTCGCACCACCTTGAGAGATATTGCTGCCCAGTCTGACTTGTCACTGGGCAGTCTACATTACTACTTTGAGGATAAAGACGAGCTCCTGATCTACTGCGTGAAGCAGTATAAGGGGGATTTTGTTAAGGCTATTGCAGCCTCTGTCGATGGCATCTCTGCCCCAAGCGATGTCAGAGCCGCTTTTTGCAAGGCACTGGCACAAACAATTATCGATGAGGCCGAACTTCATCGGCTTTGGTATGACATTCGCAATCAAGCGATGTTCGATAAGACTTTTGTGCCCGTCATCACTGAAATCGAAGAGCAGTTAATCGGAATGATGAGCCCGCTTGCTGAAACACGGGCGGAACAGGAGACCCTTTATCTCCGTTTCGACGGGAGCTTTCGGTATCTGCTTCAGCTCTATCTGACAGGTAAGCCGCGAAGTTCAGAGGAAATGACAGCCCTATTTGAAGTCGTTTCTCTTTAAGCGCATCCAGCCATAAGTTTAGGGTTTCAAGTTTTTAAGTTTTGGCGGCTCAGGGCGGTGAAGATCGCGGCGCCGTTTGTCATAGGTTAGATGCAGCTGTTTCCGCTTTAGATTACTGGGGGCAATACCACAGTGTTAAGCCGCTTTCGATTGATGCGATCAAAACGGTTGAACCTAAGACGTCTGAGACAGCAATGACCCATATGCCTCAACTCTGATGGTGCATTGAATCTCGGCAATCACAGCATGTGGCGCTTTTCGGCAGCTCGGAATGAACCCGACAGTTACCCACGGCTTGTGCTTGTCACGCCCAATCCTTAGTGCCGCGAGGGTCGCGTTCAGAGCTTCATCAATGCTGGCAAAATGGCCAGACGCCACAGGGTAACCTGTTGGTGGCGTTGGCCACTTTCTCGTTGGTCTAAATAACGTCCTGCATTTCAAACATGATAAGGTCAAGCGCGTTGATCGTTGCCTTAAGAAGCACCAGACGGGCCAGCGGCGTGCAGTTGCTCTATCTGAGCGTGTTTGCCACCGAACTACCGTCTGTGCCGTCGCACACTCAGGAGCAATCCGGTCGTTAAAGTAACAAGGGCCAAAATGCTGATGGTGTTCAGGTTTTCGCCCAGGATCAGAGCACCTAAAATTGCTCCGCCGCCTGGAACGGCAGCAAGGATAAAGGAGGTGTTCCCGTTCCCGATGGTTCGTGATGCATGCGCAATAAAGAGCAGGCCGATGAGGTTAGGCACGAACCCCTGATAGACGGCTTGCACTAGAAGGGGACCGATCGGCGCGTCAGCAAGCCCAGAGGGGAGCCATAGCCACCAGACAGGTAAGTAGAGTGCTGCGTTCACGATTGTCCCGCAAAAGATGATCTGCATCGCGCCGAGTTTCCAGCGTTCCGACAAGATTATGTA
>JBALTK010000257.1:0-4856 GCA_036964385.1 Sulfitobacter sp. | reverse complement strand
GATCAGGTCGTTTCCGTCTCCGCCGAGGATTTTGTCGTTGCCCGCATCGCCGAGCAGCACATCATTTCCTGTGCCGCCTTTGATCTGGTCATTGCCGGAGCCGCCTGAAAGCAGGTCATCGTCTGCTCCGCCGTCGAGGGTGTCCTCGCCAGTGCCGCCATCAATGGTGTCTTCGCCTGCGCCGCCGAGGATGCGGTCCGATCCGCCCGCGCCGAAATAGGAGTCGTTGCCATCGGTGCCAGTGATTGTATCGCCGCCTTCGGTCACCGTGATGATTGGCTCTGCTGCGAGGATAAAGTCAGCATTGGTAAGTGTGCCAACTGTAATGCCTGCCAGTTCGATGAAGTTGCCATCACCAGTGTTGATCCGAACGCCGTCGGCTGTCTCCTGAGTGCTGAGCTGTGAAACGTCCCAAACGCCGAGGTTGGACAGATCGATGCGATCATCCCCTTGGGTGAAGTCAGTGATCAAGTCCTGCCCATCGCCGCGGCGGAATATGAAGAGGTCCGCGCCTGCACCACCTGTCAGCGTATCGTTGTCGGTGCCGCCGTTGAGGGTATCGTTGTCCGCTCCGCCGTCCAGTACATCGTCGCCTTTATCGCCGAGCAGGACGTCGTCGCCCTCATCACCGCTCAGAGTGTCTTCTTGGTTGCCGCCGTCGAGCAGGTCATTGCCAATACCGCCAAACAGAATGTCACGGCCATTGCCGCCGAGCAGCGTATCTTTGCCTTCGTCGCCGAAAAGCTGGTCATTGCCGCAAACGCCATCGATGAGATCGTCGCCCATGCCGCCCGTCACGATATCAGAGCCGCCAAGTGCGGAATATACATCATCACCACCCAGCAGATTGATGCGGTCGGACGTCATGTTGCCAACCAGCACATCGGCGTTTTCGGTGGTGTTGGTTTCTGTTGGATTCGTGATGAAAAAAGACGGCATAGAAATCTCCCCAGATGATCTACAATCAGTTTTTTTGAAATTGCGAGTAGCAGCCCGCTCGTGGGATTAAGCGTAGCAAGGTTTCTCCGGCGGGGCAGAGAAATTCTTGCAATATGGCATAATTAAGGCGAATGCGGGCTCTGCGTGTGTTCGTTGTGCTTCCAGTAGAAACAATGCCTCGGCTGGACGATCTTTGTGCCAGTCAGCGCTTTTCTGAATATCCGAATCACCCGCGTGCGCGCTCCGAATCACCTGCAGTCACGCACCGAATCATCCGAGGGTGCGCATAGAAAAAGCCCGCCGACGGGGGAGTGTCGGCGGGCTTCTCTGCGCCCAAAAAATCTGGGGGAGAGTTAGGAACCTGGCATGATCACTTTGTCGATGACGTGGATGACGCCGTTCGTGGCTTCGATGTCTGCGGCGGTTACTGTCGCCTCATCCACCATCACGCCATTGTCGAGGTCGATCATCACGGTGTCGCCGTTCACTGTGGCGGCTTCCATGTCATCGGTGAGGTCTGTGGACATCACTTTGCCTGCGATGACGTGGTATGTGAGGATGCTGGCCAGCGTCTCTTTGTTCTCTGGCTTGAGGAGTTCCTCAACGGTGCCTTCTGGCAGAGCAGCGAATGCGGCGTCTGTCGGTGCGAATACTGTGAAGGGGCCATCACCTTTCAGCGTTTCAACCAGACCTGCGGCTTCTGCTGCGGCGAGCAGGGTGCCGAAGTCGCCAGCTGCTGCTGCGGTGTCTACGATGTCTTTTGCGTGACCTGCGGCAAAGGCGGAAGTTGTCATTGCGATGGCGGCGGCGGCGGAGAGAAGTGTCTTACGAAACATGATGTAATCCTTATCTAGGTTAACAATGCGTATGTTCGCATCGAAAGGAATACGCTGCAGATCAACTTTGGTTCAGAAAAACTGCGAAGTATATTTCCTTGACCAAAAGGCGGATCGATCTAAGCATGGTATTTGGGCGAAATTTCGCCAAGCATTTGTAATAGTTGCAAAATAGTGCAATTATTCGCGTCGTGCTTCAGCTGTTTTATCTTGTGACCTTGCCGAGTAGGGTGAGCGCATGAACAGACCTGAATTAGTACTTTTCGATTGTGATGGCGTGCTTGTTGATAGCGAGGCGATTACGGCGGGTGTCATCCGCGATGATCTGGCACTGCATGGATTAGACCTGTCTTTGGCGCGGATTGATGCATTGTTTGTCGGTGGGACCATGGCAGGTGTGATGGAGACGTCGCGGGCGATGGGCGCGGTGCTTCCTGATGCGTGGCTGGATCACATTCACGGACTGGTTTACACGGCACTTGAGGCTGATTGTTTACCAGTGCCGGGGATAAAGGTGGTTCTGGATGCGCTGGATGCTGTGGGTATTCCCTATGCTGTCGCGTCTAACGGACCTGTCGCCAAGATGGATGTGACATTGCGCCGAACCGGCCTTTGGCCGCGTTTTTCAGGACATGTATATAGTGCGCATGATTGCGCGGCGTCCAAGCCTGCGCCTGATGTCTATTTAAAGGCGGCAGCAGGCGTTTCGCCAGAGAAGTGTATAGTTGTCGAGGATAGTGCCACGGGCGCGCGGGCAGGGCAGGCGGCTGGTATGCGCGTCTTGGGCTTTGCGCGTGGCGGTCCGCGGGAGAAGCTGACGCCGCACTGCGCCTCTATATTTGATGATATGGGCGAGTTGCCGCGTCTGCTGGGCCTGTAGCGCCCTATGACATTCGAGTGTGATACCTGAAATGTTGGAACAAAAGGTTTGGTCCTTTGCCTGCCCGCCCCTACCTATTGTTTAACGAACAAGGAGACGCCTCATGGCCATGCGCTGGAAAAACACACTCAAAGACCATCACGTCACGGACGAGGGGGTCTTTATGAACCGCCGTCAACTGATGGGTGGTGCGGCGGCCGGGCTGGGGCTTGCGTCTATCGGTGCGACGGCGAGCTTTGCCGACACTGACGCGTTGGTGCCGAGCAGCTATGAGGACATCACACAGTATAACAACTATTACGAGTTCGGCACGGGTAAGGAAGACCCCGCGCGGTATGCCAAGACGCTGACGACCGCACCGTGGACGGTGAAGATCGACGGCATGGTCGACAAGCCGGGCGAGTACGCGTTCGAGGACATCATGAAGGCAATGACCATCGAGGAGCGTATCTATCGCTTCCGTTGTGTCGAGGCGTGGTCAATGGTCATTCCTTGGAACGGATTCGAGCTGGCTGATCTGTTGGGCATGGCGGGTGTGCAGTCGGGCGCGAAGTATGTGGCGCTTGAAACCGCGCTGGTCCCTGACGAGATGCCAGGGGTGAAGTATCCCGTGCTGGAATGGCCCTATGTTGAGGGTTTGCGTCTGGACGAGGCTATGCATCCGCTGACCATGATGGCGACGGGTATCTACGGCAAAGGCATTCCCAACCAGAACGGCGCACCGCTGCGATTGGTTGTGCCGTGGAAGTACGGGTTCAAATCCATCAAGTCCGTGGTGCGGATTACCCTCACCGACAAGCAACCGCCGACAAGCTGGAACAAAGCTAACGCGCGCGAGTACGGGTTCTATAGTAATGTGAATCCCGAAGTGGATCACCCGCGCTGGTCGCAGGCGTCTGAACGGGTCGTAGGGGGCGGATTGTTCTCAAAGCGGGTGCCGACCCTGATGATGAACGGGTACGAGGCCGAGGTTGGCGGCCTCTATGCGGGCATGGACCTGAGCAAAGACATTTAAAGTATAGTGTATAGAGTGAGGCCGGAGCGGGAGACGCTTCGGCCTTTTATCTTTGAGCGGAAGGTATGTGGGTATGAGTGGCATCGTTGACCGGATAAACAGCGCGATGCGCCGTGTGCCGACTTGGGGTGTCTATATACTCTATCTGCTACCAGTGCCGTGGCTTCTCTATCTTGCGCAGACGGACGGCTTGGGGCGTGAGCCAATCAAGGCGTTGGAGCACGAACTGGGCGAGATTGCATTGCAATTGCTCATTGTCGGTTTGTGCATCACGCCACTGCGCCAATACCTCGGCCTGAACCTTATAAAGTTTCGCCGCACCTTTGGTGTTCTGGCCTTTACCTATGTTGCGATGCATCTGCTGGTTTGGGTTGTCTTGGATATGAGCCTGCTTTGGGGGCAGATGTGGGCGGATATCTGGAAGCGTCCCTATATTACCATCGGCATGGCAGGGTTTCTGGCGCTGCTGCCTTTGGCAATTACCTCTAACAATTGGTCCGTACGTAAGATGGGCGCGGCTGCGTGGCGCAAGCTACATAAGCTGACATATGTGGCTGTCCTGTTGGGGGGCATACATTACCTATGGCTCGTCAAAGGTATCCAGCTTGAGCCGATCGTCTATATGATCGTAATCCTTGGATTACTCGGCTTGCCATATAAGCGCCTGCTTAAGTAGCTCCGGTTTACAGGGTTGCGTTAAGACGGGGCCATTTTGCTCTTTAACTTAATTGATGGGCGCAAGGGGCTGACAGCGGTTGCTACTGTGCAAGTCCTCTCGGTTATGAGGCGGGATTGCAGCTAGAGGTCGTGTGCCCCAAGAGGATCGCTGATCTGTAATTAAGCTATGAAGTCCAAGCGCCGATTCCCCGAATCCTGAGGGGCGATTCAGGTGACTCGGATGTCTGATCTTGCCAATTTTCCCTGAATCGGACGCTGGCTTGTGGGTAAGTCTGTGGATAACACCAGATGTGGATTGACGTGCATGAGAGTTGACCTGACGGTCGCGGAACAATGCTGCGTGAAACGGGATGTTCGCGCAATCAACTTAAGTTAAGCGATTGGAATTATGTACAAATTAGAAAAAAGAAAAAAAAGTGGATTAAGTTCGAAAATCTGCTTGCGGCCATGTGGAACTAACACTAGAACCCCTTTTACCGGAGGCGCAGACGAGCGTCACACGGGGCAG
>JBALTK010000256.1:0-4866 GCA_036964385.1 Sulfitobacter sp. | reverse complement strand
TCGTTTTTTCAGGCTGTTAAACCAGTCCTTGATGCGTCTCGGGACAATTGGCGCTTTGTACATATTTCCAAGCGAACCCCACTCAAATTCTTCCAACGTCGCCGCGCGAGTTTGAAAACTCTCCGAGGTTTCAATTCTGAGACCAACCCCGAAGATATAATTTCAAGCGGCACCGTTCATATGTGTGATGAGCCAGCCCCAGCCTGATTTCAATCAAAAGAGCTGTAGTGTTTGGTGTTTATTAGGCCAAATTCCTGCACATTATCCTTAATGCGAGCTTTGGGGCATCTGCGCTGCAGCGACATGGCCAAGCATGAATGGCTGCGAAAGGCCGCTATTGTTGATCTACATTTAGAGCGGAATGCGGTCATTTGCCGCTCTCCACCTTTGTGCCTGCTGTGTCTGCATTAAAGGCGCTGCCTTGATGGCCTCTTACCATTCAGGGATGCCGCTGATGTCAATTAGTTGCGCACTTTTCACCGATGCTACGGATTTCTTGAACGTTGGCTTTCATTTACTCCGTGGCGTGGGTTCCGATAAACGGCGGATGCCGCGGCACGTATGGCGACCGTCACACGAGGGCAGGTGCGTTGTTAGTGGTCTCGACGCTCAATCCGGCCAGCTTTTTGAACGAAGCAGCATGAGCCGCTCTTTGATCATACGGCAAAACACTATCAAGAATGGTAAAGTCCCCTTTGCAGCGGTCCTCCGCCATTTGCATAATTGCGTCAGGGCCATCACAGCCACGGTTGCCCAACGTGACCCTGTTGGCCAGTGGTAGAACGCGTGCTTCGAAAGCAGCTGCAGCAGCACTCCCGAGACCATGGCGACGTAATTCAGCCGCCAGAATGCGGGTGTCCACAATAGCCTGACTCGCGCCACTTGATCCAACGGGATAGGTCGCGTGGGCTGCATCGCCGATCAGGACAACGGGGCCATCCGTCCAACTTTCGACCGGTTCGCGGTCCACCATGGGATACTCGAACACCTCTGTCGCGGCGGCGATCATGCCGGGTACGTCGATCCAGCCGAAATCCCAGCCTGCGAAATCGCCAGCAAACCGGTCAACATCGACGCGGCGGTTCCAATCCTCTTTCTCAAAATGTGATGCTGGATCGACAGTTTTTTCGGCAATCCAATTGATCACCGCAAGGCCCGTGACCGCGTCCGGATCGGAAATTGGGTAGCTGACGAACCGTTGCGTGTTATTCCCCGCTAAGATCATCGAGCGTCCCGATAGAAACGGTTTGGCCAAGGATGTTCCGCGCCACATGATTGCCCCGCCCCAGACGGGGGCGCCTTCGCTTGGATACATCTGCGCACGGATCGCGGAATGGATGCCATCCGCACCTATCAACATATCTGCTGACGTGGTTCGGGCCGTACCTTGCGCCTCGTAGCGAACAGTTGCGCCATCACTACTGACCTCATATCCACGTACCCTTGCACCAAAGGTGATGCAGGTGTCGCCACAACGAGCGCGCAGACGGTCCAAAAGCGCCATTTGCAGCCGACCCCGATGTACCGAGTATTGCGGCCAGTTGTATCCCGCGTGGCGGCCCCGAGGCTCGGTCCATATTTCCTGACCGGTTCGTGTGAAGAACCCATAGTCCTGCGTCCGAATTCCGACCTCATCCAGCATATCTTCGAGGCCGAGAGCAAAGAGTTCACGCACTGCCGGTGGTTGGAGGTTAATCCCGACCCCGAGCGGTTTGGGAGCGCGCGTGCTTTCAAGGATATGGAATGGTATACCAATCTGGTGCAGCGTCAGACCTAAAGTCAAACCTGCAATTCCACCTCCGGCAATGAGAATAGTCATAAGAAATCACGCGCTTTCATATTTGTCGCCAACATCATGCTATGTCGGGCGGTTGTCATCGATATCAGGGAAATACGAACTTTCTGTCAGTTCCGTTCATTAGATCGACACCAAGGGGCGGAAGGCGGTTACCTCATGTTTGACGAGTAGATAATGGAGAACTGGTTCAGGTGTTTCAAACGGCGTTGACCAGACGAGTATCGAAAATGATCCAGCACGGGTTAATCTCCAGACGCGCCCTGTACAACAGTCAACCCCAACATGTTCCAACTTTGCATGCCGCCTCGGTAATAAAAGAGCTTCTCTGCAGGAAAGCCTGCTTCGATCATGCGGCGCGCAGCGGTCGGTGATTGGCCGCACCAAGGGCCATTGCAGAACAACACGACTGCAGGAACATCTGCTTCACAAATCCAACCATCGAAATCGACTTCACACCCAAATTGGCCCAATCTGTCGGCAGCTTCGGTGTACGGTATAGAGATCGCACCTGGAATCGTGCCTTGCTCGTATTGTGGGCGAATGCGACCATCGACGACTACGGCATCGCTGGACTGAAGGAACTCCAGCACCTCCAATTCACCGATCGTTGTCACTCCAGGAGCAGGGCTCATAGGTTGGATGCAGAAATTGGGGCAGGGCCGTGAGGTTCTAAGCCAAGGCTCACCCAAGCGTGCTTCAGTATCTTGATTGCGCATGATCTCGACGGGACCGTCAGATGTCTGAACAGTGACGCTCATGATGTTAGCGGAAATGCCAACCTCATCAGCTACTGCAGTTGTGGCGACTATTGCTAAAAAAAGACTCGAAAAAATTCTGCTCATTTGCATATCTCCATCAGGCTGGATTGAAACCTATAGTACCGCTTTCTGTCGGCAGGTCGAGAAGAACTTCGTCATACCCGCGCCTCGGGTCAGGTCTGGAGCGGCTGTCATTCTCACACCTACTAATCAAGGCCTGCTCTCCAAAAGTAGTAGCGCGGAGCCAAGGCAATCGACACCAAGGGCGGAATGCGGACATTCGCTGCAGGTGCAAAGCCCTACTGCAACCACAGAAGAAGCGGACCTTGATCGTAAAAGTTCATGTGCATGAGCGGCGATTGGCAGCAAGGAGCTCAAGCTACCGATAATCTGCAATGCCGCGAGGGTCTGCTATCGTCAGGCAGACAAAACCTCAACAACCACAGGGTTTTTGGCACACCCAAATATAGACGCTGTGATGACGAAGCTGATCTACGCCTAAACTGGTGGCAAAATTTGGTAACAGGGCCATTCGAGGCCTGTTACTTTGTGGTTAGCGTTGGGCTATGACCTCACTTAAAAGGATAGTTCGATGAAAAAGACGGTGCTCAGTATATTGCCTCTTCTGGTGGGAATCTTCTTTATCATGCTTGGCAATGGCATGCATTTTACGCTTGTCGGTCTGCGCGGCGATATCGAAAACTTTTCAGCAGGTGCGCTTGCGATCGTCACGTCGGCCTATTTTGGCGGCTTCCTTTTGGGTGCGCGTACCTCGCCTGCGTTCATCCAGCGGGTCGGCCATATTCGTGTCTTCGCAGCCGTGGGCAGTTTCTTGTCTGCGGGCCTGATCGCGTTGCCTCTTGTTGTTGACCCTTGGGCGTGGACCCTTCTTCGTGCCTTGATCGGGTTTTGCATGGCAGGCATTTATGTGACGGCAGAAAGCTGGCTCAACGCAGAGGCCACAAATGAGAACCGAGGCACGATCTTGTCGCTCTATATGATTGCTCAAACGCTTGGCATGATCAGCGCACAAGGGTTGCTGATGCTGGGCGATGCAAGCACGGCATCTCTTTTTATCATGGCCTCTATCCTCGTGTCGATTTCCTTTGGCCCGATCCTTCTCTCGGCATCGTCCACCCCTGCCGTTGAGATGTCACGCTCAATGCCACTGCGCGATCTCGTTCGCGTGGCCCCACTTGGAACGGTTGGTGTCTTTTTTCTCGGGACAATATTCGCGACACAGGCAGGAATGGGGCCAGTGTTTGCCTCACAAATCGGCTTGTCTGCACAGCAGGTATCCCTCTTTATGGCAATACTCTTTGTTGGCCCTTTGATGTTCCAGGTCCCCATTGGTTGGATTTCTGACCGGGTGGACCGGCGGCGCGTTATTTTTGTAACGTCAGCACTCGGTGCAGTTTTCTGCCTGCTTGGCTGGACTGTGAGTGAAGGCCGTGCTCATTTGTTTGTAATTGCCTTCTTAACCGGCGGTATGACCATGCCGCTTTACGCGTTGCTGCTGGCTTACGCGAACGATGCACTGTCACGCGAGGACATGCCCGCAGCTTCAGGTGGTCTTGCTCTGGCGTTTGGTTGTGGCGCTATTTTTGGTCCATTGGCGGCAGGCTTTGTAATGCAAATCTTTGGGTCCTATATGTTTTGGATCATCCTCGCAGCAACATTTCTGATGATCGCGATATTTGCGCTGTACCGAATGACACAAAGTGATGTGAGGTCGCCAGATGAGACCGATAGTTATCTAAGCGTTGTGCCGACAGCGTCTCAAATCGCCGTAGAGGCGGCAGGAACTTGGTCCGCAGATCAGTCCCAAAAAAGCAATTCAGACTAAGAAACTGATATTGGGTCTGTTTCCCGCGCCCGCCTATACGTGCTCCAAAAACCACTGCTTGCTGCACGGTTCGCCGAACCAGACTTTGGCGCACCTCCAACGTAGGCCAGCTCCGTCCCCCCAGCGGACATCGGTTTTGTCAAAATGCTGCGCATCTGTTAAAATGTCCGCTTGAAGGAAGCTGCGTCGCAGCGTCGAGAGCGTTCGTGAATTGCAGCTTTCGGGAAAGCCAAAACTTTACTTTGGAAACGCACAAAACTCATGATATTGAGCGCGCATCCGAACATCTCGTTTCCGTGGCTTCTACGACTGACAACACAATTAGATCCGCACCCCAGTCGAAGTAGGGAAGTACGTGGAGCGATGAAATCTCTGCATACTCGCAAGTTCGTAATTGTGATCAGATTGGGTTTGAGAAAAGCCAAATGTCAAGAGAATTACTGATGGCTACCAAAGGGAAATGC
>JBALTK010000255.1:0-4929 GCA_036964385.1 Sulfitobacter sp. | reverse complement strand
CGCGGCACCCCATGGTCCGCCTGCGGCTGCTTGCGCGCCGATCTGCATACCAAGGCCCGCACCCAAACCCGCTTGGATCGCTGCTGCGCCCGCACCGTCACGGCCGAGACCTTCGGCGGCTTGATATTGCATGTATTCGTTGAGATTCCCGATCACGCCCATGGAGGAGCGTTTGTCTAATACGTCTTCAACGGCAGGCGGAAGCGAGATGTTTTCGACGTAAAGTTCGGGCAGGGCGAGCCCATATTCGGCCAACTGTGCCTCAATCTCGCCGCCGATGAGTTTGCCCAGCTCACGGCTGTTAGCCGCCATATCGAGCACGGGGATCTGGGCGCGCGCAATGGTGCGGCTGAATTCTTGAACGATGATGTTGCGGATCTGATAGCTGATCTCGTCCATCGTGAATTCGCCATCGGTGCCGACGATTTCACGCAGGAACAGCGCTGGATCAACCACACGCACGGAGTAGGTGCCAAAGGCACGCAGGCGCACAGGCCCAAACTCGGGATCGCGCACGATGACGGGGTTCTTCGTCCCCCATTTCAGATCGTTAAAGCGCGTTGTGTTGACGAAATAGACTTCGGATTTGAACGGAGACTTAAATCCGTGATCCCAATGTTGCAGCGTGGTCATCACGGGCATGTTGTTGGTCTCAAGCATGTAAAGACCGGGGGTAAAGACATCCGCCAATTGCCCCTCATGGATGAACACAGCCGCTTGCCCTTCACGAACGGTGAGCTTGGCACCGTATTTGATCTCATGGCCTTCACGCTCGAACCGCCAGACCATCGTGTCGCGGGTGTCGTCTGTCCAATGGATGACGTCGATGAATTGGCCGGAGAGGAAATCGAAAATGCCCATTGAATGTCCTTTAGGGTTGTTTGAATGCAGCCTAATCGCCGCGCGACTGGTTATCAAGAAACAGGTTGGTTGAGCTGCCGACCAGCACTATGCAGCGCATACTAGCGGGATGAACAAATGGCTCAATGCTCTCACACTGGTCCACCGTCCACCAGTTCGGCCGCGATGTTTTGAACGATTGGCCGCGCTTGGTCCGCGGTCATACCGACCCGCAAACGCGGATCATACAGCATTTGCAACAACAGTTCATCCTGACGTGTCAGTAGGGCGAACTCGTCGTCGTCATTGAAAATAGAGGGTCGCGCGGTGGGGCTGTCGTTGGCAAGGCCCATACCTTGGGCCAGTTCTTCATGAATGCACGACAGGCGCAGTAAGCTGGGGTTTTCAGCGCGGATGACAGCAATGGCAGCAGTATAGGTGTTGCCACCAGCCCCCGCCGCATAGGCCGCAACGACGCAATAGGTGTCGCTACGAAGATTGTTGAGCGGTGTCAGGCTTGCGGCAGAAATGCCTGGCATCCGCGCGGCGGCTTGGGCCAACGCTTCTTCGCGGTCGTCCTCACCTGCGATGATGACGATGAAGTTGGGCTTACTGCTCATGCTTACGGGGTGGTTTGTGACGCGGCCTAAACGCGCGGCGTAACTGCGGACATACCCCAGATCGCTGACCCGCTGTGAGGGGACGACCCCTTCGCCGAATATCACGTCCATCCGAACTGGCGTTGCCCAACGGCGCAGCGGGCTTGGCCCACCCCGTCCAGAGAATGTGCTGTTGTACTCGTTATAAAACGCAACCTGTTCGAAATTTCGGGCGAGCATGGTGCTGGTGAAGGGGGTATCGGACCCGCCACCATCGCGCCGCAACAAGCCTTGGCTGAGCTGGGCGCCCTGCACCTGATTGAGATAGCTGCGCAATTGCGCGCTTGCCTCTGACGTGGGTTTTGCCACTTTGGGTGGCTTCGGCGCGGGCGTGGGAATATCGGGGCGCGCCAGAGGTTTCAGCACAGGTTGGACCGGCGCTGCCACCTCGGTACAGGCCGCGATGCCCAGAGCGATCAGCCCCAGACATCCCCACCGTATGATGCGCCCCACATTCATGTTTAGCGTGGAACTGCGCCGCCAGCAGTCTCACCCAGACCGGTCTTTTTGGCCTTGGCAGAGGCAAGCGTGTCGCGCAGCTTGGCTTCCATCTCTTTGAGGTCCACTTCGGCAGCGGCGCGCTTGGCTTTGCCCGCATCCGCGATCTGGAGGCTCTCTTCGATGGTGCCGATAAGGTCGGCGTTGGCGGCTTTTACCGCTTCGATATCGAAGACCCCGCGCTCCATCTCTTCTCGGATGATCTTGTTGCTGGAACGCAGGTTCTTGGCGTTCGAGGTCAGCAGCTCATTTGTCAGATCATTGGCTTCACGTACTGCCTTGGCTGCTTCAAACGAACGTTGGATCGTCACTGCTTGGGCCAGTTGCGTTTCCCAAAGTGGGACGGTGTTCACGAGTGTCGAGTTGATCTTGGTCACCAAGCTCTTGTCGTTTTCCTGCACCAGACGGATGGAGGGCAGGGACTGCATGGTCACTTGGCGCGTCAGTTTTAGGTCGTGCACACGGCGCTCGAGGTCATCGCGGGCAGAGCGCAGATCACGCAGTTCTTGAGCGACCATGACCTGATCATTCTCGGCTGCGGCTTGAACCTCGGCTTCTTTCGCCGGGATCACTGTGGCATCCAACTCGGCAACTTTGGCTTCACCAGCTGCAATGTACAGCGCCAGCTCATCATAGAATTGCAGCGTTTTTTCGTACAGCATATCGAGGGACTTGATGTCTTTGAGCAGCGTGTGCTCGTGGGACAGCAGGTTGTCGGTAATTTTGTCGATCTGGCTTTGAACCTTCTCGAACTTGGCGGTGAATTTGGCGAACGGTGCCGCACGGCCGATGAGTTTTTCCCACCAGCTACGGTCACGGCGCACGTCAAGCTCGGAAACAGAGAAGCCGCGGATCGTCGTGACAATCCCGCGCAAGCTGTCGCCTGCTGGACCTACGTCTTTGTTGCGAACGTCCTGCAACATCGCTTGGGAGATTTCTTGCAACTCTGCTTGGGCGGCAGAGCCGAAGCTGATGATCGACTGCGTGTCACCCATGTCCAGCTCGTCCATGCGTGAGCGGATTTCGGCGCTTTGTGGCGCATCGGCCTGCTCAAGCGTGATAACGGCATTAGCATCCGCAGGTTCGGGCAGAACCACGGCTGTGACTTCTTCGACGAGGGCGAGGGATTGGGCGGCTTTTTCGCGGATGGCTTCAGACATATTCAGTTCCTTGGTTGGTGGTGCATGGGGGTGGCTAAATTACTTCAGGCGCACACCTTCACGCGAAAGCCGCTCACGCAGCACATCAATTTCAATGGTCAAGTCGGTGCGGTCTTCAAGCAGGGACTTGCGGTTGCGGGCGGCAAAGTTCTTCTCAAGATCGTCGAGAAGCGCCATATAATCGGTGCGGGCCTGCGCGTCGCGGGTGCGAGAATAGATATCGGCAAACTTGGCCGTCGCATCGCGTGCACCCTGTAAGTAGACACCCAGATATTTGCGCGCTGCTGTCAGATCGCGGGGGTCTTCTTCGACGGTGCGAATGAGGTCGCGCGCGGTGTCGGAAAAATCTTCAAGCCGTGCCGTTGCCTGACGGTCGCCAGCGCGGTTGATCGTTTCGCGCATGGTGGTTAGGTGTTTTTCGGCCTCGTCGACAACTTTTGCAACGCGATCCTGCTGGAAAGTATCGATGCCATCCATGCCTTTGTTCTGCATCGGATCAACGCCAAAGGCCGCGATATAAAGGCCTGTGGCGATCACGCCGTAGATCACGGGAGAGACAACGTTAAAGCTGTTCAAATGGGCGATAACTGCCAGTGCAGTGCCGACACCTGCAAATCCAGCGGCGAGTATCTTGCGCGGTAGGGCAGGCCGTCGTGCCACTTTGCGTGCGTTATACGCAGCCTCAGCCCGCAGGCCGCCCCGCACCAGCCATGCGGCAAGTGTAAGAGAAAGCGCGCCAAGAATAGCAGTCAAAAGTGTGATCGGGCCATCACCAAAACTGGTGGCGACCAAAACAACCGCAGGAACAAAAAGCACATTTGCGCGGCCACCTGCTGGGTCCACCTCAATACGGCGCACGCGTGCGCCCTCGGGCGTATCCAGATCACTAGTGCCACCAGGGCTGTATTTACCACCAAAACGCTTTGCCATGCTCACATCCCTCCAAGCCAGCCCGAGCTGACCCCGAACAGGAGCACGATCAGTGCGATATATGCCGTTTTCTGTAGCGGTTTCGGTCCCATCGGTCCCCCAGTTGCAGTGCTTTGCGCGCCGCCGTTACCCTATCATAAGCAGTGGCGCGCGAGGTTTCTAGTGGCCCATGCCACCGCTTTGGCCTGTGCGGCGCGTCGCGTTGAGCTTGCGTGAGTAGCCAGACTGGATAACCTCAACGGCGACCAACACCAAGACGCTGAAATAGAAGGTGGTTTTGGACATCGGGATCACTTCGTAACCAAAGAAGCGCAGCGCCATTTCGGGGTCATGCATCGCGTGTGCAGCGGCCTGACCGGATTCGCCCAACAAGACGATGCCGACGATGAGCAGGATAAACAGGCCCAGAACTTCGTACATACGGTTCGCCTCGAGGAACTGCGTGACCTTTTCTGCCAGCAGGAGCATCGCAAGGCCAGACAACAGAATCGCGAAGGCAAGGATCGGGAAGACATCCGTGATCGCCAACGCCGAGAGCACGGAATCAAACGAGAAAATCAGGTTCATCAGCACGATCAGCGCCACAACTTTGGTCGCCGATTTGCCCGATTTGCCTTCGACATCGGTGCCCAAATGCTCAACCGAGAGCATGTGACCGATTTCCTTCACTGCGGTATACATGATGAATATACCCCCGATGATGAACACCAAGGTGGCAAAGTTGACGCCGCCTGTCAGCACACCTTCCCAATCGAGCACAAAGAATGGCTCGGCCATGGCGTCGATCGCCTTGATCATCACAAAGAGCAAAACAACCCGTAGGGCCACAGCAAGGAGGATAC
>JBALTK010000254.1:0-4956 GCA_036964385.1 Sulfitobacter sp. | reverse complement strand
TTTGCCTCTTTTCGAATGTTTCTAACAGGGCAATTGGTGATGATCCGCACTCCCGCTGCTTCGGCAGCATGCGCTAAGGAGAGCACAAGTTTACGCGGATGGATACCGCCATCACGGTGATACAGCACACCGCCTTTGTAGAAGTCGCTGCCAATCTCGCTGCGCTGGTCGGTTTGTGGGATCATATCAAAGGGCAGACCAAGGTTTTTGCCCAACCAATCGCATTCGCGAGCCATGCTGTCGTAGTCGGCGACAGTGCGGGCGCCTCTAAAACGTCCGCGCATTTGCAGATCGCAATCCAGAGTTTCGTTCTGCACAAACTCTTCAAAATAATCCAGCGCGCGCAAACCTTCGCCCAAAATACCTAGCGTTTTGTCTGATCCATAGCGCGACAAAAGACCAGCGGAGCCCAGTTTGTGAAAGCTGGGGCCGACCATCCCACCGTTACGTGAAGAACAGCCCGCACCGATCCCATCTGCCTCAAACACCGTCACATCGCGGCCAGCGCGCGCGAGGTGTAGGGCGACTGATAGCCCCGTATACCCAGCCCCGACCACAGCGATATCTGTCTGCTTGGGAATTGGCAACAGGGCAGGTATGTAGGAGGGGATGCTTTCCCAAAAGCTTAGACCAGCTGTCATTCTATCAATCCCTTAGCGACCAGTTTTCGATGTTGCGGGCGGTGGGAAAGCGGTCTTCTAAACCCAGTTCCGCGATGCGTTCGATACTTGCATCGAACAGCGTGCGCATGACAGGGATACCATCGGGGGCCAGCGCCACTTCGCGCAACGTCTCAGCGCGACCTGCATAAGCGTCGAGTAAGGTACGCAGGTCTTCCACGGCTGCCTGAGCGGATATATCCACCCGCAGGTCAACCGCATCAATCCCATGCTCACCCGTCACTCGTACGGCGGCAGAGCGCAAGGGCCCCTTTATCTCGCCCCCTGCATCGCGGCCTGCCTCAAGCGCGCGCATCAGACGTTCGGCCAGCGGCAAGTCGGGATATCTTTTAAAGGCATCTGCCATGCTGCGGGTGATTTTCTCATTGGCTAGAATGTTTCCCAACGCGAGGCAATCGGTGTCGATAGTATGGGTGAAAATCGAATACATGCGCCTACCATGATAGACCGAGGCCTGACCGGTGGCGTCAAGCGCGCCAATCTGACGCCACTCGATATCATTAGTAGAATTACAAACCTCGGACACGGTTTCATCCGCGCGTTTGCCAGCCACCAGAAGGGAAATGCCCAGATCGCCCAAGCGACTGTCGGTGCGGTGCTGTGAAAGCATCGCACCTTTGCCATGGGCCAGCCTGACACAGCGCCCGCCGACAGCCAGATCAGAGGTGGTAATCGCGGCCCCGAAGGCCCCTGTGCGCGTGCATCTGCCGATGATTGAAAATGTCACGGGTGCTCTCCTTTGGGGGTCAAAATTTGTCTATTGATGGTAGGGGCACGCCACGGTCTTCTGCGCCGAACCGCCGCCACATAGCGTCCGTTGCAGCTTGGGCCTCTATCACTGCAGCGCGTTCATCAATGGTGGTCAGCACTCGGTCGCGCATTAGGAACCTCCCATCGACCATCGTGTCGGTCACCGTTCCGGGATTTCCGTAATGCACGATGTTCGAAATGGCTGAGATACGCGGCGACAGCGCAGGCGTCATCAAATCAAACATCGTTAAGTCGGCCTTCATGCCCACCGCAATGCTACCGATGCCCGAATGATCCAGCGCGCGCGCCGCATTGACGGTGGCATAGTTGAACACCTGCTGCGGGCTTGGCGAAACCGAGCGTTGATAGGCTCCACGGTGAAGGGTTAGCCCCATTTTCATCGCGTGGAACATGTCTTCGGTCATGTTATCGGTGCCGAGGACGATTTTTACGTTATTGTCGAGAATCGCACGCATGGGCAGCGGGTGCGGCCCTTTGGCAGACATGGACGAAGGACAATGCGCCAGCCACGTGCCCGTTTCTGCCAACCGTGCCACATCGCTGTCATTGCAAAATGTCCAATGCACCGCCAATAGGTCGTCACCAAGGAAGTTGTTACGGTCCAAATATTCCGTTGATGTGCACCCGTGCAGGCGCTCGACCTGTTCTTTTTCGCTGATAATCTGGCTCAGGTGTACGGTGCGGCGCAGTCCGTGCTGGCGCGCAAGGTCGGTCAGTTGGCCCAGCATCCATGGGCTGCAATTGTCCGGCGCATGGGCTGCGATCATCACCCGCACGCGGTCGTCTTCTGAACCGTGAAATTGCTCGATCAAATCGCGGGTACGCTTCAGGAACGTCTCGCCAAATGCTCGGTCAAAGCGGTATTTGCCGCTGCCCACTTCAGTGGTGACAGCATCAGCGCAGCTTTCTGCTAGCCAAAGGCGCATGCCCGTCTGGATCATAGCAGGCGCGTAATCGGCCACATGGCGCAACGGATCAACCATCGTGGTGGTTCCCGAGCGGATCGCCTCGGCACAGGCCAGTCGCGCGATAGCGGAGCGCTCCTGTGGTTTTAGTAGGTAAGAGGCGGGGACCATGTATTGATAGACCAGATTGCCCTCAATATCCTCGACCGTGCCGCGCAGCACCAACAGCACCGCGTGGGTATGGGAGTTGATCAAGCCAGGGGAGACAAGCTTGTCCAACATGTCCAGCGGCTCAAACCCGTCGAAATCAGTACCTGATAAGTCTTCGGTAATGGCAGCGATCTTGCCGCCGTCGATGGCGATATGCCCTTGGCGGACTTCGGGCAGGCCGCTTTCGTGGGAGATATAGCGGGCGTTTCTCAGGATCTTGCGGGTCATTTTTTACGCATCACTCCGATGGCAGTGGCGACAAGGGTGATAACTACTAGTACGGTTGCAACAGCTGCGATTGTCGGGTCGATGTTATCCTGGATGCCCTCCCAGATCATTTTGGGCAGGGTGCTGACGCGGCGCACTGTGATAAACAGCACGCCAACGATTTCATCAAAGCTGACAATAAAGGCAAAGACGAACCCCGTAGCAATCCCTGGTTTGGCAGCGGGAACAACCACGGCCCAGACAGTTTGCATGACAGAAGCACCAAGGCTGCGGGCCGCACGGGGAATGTTGCGATCAAGGTTGGTGAGCGCGGCAAATACCGAGATGGAGACATAGGGCAGGGCCAGTAGCGTGTGGGCAAGGATGACACCCACATGCGTGTCAATTAGCCCTAGAACCACCCAAAACCGGTAGAACCCCAAGGACTGCACAACGGGCGGCACCAAGATCGGCGTGATAAGGATCCACCGTGCGATTGAGGACGCCCGATCAGACAAGAACCAGCACCCGATGGCAAAGGCCGTGCCCAGAACCGTGGCGCAGGTCGCAACCACAACACCAATCCAGATGCTGGTCCAAGTTGCGCCCAACCAGCGCGCATCGGTGAAATAATTCACGTAATGTTGCAACGACAGCCCATTTTTAGGCAAACCGATATAGCTTGTATCAGTGAAGGAGATGGGCAGCACCACCAGCAAGGGCAGCACGAGAAAGGCAATGACCACCCAAGCGCCTGTTTGGAAGAAGATTTGGAACATGGAACGAGGCATTATTTACGCTCCAACAAGGCCGAGCGCAGATTGACAAAGCGCGCGGCGATCAAAAGGATAAGGGCGGTTGCGATCAACAGCGCAACAGACAGCGCGGAGCCGAGACCCCAGTTGAGGAATTCTTGGATTTGGTAGGTGATGTATTCGGAAATCATCAAGACTCGACCACCACCCAGCAGGGCTGGCGTCACAAAAAAGCCGAGCGACAGGACAAAAACCAGCAGCGCGCCAGACATCACACCCGGTAGGGTTTGTGGGAAATAGACCTGCCTGAAGGCGGTCCATTCACCAGCTCCCAAACTGCGCGCGGCCTGAACATATGCCCCAGAAATTCCGCGCATGTTTGTGAGCATCGGCAGAATGGCAAAGGGCAACATCACATGGATCATCGCGATCAACACACCTATTTCATTGTGCATCAGTCGCAGGGGAGCGTCTATAAGACCCGCACTCTTTAACGTGTCATTCACAATGCCAGAACGGCCTAGCAATACGATCCAACTGAACGATCGGATAAGTACCGAAACCCAGAAGGGTAGAATAACCAACGCGATCATAAGAGGAGTGAATTTCGAGGCGTAGTTACTGATCGCATAGGCCACGATATAGCCCAGAAACAGACAGCCAATTGTGGTAATCGCCGCGACACGGAAGGTAATTATAAAACTGGTCTTCACCGCATTAGAATCCGCCATGGCAACAAAGTTACCGATGCCAGCCTGAGGTTCTGTAAAAGCGATCTTCCAGATGCCTAACACAGGTACAATGTAGAAGATCACCATGATGGCAAGGGCTGGTGCTACCAGCATCCAATAGCTGACCTTTTCGTTGATACGTGGCATTCTGGCTCCTGAAAGATCAAGTGAGCAGGCCAACACATTCGCTGACCCGCCGTGGGAGATTAGTTAATCAAAGCGTCGACATAGAGCTCTTCTGCGGCGATTTGGTTCTTGGCGTACCATTCGTCGTTATAAAGAATCTGCGTAGCGAGGTTTTCAGGGCTGGACGGGTTATAAGGTGCGAGTTCCGCAGGCACCAGCGCCGCTGCCTCTGGGTTGATTGGGCCGGAGCCGATCAATTCCAGCCACTTCACCTGCAACTCGGGCTTTTGCCCGTGGGCGATGAATTTCATTGTTTCCTCAGCGCCTGCTGGGTTACCTTTTGGTACAACCCAAATGCCTGGTGCGATGACACCGCCGTTAAAGCTGACGCTAAAGGTACCTTCGTCCATTTGATCTTTCAGCAAATGCGCACGCGTGGACCAGATGTTGCCGATTGCGACTTCCTCTTGCAAGAACAGGTTTTGGCTGTCGCTGCCTGACCCCCAAACGATGATGTTTTCGCGCAATTCGCGGAACTTGGCGATGGCAGCTTTGATGCCGTCCTCGGTGC
>JBALTK010000253.1:0-5001 GCA_036964385.1 Sulfitobacter sp. | reverse complement strand
ACAGGTCATCCGCCTCGGCCATGTCCTCAACACGCACTTGCAAAAGCGTGCGCGCATTGGGGTCGAGTGTGGTTTCCCAAAGTTGATCAGGGTTCATCTCTCCCAGACCTTTATAACGCTGTAGAGACAGACCTTTTTCACCTTCGGCCAGAACTGCATTCAGCAGGTCCATAGGACCGTTGATCAATTGAGACCGGTCTTTGCGTACTAACGTAGCGGGTAGGTTATAGACGTCCTGCAAATGTTCTGTGAACGTGCCAGATTTCCGCGCTTCGCCTCCGCGCAGCATCTTGCCATCAAGGGTGCGAACTTCTTCAACACCGCGTAGAATACGAGCCAGTTTAATGCCGTGATCCTGAGTTATACGTCCCTGCCAACCACGCTCATATTCTAACGCAATGAGGTCCAGACGCTTTGCCACTTTGTCGGCCACACCTTGGAGGTCGCTATCTACGGCTCCGGGAACAAAGGCACCCGCAATCGCTGCTTGCTCAAGGATATGGCGGGGATAGTGTGTCGGGAACGCTTCCAGCACGCGGCGCATTTGACGGGCATGTTCAACAACGCGGACCAAATCTTGGCCGCTGATTTCTTCGCCATTACCCTGACGCAGCATTGCACCGTCGATACCCTGCTGGATCAGGTATTCTTCCATCGCGGCCTGATCCTTGAGGTAAACTTCGGACTTGCCGCGCGACACTTTGTACAGAGGTGGCTGCGCGATGTAGAGGTGACCGTTTTCAATCAACTGAGGCATCTGGCGGTAGAAGAATGTGAGCAGAAGCGTACGGATGTGCGCCCCGTCCACGTCCGCATCCGTCATAATGACGATCTTATGATAGCGCAGCTTATCGATGTTAAATTCGTCGCGGCCGATACCTGTACCGAGAGCCATCACAAGGTTGCCGATCTCCTGAGAGCCGAGCATACGATCAAAGCGCGCGCGCTCGACGTTAAGGATTTTACCTTTAAGCGGCAAAATCGCCTGTGTCTGGCGGTCACGACCTGTCTGCGCAGATCCACCAGCGGAATCACCCTCCACAAGGAAGACTTCGGTTTTGGACGGATCTTTTTCGGAGCAGTCTTTGAGCTTACCCGCGAGGAAGTTGACATCCATCGCCGTCTTGCGCCGCGTCAGGTCACGCGCTTTGCGGGCTGCTTCACGGGCATGTGCGGCCTCAATGATCTTGCTCACTACAATTTTTGCGATTTGAGGGTTTTCCTCAAACCACTCGGACAGCTTTTCGTTGACCAACCCTTCAACGGCTGGACGTACCTCAGATGACACCAGCTTGTCTTTCGTCTGTGAGCTGAACTTGGGGTCTGGTACTTTGACGCTTAGGACACAGGTCAGACCCTCACGCGCATCATCGCCAGTGAAGGTAACCTTTTCCTTTTTCGCAATGCCGCTGGATTGCGCGTAGTTGTTGATGGTCCGCGTCAGCGCACCACGGAAACCCGCCAAATGTGCACCGCCATCCCGTTGGGGGATGTTGTTGGTGAAGGGCAGGACATTTTCATGGTAGCTATCGTTCCACCAAAGTGCGACCTCAACGCCAATGTCGTCTTTTTCACCTGTGATGAAAATAGGCTCGGGCAGGATCGAAGATTTGTTGCGATCAAGATATTTAACAAATTCTTTCACACCGCCATCGTAGAACAGGACTGTCTCTAGAGCTTCTGTGGGACGCTCGTCGCGCAGAATGATCTTCACGCCTGAGTTCAGGAAAGCCAGTTCGCGCAGCCGCTTTTCCAGCGTCTCGAATGAATAGTCGAGATTGGAGAATGTATCCGTTGAGGCAAGAAAACGAACCTCGGTCCCTGTGCGATCAGTTGCGCCCAGAGTTTCAAGATGTTTCGTCGTATAACCGCCTTCAAAACGTGCGATATGCTCGTGACCGTCACGCCATACGCGTAGTTCGAGCCAATCGCTCAGCGCGTTAACAACAGACACACCAACACCGTGCAAACCGCCCGACACTTTGTAGGAATTGCTGTCGAATTTACCGCCCGCGTGCAGCTGGGTCATGATAACCTCTGCCGCTGAAACACCTTCGCCGTCATGCATTCCGACAGGAACGCCGCGCCCGTTGTCCGAGACAGAAACCGAGCTGTCTTCATGTATTGTAACGGCAACATGGTCCGCATGACCCGCCAGCGCTTCGTCAATGCCGTTATCCACGACTTCATACACCATATGATGCAAGCCGGAGCCATCGTCAGTATCACCGATATACATACCGGGACGCTTACGTACAGCCTCTAAGCCTTTGAGAACTTTGATGGAATTTGCGCCGTATTCTTCGGGTGCTTGCTCTGTCTCGGACATTGATGTCATCCTGCTATTCAATCCGCTAAATATACGGTTTTCAGCTAAGATTGTCACGCGATTGGCACAAGATTTTGTGGTTTGAACTACTTTGAATTAGGAGACTACAGTTATGGTTGAAACGCCTTGCTCCTCGGTGACCAAAACAGTCTGTGTGCGATCACCCATCGCTTCAAAAAGGCCGTCTTCAGTGCCGGTCATCCATGCTTGAGCGCCAAGTGCCACGATCTCGTCATAGAGTGCTGCGCGGCGCTGTGCATCTAGGTGTGCGGCTACTTCATCTAGCAGGAGAAGAGGTGGCGCACCAAAATCTGCGGCCAAAGCGCGGGCATTCGCGAGGATAAGCGAGACGAGCAAAGCCTTCTGCTCTCCGGTGGAGCAATCACGAGCCGCGACGCCCTTTGTCGCGTATACGCCCAGCAAATCTGCCCGATGGGGACCAATGAGCGTACGCCCAGCTTTCAAGTCACGCATACGCCCTTCTGCCAGTGCACTGCGCATCCCCTCAGCATCATTAGGCATTTCACACTCAAGGGTTAGGTTCGCTGTCGGAAAGGCGGTTTCTGCGGCTTCTTGAGCCTCTGACAAGGCTTTGAGCGCATGTTGTCGGTTGTGATGGATCGCCACGGCAGTTTCCGCCATGCGGGCCTCAAGTGCTGAGTACCACGAAGGTTCTCGCACCATATCTTTGAGTAATCGGTTACGCTCTCGCATGGCCTTTTCATAAGCCAGTGAAATCTCGGCATGGTCGGGAAGGAAGCTGAGCGTCATGCGATCTAAAAATCTGCGCCGCCCTTCTGCCCCTTCAATCCACAGTCGGTCCATCGACGGGATAAGCCAAAGCACGCGGGCGATACGTCCCAATGCGGTTTGAGGCGCAGGCTTGCCATCAATGCGCACTTGGCGTGCTGCACCTTTTTCAGAAATGATTTCGATCTCACTGACCCCCAAGGGGCCATGTAGCAGCGCTGTTACTTTCCAGCCAAGCGCCTCTGGGCGGCGGGTCATATCTTCTGCACTGGCACGGCGCAGACCGCGGCCTGGAGAGAGAAGCGAAATTGCCTCCAAGATATTGGTTTTTCCAGCACCATTATTGCCGTGGATTGCAACAGGGCGCGCACTGACGTCAATCACTGCGCGCCTGTGGGAGCGAAAATGAGAGAGCGTTAGATTAGAAAGATAAAGGCCTGCCATCAGGTGTTGTTTCCTCTGAGAGAAAACGGACGGAGTTTCTCAAAAACTCCGCGTCCTTTATACACGCATCGGCATCACAACATAGATTGCAGAGGTATCGTTCCCCTCACGCATCAGCGTTGGATCACCAGACGAGTTAAACATGAACACCGCGTTCTCGCGGTCCACCTGAGACGCGATCTCAAGCAGATATTTCGCGTTAAAGCCAATCTCGAGGCGCTCATCTGAATAGGCAACCGCGAGCTCTTCTTCGGCGGCACCGCTATCTGGGGCATTTACCGAAAGGATTAGGCGATCTTCGTCGAGTTGCAATTTCACAGCGCGGGAACGCTCGGAGCTAACGGTCGCCACACGGTCAACGGCACGGGCAAAATCAGCGGCATCTACCTCGAGTTTGCGTGTGTTGCCCTGCGGAATAACGCGGGTGTAATCTGGGAATGTGCCATCAATCACTTTAGACGTCAGCGTGATAAGTGGCGTAGCGAAGCGTACTTTGGTTTCTGATACGGAAACGGCGATTTCCATATCGTCGTCGTCCAACAGTTTACGCAGCTCACCGACGGTTTTTCTCGGCACAATTACACCAGGCATGTCAGCCGCGCCTTCTGGCATGTCAGCGTCAATGCGTGCGAGGCGGTGACCATCAGTGGCAACGCAACGCAGCTTTTTCCCGCCGTCGCCTTCAGCGATGTGCATATAGACACCGTTAAGGTAATAGCGCGTCTCCTCAGTAGAGATCGCAAATTTGGATTTGTCGAACAAGCGGCGCAGCACGGCGGCATTGGCTTTGAAGTTCGAGGCATACTCGGACGTCGCCATCACAGGAAAGTCTTCCTTGGGCAGCGTGGCGAGCGAGAAGTTCGAGCGACCAGCTTCGACAGTTAATCGTCCTGCGGCGTTATCAGCCGTCAGAGAAACTAGTGATCCATCCGGCAGTTTGCGGACGATCTCGTGCAGGGTCGTTGCGGCGACTGTTGTAGCACCGGCACGCTCGACCTGAGCGGGGGCCTTGTCGACCACTTCAATATCTAAATCGGTTGCACGGAAGGAGACATCGCTGCCTTCTGCTTCGATCAGTACGTTGGCGAGGATCGGGATCGTGTTGCGGCGCTCTACGACAGACTGTGCCTGAGAAACGGCCTTAAGCAACGCGGCGCGTTCGATGCTGAATTTCATATGCCTAGTCTCCACTGCACAGGGTTGGGAAAATTAACGTACCCGCTTGGGTTTTAATCACAAGACTTAACGGTCTTGTAACGCAAAAGGCGGCCTCATCAAGGGCCGCCCTGTGGCATCGCTGCATCGCCCTTGAGGGTCAGGCCTCAAGCGAGCGGCGCAAAAGCTCAAGATCCTCTGCGATTTGGCCGTCTGACACTTTCAATTCTTCGATCCGTTTGACGCCGTGCATAACGGTTGTGTGGTCACGTCCACCAAACCTGCGTCCAATCTCGGGGAGGGAACGGCTGGTCATATGTTTG
>JBALTK010000252.1:0-5022 GCA_036964385.1 Sulfitobacter sp. | reverse complement strand
CCCATGACACAACATCACCGTGCAAAGGGCATGCGGGTTCGGCCGTGTTTCCTGCCCTTCTCGCTCTTGCCGATACGCTGAACCGCCCGGTTTCGGGGCAGGAGTTCGCCGTGTGGCTCGCCGTTGCCTATGAGGTCAGTTACCGCTCTGGACTGGCGCAGCATGCTACTTGTGCCGACTATCACACCTCTGGTGCGTGGACATCGACAGGGGTCGCCACAGCAGCGGCACGCGGCTTGGGCCTCTCAGCAGAGCAAATCCGCCATGCCGCCGGGATCGGCGAGTATCATGGCCCGCGCAGCCAGATGATGCGCTGTATCGACCATCCAACGATGGTGCGGGATGGTGTGGGTTGGGGTGCGCCTTCCGGCCTCACAGCGGCCTATCTCGCAGCAGAAGGGTTCACAGGCGCACCTGCGCTAACTTGCGAAGAAACGCCAAAGTTTTGGGAGGACTTGGGGACAGCATGGCGCACCGTCGAGGACACCAGTTATAAGCCCTACCCCTGCTGTCGCTGGGCGCATCCGTCGATTGATGCGGCAGCTGATTTAATGGCGGCGCATAAACTTACGTCTGCGGAGATTTCAGGCATCGAAATCAAGACGTTCCACAATGCTACACGATTGGCGGGCCACACTCCCGCGACACTGGACGAATTCAGCTATTCCATCGCCTTTCCTGTGGCCTGCATGATTGTGCGGGGCCAGATCGGAGTGCCAGAATTGCACCCCGACACATTGAAAGACCCGGAAATTTTGCGAGTGAGTAATGCGACACAACTCATTGACGATGATCATTACACCAAGATTTCGGTGGGCAAACGCTGGGCCGAAGTGACGCTCCGCTGCCATGACGGGCGCAGCTTTACCTCGGATCCGCGCAGCCCTCGTGGGGACCGTGACATGCCGCTCAGCGACGCCGAGATATCGGACAAGTTCCACCGCTTTACCGATCCGGTCTTGGGTCTTGTTCGCGCGGATGAGATCGAAACTCTTTCCGGCAGGTTTGATACGTTGAATGCGGCGCAGTTTAGCCGCTTGCTGGACCTGTGCCTAGGCGCACCGTGATGGCGCTTAGCACGCATAAGGTATTCAATACTCGCCTTCATAGGACGATCACGCATGCGTGTGTTCACAAAGATTAACGGAACGATAAGGCCACGAGGCCGTTTACCTTTCAACAGAAAAAGGAAACGTACCATGCGTATCATTCAAATCATCACGGCTACAGGCATCGCCGTCGCCTCCACTTCTACAGCTTTTGCCGCTTCGCCAACTGTTTCCAACCTGAGCCAGTCAGTCCAGTTCATCCAGAGCGAAACAGGTTCAGCCGAGGTCATTCAGGTTTCCGAGCGTGGCCACAAATACAAGAAGCACAAAAAGGAAAATAACGCTAACCGCCGGGCGAGAGAAAATCGTGAAGCACGCCTTAAGCGCCAACAGCATGGCCATAGCCATGACCACGGTCACTACGATCACAAACACGAAGACAGCGATCTTGACAAAGTGCTCGGCGTTTTGGGCGCAGCTTCGATTATCTCGAACCTCAACTAAGCCCTTCAAGACACGTGACCAAACGAGTGGCCGCTATTCAGCGGCCACTTTCGTTTTGTTCTCCAGCATCGGCTTGAGGTATTTGCCAGTATAGCTTCCCTCGACCTCCGCGACCTGCTCTGGTGTGCCTTTGGCAACCACCTGTCCGCCGCCATCGCCGCCTTCGGGACCTATGTCGATGATGTAATCGGCGGTTTTCACCACATCGAGGTTATGTTCGATCACAATAACCGAGTTCCCCTGATCGACCAACTCATGCAGAACTTCCAACAGCTTGCGCACATCTTCAAAGTGCAATCCTGTGGTAGGCTCATCCAGAATATAGAGGGTGCGGCCTGTAGAGCGTTTGCTTAGCTCTTTAGAGAGCTTCACCCGCTGCGCCTCACCGCCTGACAGGGTCGTCGCCTGCTGCCCCACCTTGATATAGCCAAGGCCCACGCGCACCAACGCATCCATCTTCTCGCGGATCGACGGCACCGCCGTAAAGAATGTCTGCGCATCCTCGACGGTCATGTCGAGGACGTCAGCAATGCTCTTGCCCTTGAACTTGATCTCCAGCGTTTCGCGGTTGTAGCGCGCACCTTTGCAGGTCTCACATTCCACATAGACATCCGGCAGGAAGTGCATCTCGATCTTGATCACACCATCGCCCTGACACGCCTCACAACGCCCACCCTTCACGTTGAAGGAGAAGCGTCCCGGTTTATAACCGCGCGCCTTGCTCTCGGGCAGACCCGCGAACCAGTCGCGCATGGGCGTGAACGCCCCCGTATATGTCGCAGGGTTGGAGCGCGGGGTCCGGCCAATGGCGCGTTGGTCGATATCAATGACTTTATCCAGATGCTCCAACCCCTTGATCGTCTCGCAGGGGGCTGGCGTCTGACGTGCACCGTTTAGGTTCATCGACGCTGTCTTGAACAGTGTCTCGATGGTCAGAGTGGATTTCCCGCCACCTGAGACGCCCGTAACACAGACGAATTTCCCAAGCGGGAAATCGACAGTGATGTTTTGCAGGTTGTTACCAGTCGCTTTGACCACCTGCAGTTTCTTTTTATTGCCCGTGCGTCGCTTGGCCGGCACGGCGATCTCGCGTTTGCCTGTCAAATATTGGCCCGTCAGGGAGTTGGGATCATTGGCGACCTGATCTGGTGTGCCATGGCTGACCACGCGCCCGCCGTGGACACCAGCGCCCGGACCGATGTCAAAGACATAGTCAGCTTCGCGGATGGCTTCCTCGTCATGCTCCACCACGATCACCGTATTCCCCTGATCGCGCAGGTTCTTGAGCGTCAAAAGAAGCCGGTCGTTGTCGCGCTGGTGCAGGCCGATGGACGGCTCATCAAGAACGTAGAGAACGCCCGTCAGGCCAGAGCCGATTTGGGAGGCCAAACGGATGCGCTGGCTCTCACCTCCACTTAATGTGCCACTTGAGCGTGCAAGTGTAAGATACTCTAAACCCACATTATTTAGAAACCCAAGACGTTCTCTTATCTCTTTCAAAATTGCCTTGGCGATCTCGTTTTTCTGCGCTGTGAGTTGCTCTGGCACCTGATTGCACCACTCATATGCCTCACGGATCGACATCTGTACCACATGCCCCGCATGGAGTAGATTGTCACCTTTGCCGATCTTCACAGCCAAGGCTTCCGGGCGCAGGCGGTAACCTTCGCAGGTACCGCACGAGCGGTTGTTCTGGTAGCGCTCGAACTCTTCGCGAATCCAGTTGCTGTCGGTCTCGCGGTAGCGACGTTCCATGTTGGGGATTACCCCCTCGAACACGCGGCTGACCTCATAGACGCGGCCGCCCTCATCATAGCGGAACTTGATCTCTTCCTTACCAGAGCCGTAGAGGAACACCTGCTGAATTTTTGGGTCAATGTCCTTCCACTTGGCGGACTGGCTAAAGCCATAGTGCTTGGCGATGGCTTCAATAGTCTGCTTGAAATAAGGGCTCTTGCCCTTGCGCCATGGAGCCAATGCGCCGTCATAGATTTTGAGGTTTTGATCAGGCACCACGAGGCGCTCATCAAAGAACAACTCCTTGCCCAAACCGTCACAGGACGGACAAGCACCGAAGGGCGCGTTGAACGAGAAGAGGCGCGGTTCAATCTCGGGGATTGTAAAGCCACTGACGGGACAGGCAAACTTCTCGGAGAAGGTAAAGCGTTCTGGCTCCCCCTCGTTCGGCGCTGTCTCAATGACCGCGATCCCGTCAGCAAGGTCGAGTGCAGTGCGCAAACTGTCGGCTAGGCGCGTCTCAAGCCCTTCACGCACCACGATACGGTCCACAACCACGTCGATGTCATGGCGGAACTTCTTGTCCAGCGTTGGTGGCTCGTCCAGATCATAGAACTCACCATTGACTTTCACCCGCTGAAAACCGGTCTTGCGCAGCTCGATAAATTCCTTGCGATACTCGCCTTTTCGGTCACGGATGATCGGAGCGAGCAAATAGGCACGCGTCCCCTCCTCCATCGCCATGATACGGTCGACCATGTCCTGCACCTGCTGGGCATCAATCGGTTTACCAGTGGTGGGACTGTAGGGCGTCCCGACACGCGCAAACAGCAGGCGCATATAGTCGTAAATCTCAGTGACGGTACCCACGGTCGACCGCGGGTTTTTTGAAGTCGTCTTTTGCTCAATGGAAATCGCAGGCGACAGGCCCGAGATGTGATCCACATCTGGTTTCTGCATCATATCAAGGAACTGGCGCGCATAGGCGCTCAGGCTTTCGACATAGCGGCGTTGCCCTTCGGCATAGATCGTATCGAACGCCAGTGAGGATTTACCCGAGCCTGAAAGCCCCGTAATTACAACAAGCTGGTCGCGTGGAATATCCACGTCGATGTTCTTGAGATTGTGTTCACGCGCGCCGCGTACTTCGATATTCTTTTGCTCGGCCATTCAGACACCCCCGTCATTCCTTTTGGGATATAGGCGTGGTGGCGGGATTCTCCAATGGCAATGTGCGAACAAAAGGTAAACGTCACTCGTTTTTGCGTGCAAGCTCCATAAACAGATGCACGACCAGACCCAGAGCAAAGGCCGCACCCGCAATCACAGGCATGCTGGCATAGCCCCACCCTGCCAGTGCAACGGCCATCACTGGCGTACCCAACGTGTTGCCAAGGTTGCCCATTTGCGCCATCGCACCATTGGCCTGCGCCTGACCTGCACGGGTCTTGTTCAACTGCGGGACGGAGGCAAAGCTGGCCCCCTGCATAAGCCCCATTGCCGCCGCGAGCGCCAGACAGGCAACGACGCCCGCAGGTACAGCCCAGAGCCAGATCATACAAAGCGCAGAGCAGGCAAAGCCTATCATGATAACCCGCACTGCGCTCAGCACCCGCAACAAAAGCACGCCAACGGTCATAGAGACCGCAATGCTGACCAGGGGCATCGCGCCGATCACCAGCCCACGCACAGAAGGGTCAAGGAAGGGCGGCAAGACCGTAAGGATCGAAAC
>JBALTK010000251.1:0-5036 GCA_036964385.1 Sulfitobacter sp. | reverse complement strand
TACAAAAAAGACGTAGGGCCGTTCCCATCCGATATCTTCCGCGCGCCTTTCCCGAATTTGCGCGACGGCATCACTGTTGAGGATGCGCTGACAGGCTTGCAAAACCTGTTCCTGACTGATGCTCAGCCAGAGCGGATTGCCTGTATCATTATCGAGCCCGTCTTGGGCGAGGGCGGATACACGCCTGTGCCGTTTGAGATGATGACAGCGCTGCGCGAAATTTGTGACCAGCACGGTATCATGCTGATTGCAGATGAAGTGCAGTCTGGATTTGGCCGCACGGGCAAATGGTTCGCGATCGAGCATTCTGGCGTCGTACCTGACCTTATTACCGTAGCGAAATCCATGGCGGGTGGTTACCCGTTGGCAGGCGTTATCGGTCGTGCGGACGTGATGGATTCCATGATCCCAGGCGGGCTGGGCGGCACATACGGCGGTAACCCTGTTGCTTGTGCGGCGGCTCTTGCGGCAATCACAGCAATCGAAGACGAAGGCCTGTTGGCCAAGTCGATTGCGATGGGTGACAAGCTCAAGGCACGATTTGCTGAAATCGGCGCGCGCGCAGCTCCATACCGCATGTGGGACATTCGCGGTCTCGGCGCGATGGTCGCAGTCGAGTTCGTGACCGACTTTGCATCTGCTGCTCCTGACGCCGCACTGACAAAACGTATCATCGCGCACGCGCTGGAGCGTGGTCTGCTGTTGTTGAGCTGTGGCATGCATGGCAATGCAGTGCGCGTTATGGTGCCACTGACAGCGTCCGAAGAAGTCGTTGATGAAGGTCTGGCGATCTTTGAAGAAGCCCTCGCAGCGGCAGTTGCTGAAGGCGTCTAATCGCGTTGACCAAATGAAGTGAAGCGGAGAGCGCGCAGGGGGAAACCCTTGCGCGTTTTCTATTGGGGTGGAGCTACAAGCGATGATACGAAAACGGTCAGGAGTATTATTCATGCGCCTTTGGCCAATTCTCACATACGTTCTGATGACAGCAAGCGCACAAGCACAAGAGCCCGTCCGTTTGGGTGTCTTTGGGATGGTAAGCAGCATCGTGCCCTTGGTTGTCGCAGGGCGGCAAATCGAGGAAGCGGACCGCATTCCTGTCATTAGTATTCTAGGGGCAAAAGAGGCTATCGCGGTCGGGGACACGTTGGCCGTCGTCGTGAAGCAAGGCGATGAGGGGCTTGTCGCTGAACGTATTTTTGAAATCTACCCTGTGGTTGGCCCTGTGCGTGAGGTTTCAGGCGATACGGCTACAATCATGGGTAGCTTCGTACACATTCCTCCAGATGCGGAGATCAGGGTTGGCCAATGGCTTGCCGTGAGTGGTTTCTGGAGTGGGACAAAGGCGATCACCAGCAATTTCAGAAGTTTTGGCGGTGGCATTGCCCAGCTTGTCGGAGCCGTGGATCAGGAGGGAATTACGGTGGGCGGTAGTTTGATTTCGAACACAAAAGCGCCGCTGGATAGATACAGCGATGACGTTTGGGTGTTTAGCGGTTCACCGCTGGGCGATGGCCTTCAAGTGCGCTTGATGTCGAAAGGTGTTTTCGGGCGTCAGGTAGATATTGCGGTATGGGAAGGCTATGCGTCTGAACCGATCGCTTCGCAGACTTACATGATCCATGGCAGCTCGGTGATCGGGACCGCCCGTGACCCGCAGATGCCTGCGGCAGGGACTTTGATCGCGCGCTGCGTTCGGCAAGGCCGCGTAGTGGACGTAGCCCCCGAAGGCATGGAGGCCGCGTTCGAAGCGCTTGCTTGCGCTAGACATACTCCGGCGGATTGAAAGTCTCCGCTGTGGCACGTGACCAGCGGTCTTTATAGCCTTTATGATCCTCTGCGTTCGGATCAATCAGAAAGCCTACCGGAAGATACGGGAAAGCCTTGTTTCCTTGCACCATAGAGCGGTCAGATTGCCGTTGCATCAGGTGGTGGGGGAGAAACCCGCTTGGGTCAGATAGACCTGCCGCGCCTGTCATTTCGCCCAATGCATCGAGCGTTTCGCGATGAAAACGCGCTACACGGGCCGATTTGTGGATCGGATCAAGGGCATGGGCGCGCAGGGGGTCTTGGGTTGCGACGCCGACGGGGCAATGGTTTGTGTGGCATGCCTGTGCCTGAATGCAGCCAATAGCGAACATAAATCCGCGTGCTGAGTTGCACCAATCCGCCCCCAAAGCCAAGGCACGCGCGATGTCGAAGGCGGAGATAATCTTGCCTGCCGCACCTAACTTGATCTCGTCACGGATGCCCGCGCCGCGCAGGGTGTTGTGTACGAATGTCAGGCCCTCAACCATCGGCATCCCGACATGGTTGGCAAATTCGAGCGGAGCCGCACCTGTGCCACCTTCGGCACCATCCACCACGATGAAGTCAGGATAAATTCCTGTCTTTAGCATTGCCTTTACCATGCACATAAATTCACGCTGGTGACCTATGCAAAGCTTGAATCCTACAGGTTTGCCGCCCGAAAGGTCGCGCAATTGCCGGATGAATTCGCACATCTCGATGGGTGTGGAAAACGCGGAATGCGCTGCAGGAGAAACGCAGTCCTGGCCCATCGGAATCCCGCGGGCTTCTGCAATTTCTGCTGTGATCTTGCCGGCCGGTAGCATGCCGCCGTGACCAGGCTTCGCTCCTTGGCTCAGCTTTAGTTCGATCATTTTGACTTGGGGGAGTTTCGCCGTAACTGCGAATTTTTCGGGGTCAAAGCTCCCGTCCTGTGCGCGCGCACCGAAATAGCCTGATGCAACTTGGTAAATCAGATCGCCACCGCCTTCTTTATGATAGCGGCTTACAGATCCTTCACCTGTGTCATGGGCAAAGCCCCCCTTTTTCGCGCCCATATTAAGCGCCTTGATCGCATTGCCTGAAAGCGAGCCAAAGCTCATGGCGGAGATATTGTAGATCGACGCGCTGTAGGATTGCGCGCAATCCTTGCCTCCGATGGTGATGCGAAAATCGGTGTCTTTGATATGGTGGGGCTGCACTGAATGGGTGACCCAACTATAGCCGCCTTCATAGACCCGTTTCTTTGTGCCGAACGGACGCGCGTCTTCTTGTCCTTTGGCGCGTTGGTAGACAAGGCTGCGCTGGTCGCGGCTAAACGGCTCCTCTTCGTGATCATCCTCTAGCAGGTATTGGCGGATTTCAGGTCGGATTTGTTCCATCAGAAACCGCACATGCCCAAGCACCGGATAGTTGCGCAAAACAGAGTGCGAACTTTGGCGTACATCGTTTAAACCGAGAAGCGAGAGCGCAGTGAATAATGCGAATGGCAGGGCAAACCAGCCCGACCAGCCGAACATTGCAATCATGCTCAATAAGGCAAAAATAACGACCCCCGCAAAGGTGCTGTAACGGGTGAGGTCTGAGAGTTTTGGCATGTCGTGCTCCGGCTATTTGCGCATTGGCTAGCGTGTAAAGGTGTAGAGCGCATTAAGAGACGGTTTGGCAAGGGCACGGCAGGCGGTTGACGTGGCTGTATTTTGCGTAAGACGGCGAAGAACTTTAGCTGAATCTGACCTCATTATAGGCAAATAACATATATTAAACAGTGTGATGAATATATGTCTTTATCATTCGATAGATTGCTTGCTCATCTTGAGAAAGCTGCCTACGCTTAACTTAGATTTCGGATGTGGGGCCATTGCGCACCATTCACCGAAGCGGGAGGTCAGGACGATAAAAGGTGATGCGTTTGCGTACTCATCTTTGAAATGTCGCTTTCCGAATTAACAGACAATAGCTGCGATATGCGCTGCTCTTGTCGTAACTACGGGAGAGTTTACTATGAAAATGTTCAAGACAATGACTGTCGCGGGTGCCTTTGCAGGTGCCATGCTGGCAGGCACTGCGTCCTTTGCGCAGGAAAAGTTTATCACCATCGGCACAGGCGGCCAAACGGGCGTTTACTTTGTGGTAGGTCAGTCGATTTGTCGCCTCGTGAACCGCGGCACTGCCGAGCATAATCTGAAGTGCACAGCGCCATCTACTGGTGGTTCCATCGCGAACATCAATGCGATCAAAGCTGGCGATATGGATATGGGTGTTGCCCAGTCCGATTGGCAGCATCACGCGTTCAACGGCACATCCAAGTTTGAAAGCGAGAAGTTCGACAAGCTGCGCGCCGTATTCTCGGTTCACGGTGAGCCGTTCAACGTAATTGCGCGCAAAGACAGCGGCATCAAAACGTTTGATGACCTTAAAGGCAAACGCGTCAATATCGGTAACCCTGGTTCCGGTCAGCGCGCCACAATGGAAGTTGTGATGGCGGCCAAAGGTTGGACGCTGGATGATTTCGCGCTCGCCTCCGAGCTGAAGCCAGCAGAGCAAGCCGCCGCACTCGGCGACAACAAAGTGGATGCAATCATCTATACTGTTGGTCACCCGAACGGCTCCATCCAAGAAGCGGTTTCAACCATCGACGCGGAGCTGATCACAGTTGCCGGCCCTGAAATCGATGGCCTGATCAACGACAACCCGTTCTACGCTGCAGCGACCATTCCTGGCGGCATGTACAAAGGCACGGATATGGACGTGAACACATTCGGCGTTAAGGCCACGTTCGTGTCCTCATCGGATGTTGACGAAGACACGATCTACCAGACTGTAAAAGCTGTGTTTGACAACTTTGACCGCTTCAAGGGTCTGCACCCTGCGTTTGCGAACCTCAAAGAAGAAGACATGATTTCCGCTGGTCTGTCCGCTCCTCTACATGACGGTGCGGCGAAGTACTACAAAGAGCGTGGCTGGATCGAGTAAGCTTCCACCGCGACCAAGACAATCGGAGTGGCGGGTGGATATATCCGCCGCTCTGACGGCTTTGCCTAGTTAGGCAAAGACCAGCACGCACCGGAAAGGTGCGGCACGCAATAGGGGACATTGCTATGACTGACCAATACCAAGCAGCCGCTGTAGAGGCCGAAGCCGCAGGACGCGGAGGCCTTAACCAGAATGAGTTGGACGAGCTTGTCGCTTCCTCTGATACGGGTGGACGTTCTGTTGGAGGTCCGGTTGGTACGCTCTTGATGCTGACT
>JBALTK010000250.1:0-5056 GCA_036964385.1 Sulfitobacter sp. | reverse complement strand
TCCCCCGGCTCCAACTCCAACACTGTCACCTTATCCGATGTGCCGTCCAAGACGCGTTTGACCTCGTCGAAATTTTCGCCACCTTCGCGAATTCCAGGGGCATATTCAAAAGCACCACCGCCCTCCGCATTCTGGATCGCCAACGTAACCGTGAAATTATTGGTATCAAAATGCCACGGGAAACCGTTTCCTTCGTCGGCCACATTTACAATCACATCGGCAAGAGGGTCGGCATAGCGATAGAACTTATCCTGCTGCAGGCAGTCCTTGATGAAAAAATCAAACCCGTTGAAGTCGTGAACAGATCGCAAAGCGCCCTCCTTTGCAAAATTATCCGCAGGGATAAACGCATTTGAGCGGTCAAAATACTGGCGACGCGGATCGTCCATTGGCAAAGTCGGGTCATCTTTGGTGAAATAGGCATTCGTCCTGCTAAAGGAGCGATGTCCCGTTTCCGCCACGCTGTCAGCCTCAAGCCTTAGGGCTTCAATGCCCTCAGGCGTCAGGAACCCCTTCAACACCGCGCATCCATCGCACGCAAGGTCCCTACGGACCTTAGCAATAATTGCGTCACGTTCGGGACTGTCGCATTGAATGGGATATAGTGACAGATTAATGTGGCTTGCCGGTTGATGACCCATGAGAACCTCGCTTTTTTCCACCCCAGTTCAATTGAGTTCCCGCAACTGATCTAGTCCAAATGCGACAAGCACCGCTGTCGGAGCACCAAAAGGCGACACTCGAGACTAATTGGTAGCCGCTGGTTTCCTCCGCATAGCCCGCATCCTATCAAACCGCACGAAACCTATCAAAGCGCGTAGAATAGCAGTATCTGCTCGGTCCTATTTCCCTTGCGCCGCTTCCAATTCAGGCAAAAACCGTTGCTCGTAGTCGCTACCAACCAGCGGTCCTGCAAAACGGAAAAGGATCGTGCCTTCGGCGTCCAGTATGAATGTCTCCGGCGGTGCGGTCACACCCCAATCGATGGCAGTGCGCCCCTGCGGATCGAAACTGACACTGGAAAACGGGCTGTCATCATCGATCAAATATTTAGTCGCTGCACGTTCCGTGTCTTTGAAGTTCATACCGATGATGTTGACACCCGCAGCTTCCATCTCGAGCAATTGAGGATGCTCTGCGCGGCACGGGGGGCACCAGCTGGCCCAGAAATTTACTAATGTCACTTCACCTGCCGCCAACATCTCTGGCGTGGTTTGAGGGAAGCCCACCAAGCCGCGCTCTGGTACGCCCGGCGCCTGTTGACCCACCAGTGTTGAGGGCATGCCGTTGGGGTTATCACGGTACATACCCACAAACGCCAATCCAACAAATGCTGCGAAAATCAGCGGCGGTGCGATCATGAGCGGGCTAAACTTTGCCATTACGTGCGGTCTCCTGCTCGATCTGTTTCAATGCGGCGCGGGCTTTTCTGCCGCGGCGCAGGCTTATCAGAACCAGTCCAGCCATCAGCAACAATGATATTCCATAAGCGCTCAGCACTTCGGTTGCGTACTTTCCAAGGTCGGGCATCATGCGCTCCTGTCCAATCTAACGCTCAGTGCGCGGGTGCGGCGCAGGGCAATCTCGGTACCTGTGCGGTAGAGAACGAGGGCGATGAACAACAATGTAAATCCGGCAATGGAGATCACAAGCGGCTGCCAGAACACATCTGAAATATTCTCTTCTTTATCAAGACTGAGGGTCGCGCCCTGATGCAGTCCTTGGTTCCAGAACAGCACGGCGTAGCGTGACATAAGCGCAAAGACCGATCCAACAAGGCACAGCACAGACGTCAGATCAGCGGCGGTATCAGGGTCCTCAACCGCCTCCCACAATGCGATATATCCGAGATAGAAAAGGAAAAGGATCAGGAAGGACGTAAGGCGCGGATCCCATGCCCACCACGTCCCCCAAATAGGCTGACCCCAGATGGCCCCTGTGAGCAGTCCGATGACAGTCATAACAAGCCCGATAGGTGCAGCAGCCTTTGCCGCCAGCGCACTGACGTGGTGACGCCGTACCAACCAGATCAGCGAGGCGACCAGCATCATGATCCACGCGTTGATCGCGATCCATGCAGAAGGCACGTGGATATATATGATCTTGATCGAAGCGCCTTGGCGGTAGTCATCAGGCGTCGCGAAAAACCCCCAGAGTAGCCCTACACCAATGCCAATCGCAGCGGCAGCCCACGCAAAGGGCTGCACACGCGCGCTGAGCGCCAAAAACTTTACCGGATTTGCATATTCCCATAACGACATAGCAGGTACCTATTACTCCGTTTGCGTAAGCTCAATGATTAAGGCAGCACTCAACGGATTGTCATCCGTAAAGCGGCAGCAGCGGCAAAAGGCAGCAGCGCAATTGACCCGAGACTGATTCCTGCGAGCAAGAGCAATGGCGTCTCAACGTCCATGCCCACTGCACCACGTCGTGCCGCCTCTGCCCCGAAAATGAGCGTGGGAACATAGAGCGGCAGAACAAGTAGCGACAAGAGCAGCCCGCCCCGCTTTATCCCCACCGTGAGAGCCGCGCCAAAAGTGCCGATCATCGACAGCGCAGGCGTGCCAAGCAGAAGCGAAATTACCAGCCAGCCAAAGCCCTGTGGCGGCAGATTGAGGAGAACCCCCAAGAGAGGCGCTGCCAGCACCAATGGCAGTCCAGTGGTTATCCAATGCGCCAAAGCTTTAACCGCCAGAGCTGCCTCCAGGGGCAGCGGTGCAGTGGCAAGCACATCAAGTGTGCCATCCTCAAAGTCCAACGCCAGCAGGCGGTCAAGCGAAAGCAAGCAGGCCAGCAATGCCCCCAGCCATAAGATACCGGGTGCAATTGTGGAGAGTAGCGCGCTTTGCGGTCCAACACTGAACGGGACAAGCACAGTGAGGATAAGGAAAAACGCAAGGCCGAGGCCAAAACCGCCCCCTGCCCGTAAGGCAAGCCGCAGATCGCGCAGAAGAAGGGCGATCATAGAAAGGCCTCGTCACTGGCACCATGCAATGCGCCGACAACGGCGCGCAGAGGCGCCACATCCAACACCTGCGCCTCGATCCCCAGATCGATATGGGTCGCGAGCAGCGCCATGCCACCTGTCCCCAGATGTCCGCGCACGGCATCTGCAAACATCGTTACTGCGTCCGTATCAAGCGACACCGTCGGTTCGTCCAATATCCAGATCGGCCGCCCCGTCACCATCAACCGTGCGAGCCCTGCACGACGTTTCTGTCCCGCTGACAAGGTACCAGTCAAACGGTCAGCCAAAGGAGCGAGGCCATAAGCCTCCAGCGCGGGTTCAATATCGCGCCGCCCATAAACGGCTGCCCAAAAGCGCAAGTTTTCGGCAACGCTCAACATCGATTTCAGCCCATCCGCGTGACCTGCATAGGCAACCGTATCAACGGCCCCTTCCATCTCACCCGAGAGGGGCGGCTGTAGTCCCGCGATGGTACGTAGCAAAGTCGTCTTCCCAGATCCATTGGGGCCGCGCAGGATCAACGCTGTTCCAGCGGTGAGTGCGAAAGACACACCGCTCAAGACAGGCACCCCGCCGCGTGCAACGGCGATATCGGTCAGGCGGAGTAACACCCGCTAGATCGGCAACATGGCAAGGGCAACACGGCGGCCCTCACTCAGCAAAACATTGTAGGTCCGCGCCGCCGCGGGAGACGCCATTGCCTCAACACCGACGCCAGCCTCCTCCAACTGGGCGCGCAAGCCGCTAGGCAGGTGCGCGATCTCTGCTCCCGTCCCGATGAAAATAACATCTGTTTCTGCAACCAAAGCTTCGAGCGCGTCTATATCTTCAAACCCAGCCCACGTGCGCGTGCCGGAAGGTGCAGTGATCACTGGACCTTGCACAACTTGTCCGCCGATCCGGAAAAACCCCGGACCATAGCCTTCGACTGGTTTTGCATCATTAAAGACGATCTCATTAAGCCTCACGGCTCATCCTCCCAAAATAAACTTGGCGCATGTGTCACCCTCTCCAAAGCGGCAGCCCGATAATAGCCGATGCGGCGATGACGAGATAGGCCACGTTGCGAAAAAGACGCTCTGCCGATGGGTTAAATAGCCGCGCACCGAGCATGTTGGCGATTAGGTTCGGCACGCCAACCAAAACCCCAAGAAACGCGATAGGCCAATTCATCAAGCCTACGGCCCAAAGAAATGGGAACAGGACCAGATCAAGGCCAACAAGGTAAAGTAGAAAGTTGGCACGGATGACTTTCACCGGCAGCTTGCTGGCCATGTAGAGCATGATAACCGGTGGTCCGGGAATACCTGCAAAACCTGTCATAAAGCCGCCTACGGCCCCAGTCGCCACGATCAGCCGTTGGGTCAATGCCCCCTTGAGCCGCCACCCAGACACCGTCAGCGCGAGCAGCGTGAACACTGAAACGGAGACCACCCAACCAAAGGCTGTCGGGTCCATACTGGTCAGCGCCCAAACTCCTATCGGCAGCGCCAGTATTGCGCCCAATACCAACAGCCCTACCTCGCGCGGCGTGCCATCGCGCCACGCTGCGGGGGCATTGGGCAAGGGGCCAACAAGCTCTGCACAAATCAGGAAAATCACCGCCTCAACGGGGGCCAGAACCGAACTTGCCACAGGCATAATGATCATCGCAGAGCCAAAGCCAGCAAAGCCGCGTACCAGCCCAGCCACAAATACCGCCAATACCAGCCAGATCAGCCCGTCAGTTGCGAGGGCTGTGGCCAGTATGTCAGGCATCAATGTTGGCGTATTGGTTGCCTTCGTTCAGATCAGGCTTGGACCAGTCCCGCTTTACCCCGAAGTACAACAGCGCAGCAGTGGCGACGAAGATCGAAGAATACGTGCCCACAACCACACCCCAGATCATCGCGAACACGAAGCCACGGATCACATCGCCGCCCAGAACGAATAGAGCAATCAATGCCAGCAGCGTTGTGAACGATGTCATGAATGTCCGGCTCAATGTCTCGTTGATCGAAAGGTTCAATACTTCCTTCAAGGGGCGGTTTTTGTATTTGCGCAGGTTCTCACGGACACGGTCAAACACCACCACCGTATCGTTGA
>JBALTK010000249.1:0-5075 GCA_036964385.1 Sulfitobacter sp. | reverse complement strand
GTGCAAGTGAGCCGGTGTCGCCCATGAACACTGCCGCAGGAGGCGCATTGTACCACAAAAAGCCAAGACCGCCGCCAAAGATGCCAGCCGTAAAGATCAGGATTTCCCCCGTCCCAGGCACATAATGCACGTCGAGATAGTCTGTGAAATCCACACGGCCTACCGCATAGGCAATCACACCCAGCGTCCCTGCCGCGATCATCACAGGCATAATGGCAAGACCGTCGAGGCCATCGGTCAGGTTGACCGCATTGGCAGAACCCACAATCACGATCATCGCAAAGGGTATGAAAAGGTAGCTTAGGTTCAAAAGCGTGTCTTTGAATACGGGCAGCGCCAGTTGATACTGCAAATTCTCAGGGTGGTATTGCGCAGCCCAATAAGCAGCAATTCCCGCGATGGCAAAGCCGAGGAACAAACGTATCTTGGACGAAACACCCGCAACCGTCTGCTTGCTCACCTTCGCATAATCATCCGCGAACCCGATTGCGGCAAAACTCATCGTGACAAAAAGAACCATCCAGATGAACGGATTATCCAGACGCGCCCAAAGCAGTGTCGACGTCAGCAAGGCACCGACGATCAGCAGGCCGCCCATGGTTGGCGTACCCGCCTTGGCAAAATGACTCTCAGGGCCATCATCACGGATCGGCTGACCCTTCCCTTGGGTGCGGCGCAGCATGTTGATCAGCGGCTTGCCAAAGAGAAAGCCAAAGATCAACGCCGTCAGAAACGCACCGCCAGCTCGGAAAGTGATGTAGCGGAACAGGTTAAAGAAATCGCCGCCATCCGACAGCAGGGTCAACCAATAGAGCATACATCGTCCTTACTTAATCAACATCGCACAGGCCCACATCTTGTGGGCGGGTGGTCCGCGCCCCCCGCATAAGCGGTGTCACACATCTGTTATCGGATGGCCCATTTTTCGGATGGCGTCAACGACAAGGCCCAATTTCATGCTCAATGATCCTTTCGCAAGGACCACATCACCTGCATCAATTTTGTTGTGCAAGCCTTCGCACATCTGCTCGGACGTCTCGTACCATTCGCCGCGCTGCTGCTCTGGGAGCAGGTCATAAAGCGCGCGCATCAGCGGACCAACACAATGGATTACGTCTAGCGTTTTCGTCGCATCCAGATGGGCAAGCCCAGCGTGCAGAGCAACAGCATCGTCGCCCAACTCCTTCATATCGCCTAGAAACGCGATCCTGCGTCCCTTTTTGACACGCCCCACGCCATCTGTGGTGGCCGCTCCTGCGAGCACTTCGAGCGAGGCGGCAACTGAGGTCGGGTTTGCGTTATAGCTGTCATCAATGAGCGACAAACGTTCCTGTGCCTCAACGGGATCAAGCTGGATCACTTCGCGCTGACCGCGCCCTTTATACGGTGTCCAACGACCAAGGACGGCTATCGCCTGTGCCAGATCAGCACCAATTGCCTGAACAATTGCCAGCGCCCCGAGGCCGTTCATCGCAAAATGCCGCCCCGGTGTGGCAAGCTTAAACAAAATCGGTTTGTCGTCAAATTCGGCCTGTACGATTGTCGTGTCACCCTGAATGGTCAGATCTTTGAGCCTCCAGTCAAACCCGTGCTCCCCAAAAGCGATGCCATGCAGCCGTTTGTCGTGCGTCTTGGCCGCGAGAACGGCAGAAGTTTCAACATCCGCATTATAGACCGCAGGCGCGCCGATGGGCAGACTGTCAAATATACTCGCCTTTTCCAGTGCGATGCCTGTGATGTTCTCGAATGCCTCCAGATGCGCCGCCGCCACCGTGGTGATCAGCGCCGCATGGGGCCGCGCCAGCATGGTGAGCGGCAGTATCTCTCCGGGGTGATTCATGCCCATCTCGATGATCGCATACTCTGTATCCGCTGGCATCCGTGCCAACGTCAGAGGGACACCCCAATGATTATTATAGCTGGCGATTGATGCGTGCGTGCGCCCTTGATCGGCCAACATTGCCAGCAGCATTTCCTTGGTCGAGGTTTTCCCGACCGATCCAGTGATACCGATGACTTTGGCATCCGTCCGCTCCCGCGCGGCAGCACCCAAGGCCTCGAGCCCCTGCAACACATCATCAACGATCAACAACGGCGCATCGGCAGCGACACCATCGGGGATGCAGGAGACCAAAGCAGCACCTGCCCCCTTTTCCAACGCCATCGCTACAAACTCATGTCCGTCGCGGACATCCTTGAGCGCGACGAACAAATCGCCTGCTTCAATTGTCCGCGTGTCAATCGAAACACCGTTTACGGCCCAATCCCCCTGCGCCAGACCGCCAGTCGCCGCCGCCGCCTCTGCTGCTGTCCACAAGCTCATGTCAATCTCCCGTCCAAAGCTGCAACTGCAACACTTGCTTGTTCCACGTCATCAAAGGGCAGCACATCGTCGCCGATGGTCTGGCCCGTCTCATGCCCCTTACCCGCGATGAGCAGCGCATCACCTGGTCCCAATACATCCACGCCACGCAGGATCGCTTCAGCGCGGTCACCCACTTCGGTAGCTTCCGGACAACCGCCCATAACTGCGGCACGAATTGTGGCGGGGCTCTCGGATCGGGGGTTATCGTCAGTCACAAATACCATATCAGCGTTTTGGGCAGCAGCGCTGCCCATCAACGGGCGCTTACCCGCGTCACGGTCCCCGCCTGCGCCAACAATAGCAATCAAACGTCCCATGACATGGGGCCGCATTGCCGCCAGTGCAGTGGCGATTGCATCAGGCGTATGGGCATAATCGACAAACACCGCCGCACCATTGTCACGCGTCGCGGCCAGCTGCATCCGTCCCCGAACAGTAGTAAGGTGCGGGATCGTATCGAACACATCTGCGGCATTCGCACCGCACGCAATGACCAGTGCGGCTGCAAGCAGCACGTTATCCGCCTGAAAGCCACCGATAAGCTCAAGGCGTTTCTGATAGGTTTTACCGCCCCATTCAAAGCGCAAATCCTGCCCTGCCGCGTCAAAGCGTTGAGCCGTGAGATGCAGATCGCCGCCATCACGGCCTACAGTCAGAACCTTACATCCTCGCGCGGTGGCAATCGCAGCCATATCGACACCCTTGGGGTCGTCGATATTGATCACTGCCGTGCCGTCCTCTGGCAGCACCCGCGCAAAAAGGCCTGCCTTAGCGTCGAAATAGGCCTCGAAGGTTTCGTGATAGTCCAAGTGATCTTGGGTAAAGTTGGTAAAACCAGCAGCTTTCAGCGTCACGCCATCAAGGCGGCGCTGGTCAAGTCCATGCGACGATGCCTCCATCGCGGCGTGTGTGATGCCGGTCTGTGCGGCCTGTGCCAGCGTGCGGTGCAATGTAATCGGTTCTGGCGTTGTCTGGGCGAGTGGCGCAGACCATGCGCCTTCCACTCCTGTAGTGCCAAGGTTCACAGCGGCCAGCCCCATCTCGATCCAGATTTGGCGCACGAAAGTGCTGACCGAGGTTTTGCCATTGGTGCCTGTGACCGCGATCATTGTCTGCGGTTGAGCGCCAAACCAAAGAGCGGCAGTGCGGGCCAATGCCTCGCGCGGCTCCTCAGAGATGATCAGAGCGGCACCTGCGGCGCGGACAGCATCCGCGCAAAGCTGAGCACCCTTTGCGTCCGTCAGGACAGCTACAGCCCCCTGTTCCAACGCCTTTTCTACAAAGCTGGCACCATGCACCACAGAGCCGGGCATAGCGGCAAAGAGCGTGCCTTTGCCGACACGACGACTGTCCACTTCGATGCCAGTCAAATCAGGATTTTGCCCCCCCACGGCCATCAGCCCCAAAGAGTTCAACGAGGTACGGGGTGGGATCGACATATATGGGCCTGCGGGCTTAGTTACTGCTGGTGAGCGTTATACCAGCGACGCCGACGGGTTCAATGGCTGGCCGCATCCCCAACAAGGGAGCAACGCGGCGGATCATCTCGGCTGCGACCGGTACGGCGGTCCAGCCTGCCGTACGGCGGGGTTTGCCGCTGGAAGTCTCGACAGGCTCATCCAATGTCACGATCAACACATAACGCGGATCATGTGCTGGAAACATCGACGCAAAGGTCGTGATTGTCTTGTCTTTATAATAGCCACCACCGTGCGGCTTAGGCTTGTCCGCTGTGCCCGTTTTGCCCGCAACAAAATATCCCGGCACTTCAGCAAACGTCGCAGTGCCGTTTTTGCCGACAACCACGTCGCGCAACATCCGGCGCGAAGCAGCGGCGACCTCCTCACGCATCACCCGTGTGCCCATTTGCGGGCCATCCTGCTTTATCAAGGTAGGTTTTACCACACGTCCACCATTGGCAATCGCGGCATAGCCTGCGGCCAGATGCATTGCCGTTGTGGAGATACCGTGGCCGTAAGAGATCGTTACCGCCGAAAGATCTGTATAGCGCGCGGGGAGTAATGGGGTGCTGCCTGAGGCTTCGATGATTTCGAACGACGATTTTTCAAACAGGCCAAGGCTGCGCAAGAATTCCTGCTGACGTTCTTTCCCGATCATCAAGGCCAGACGGCCTGTGCCACGGTTTGAGGATTTCTCGATAATCTGGCTAACGCTGAGGGTGCCGTAGTTCTTGTTGTGAAACTCACCAATGTTATGGCCGCCAACTCTCATCGGGCCCTTGGTGTCGATCATGGTGTTGGCGTTCACCAACCCTAGCTCCATAGCTTGAGCAGCGGCGAAAATCTTGAAGGTCGAGCCAAGCTCATAGACGCCTTGAACGGAGCGGTTGAACAAGGGACTGTCGGAGGGATCGCCATCCAGCGCAGGGCGCGGCCGCTTGTTGGGGTCAAAGCTGGGCAATGAGACGACGCTGACCACTTCACCCGTGTGCACATCCAGCAAGATCGAAGTCGCGCCCTTGGCGTTCATCAACTTCATGCCGCCTTCTAACACGCGCTCAGAGGCAGCCTGAACTGACAGATCAAGGCTTAGCTCAAGCGGCTTACCCGCATTGGCAGGGTCGCTGAGATAGTCGTTGAAATACTTTTCTGCACCAGCAACACCGATCACCTCGGCCGCACTTACGCCCTCACGGCCAAAGCTGGACCCGCCCATGATGTGCGCGGCAAGTCTGCCATTGGGATAAAGG
>JBALTK010000248.1:0-5136 GCA_036964385.1 Sulfitobacter sp. | reverse complement strand
ATGGCCTCTCCGGACTGTTGCGCTTGCACAGTGGACCCGTGCAGCGGTCATGACAAACTCGCAAGGAACCAGTGGCTTTGGGCTGATCGAGATCAGTCGACGATGGTTTTTTGTTGGTAAGTGTTCATTATTTTGAGGAAGGGGACCATCATCGAAACGAGACCACTTGCCCGTAAATTGGGTGCTTTTGTAGCCCTGTCCAAGACGGAACTTCTTGTCCTTGAAAGACTACACAAACGTCGACGCACATTCGTCGCTGGGCGCGATTTGGTGGAACAAGGGCAGGCGGATCAAGCCGCCTATATCCTTATTTCTGGTTGGGCATGTTCGTACAAACTTTTGCCCGATGGCCAACGGCAAATCGTTGATTTTCAAATTCCGGGCGACTTCTTAGGATTGCGCAGTGTAGTTCTGCATGTCTCTGATCACAGCGTTGAGCCAGTCACAGACATAGAAGTCACCGAAGTACATGCCTCTGATCTGTTTAAGGCGTTTTCGGAAACACCGCGACTTGCAACAGCCGTGCTTTGGACCGCGTCTCGTGATGAGGCCATGGTGGTGGAACATCTGGTGGGTATAGGGCGGCGGGACGCGACTGAACGTATGGCACATTTCCTGCTTGAACTTGGTAAAAGACTTACCCTCGTCGGGATGGGGAGCAAGGCGGGATATGCTTGTCCGCTGACCCAATATTTGCTTGCCGATGCGCTCGGATTGAGTGCTGTGCATGTTAATAGGGTGCTTCGAGAACTACGCGAACACGGGATGGTCACGTTTCGAGACGGGTATGTCACGTTTGATAACTATGATCGCCTTGTCGAGTTTGCAGATTTTGAAGTAAGCTATCTTGATCAGGTTGGGCCACTGTTAAAGTGAGCGAGCGTACTGCGTGCCCGCGTCGCGCAAGAAAACGAAAAACACGCGGGTAGGGGCGACAGGGATATGTCTTTTTCCCGCGTGTTTCACGCTTGTTGTTTGTTCACTGTTTTCCAGCGAACATTTTCAGTATCGCACCGCCGTCATCTTCCCACACTGATGCAGGTTGGTTCGGACCTTTGATTTTCAAATTCTTTAGCCATGACGATTCGGCTGGTTGATCGGGGTCCGGGGAAACTGGAAATCTGACATTTGTTTCTTCGCCACCAAGTGACGTCTTGATACCGTCGAAGTGGCTTAGCAGCCCGAGCATCGCAGTGTTCTGGCTGTGCACCAAAGCTTTGAACTCGGTAATGCCGCCCTCCTGCGCGAATTTGGCAAGCACGTTGAGTAGGAGTCTACCAAGTCCTTGGTGCTGATAGCTGTCTGTAATGGTGATCGCGATCTCTGCAACCCGCTGTTGATCGGGCAGCCGGATGTAACGGGCAATGCCGATCGGTTCAGGGTCAGCAGTGCAGATCATCACTGCGCCAACTGCGACGTGATCTGGCCCGTTTGTTGCGGTGAACTTGTCCAACTCCTTTTCCGATAGATTTTTGTGCGCGCCCAGAAAGCGAAAATAGCTTGCACGCACTGACAAATGTTCAAAACCAATCTCTAGAAGATCACAGTCGTCTTGTGTCACCTCCCTGATCAAAACCGAAGTGTCGTTTTCCAGGGATGCTAAGAAAGGTGGGAAGTTCATTTTTATGCGCGCCCGTCAGGCGACACACGTGTTCCGGCATGCCCTTCAAGTATAGCGCGGGCATCTGTCAGTTGGCCGATACCAGCGAGTGTGCCACCGCCTCTGATGAAACTTGCCGCGGCAGAGGCTTTTGGCCCCATTGATCCTTGACCTGAGCCCCTAAAACTCCTCCAAATTTGTGTAGAGTCCGCCCAACAAAAGGACGGACAAATGAAGGCACGATTTAAGGATGAACAGATCATTGCGATGATCAAAGAACAGGAAGCTGGTGAGAAGACTGCTGATGTATGTCGGCGGCACGGGATCAGCTCAGCAACGTTCTACAAATACAAATCGAAGTATGGCGGCATGGAACCGTCTGACGCCAAGCGGCTGCGTGCGCTTGAAGATGAGAACGGCAAGCTGAAGAAGCTACTGGCGGAGCAGATGCTCGACAATGCCATGCTGGGAGACATCAACTCAAAAAAGTGGTGACGCCCGTTGGAAAGCGGAAAGCAGTGGCGCACCTGATGGAGCAACATCAGGTCAGCCAGCGGCGGGCGTGTGATGTGCTGCAGATTGATCGATCCACGGTGCGGTATCTGTCGCGCCGGGGCGACGATGCTGAACTACGGGATGCGATCAAGCGGGTTTCAAGAGACCGACGACGGTTTGGTTGCCGCCGTATCCACGTGATGATTGCGCGGAAAGGTTTCACAGTGAAACACAAGAAGGTGAGGCGCATCTACCGTGAAGAGAAGCTGCAGGTGCGGCGCAGAGGTGGCAGGAAGCGTGCTTTGGGCACAAGGAAGCCAATGGTGCTGCCGGATGGTCCAAACCAACGCTGGAGCTTGGATTTCGTATCCGATGCACTGACAGATGGGCGTCGCTTCCGCATTTTGGCGGTTGTCGACGACTTCAGCCGTGAGAACCTGGTGCTGGTCGCGGATACATCACTGTGAGGGCATCGTGTTGTTCGAGAACTGGATCGCGTCATTGCTGAGCGCGGTGCCCCGATGACAATAGTTTCGGACAACGGAACTGAGTTCACCAGCATGGCGATCCTCAAATGGGTGCAGGATACGGGAATCGATTGGCATTATATCGCGCCTGGAAAGCCCCAGCAGAACGGCTTTATAGAAAGCTTCAACGGCAAGCTACGTGATGAATGCCTCAATGAAACGCTGTTCGGCACATTGGGCGAGGCTCGTAAAACGCTTGAAGAATGGCAAGAGGACTACAATTGGCGCAGACCCCATTCAGCCTTGGGCAACCTCACCCCGATGGAGTTCTTGCAGAGAAAGGTGATGGACAAAATAGCCGCCTAAGGCCAACGATTTAACCCCAAGGACTCCGCGCAAAGCTGGAGGGAACTTGGGGCTCAAGTCACTAGTTGTCGCACCGCAACCAATCTTTCTTGGTTGGAAATGCAATTTATTCATTCAGCTCTGTCTTGATGTCAGGCTTTATGCTGCACAGTTGAGTGAACCGCAGTTGGTTTGCCGAGAGCGATTGGCAGCATCACAAGGGTCCAGCCTGAAAGCATGATGCTGATACCTGCAAGCGTTCCAAGCGCCCAAAGCGCCGAGAGCGGCAACTGCCACCACAGCATTCCGCCCAGAACAACGGTGAAGAGACCATCGAAAAGAAGCCAACCCCAACCAGCAAGAGGTCGTATCTGGAACGAGAGGATTGTCTTGAGGACTCCTTCGATGAGAAAGACCGCCGCTACGACAACCGTCAGGGCGAACACACCTTCAAGGGGGCGCAAGAGCAAAAATAACCCGGCGACCAGCCAAAGGGCTGCCACAAGCAGGCCCAGAACGATGCCGCTCCATTTGGGATAGCTGAATGCCGCGACGCTTTGCGCAATGCTGGCAACGATCAGCGCAACACCAACAATCCAAACGACGCTAAGCGTGCCGATGAGCGGAAATAGGATGGCCGCGCCGCCAGCAAAGATCATTGCGATACCAACGGAGAACATGGTGCCACGATTGCGCCTGATGCCGAGCGCAAAAGCAGACTCACTGGCAAGATTCACGGTCATGGTGTTTTCCAATTCTAAATTTACAGATTTTGGTATCTCGGCCGCAACAAGGGGAGGGCAGATGCGACCAGGAAAGGGACAGGTGATCACCCCTCTATCTAAGGCCCTGCAGAAATGTGGCACTAACATCGATCAATTCGTTGTCGGATTTTTTCACTTAGCCAGAACGAGGAGGCGTAAATTTCAACAGCGGGAAAAACTTGCTGAAAGAAACTGAAAAAACCAAAGCATAAGACGACCTCCATCAATATTCCCGAAGCCGTTGGAGTGTTTAATAATGTCGAAGATTTTCAGGCGGCTTTTTTTGATCTTCGAGCGGTGGGATTCAGTCGGTATGACATTAGCATTCTCGCCAAACAGGAGGTTCTCGAAGAAAAGCTTGGCAAAGCCTATTGGCACGCCACTGATCTAGAGGACAACCCAGACGCGCCGCGCGCCGCTTTCGTCTCAGAGGAAGCATTTGGCGAACTGGAAGAGGCCATAACCGGTGGGTTCTTCTTTCTGGGATCTTATATTGCGATGGCAGCGATGCTTACGCCCGCTAGCACAGGTGCGGCGTCCGTTGCCGCTATTGCAATCGGGGGCAGTCCGGCCCTTGTGCTCGGCGCGTTGCTGGCACGTCTGGTTGGCAAGCAGCACAAGGACTACTACGCAAACCAAATTGAGCACGGCGGTATCCTTCTTTGGGTCCGTTTAAACGACGCGGCGAAAGAGGATTTGGCTGTTAAGATCATGAAGGGGCATTCAGGACGTGACGTACATGTCCATCCATGGAGCGAGTGATTTCTGACGTCGCGCTGCGCTGCAATCGGTTTCGCTGCTGCAGAGTAACCACCCAACAGGGTCGTAGTGCTTACACAGATCAATGCCGATTAAATTCGAGCGGAGTAGCTTTTGTCCCTTCGACATCCATATTCCATGGGAGGTTCAGAACGATGGTTACTGGTACGAGAAATGAAGGACAGGTTGCGTTTGAACGAGGGCGTCAATCCGTTCGCGATGGGACAGTTGGAAACCCATATAGATTGGAATCAATGCATTACACGAAATTTGATGAAGGAGTATCTTGTCAGGTTGAGGGCAAAAATGAGCAGCCGCTGGGGCAAGTGGGTCTCTTAGATCTCGTTCGATGAATAGAGGCGAGAGTATTGTTTGATCTGATCATTTCTTGGCTGACCGCCCTAGGTGAATGGGGCGTTGCATTACTGATGTTCTTGGAAAACGTTTTCCCGCCTATCCCTTCAGAGCTTGTTATGCCGTTTGCGGGGTATATGGCTGCAGATGGTACATTCAGTTTCCTAACCGTAGTTTTGGCCGGAACGGCTGGTTCTGTCGCAGGGGCGTACCTTTGGTATTTGGTTGGCGCTCTCTTGGGTGAGCAGCGCTTGCGTCGCCTTATCGAGGCACATGGAAAATGGCTGACGCTGACCACCGCAGACCTCGATCGATCCCTACTCTGGTTCAAACGACACGGAGCGGTGGCAGT
>JBALTK010000247.1:0-5148 GCA_036964385.1 Sulfitobacter sp. | reverse complement strand
GTCTTCTTCTTGAAGCAAGCGGTCAAGCACACCCCATGTGAACGCACCATGCGCCCCACCGCCCTGAAGGCCGAGGTTGATCTTTTTGGTCTGTGCCATGATGCCGCGCCCCTTTGGGAATTGTAATTAAAGTGCTGTCCAGCCGCCATCGACGCTAATGGTGGTCCCTGTAATCTGGGCACCTGCCGCAGAACACAAGAAGGCCGCCGTGCCGCCCAACTGCTCGACCGTGGCAAATTCCTTGCTCGGTTGGCGTTTGAGCATGACATTCTGAATGACCTCATCGCGTGTCATGTTGTATTCTTTCATCGTGTCGGGAATTTGCTTTTCCACAATAGGGGTCAGTACGTAGCCAGGGCAGATCGCATTTGCCGTGATTGGTTCTTCGGCAGTTTCCAATGCGGTAGTTTTGGTTAGGCCAATGATACCGTGCTTTGCTGCGACATAGGCCGCTTTAAAGGGCGACGCAGTGAGGCCATGCGCGGATGAGATGTTGATCACGCGGCCCCAGCCTGCTTTGCGCATCATTGGCAGCGCAATGGCCGTGGTGTGAAATGCAGAGCTAAGATTGATCGCGATGATTGCGTCCCACTTTTCAGCAGGGAAGTCCGGGATCGGTGCGACGTGCTGGATACCGGCGTTGTTGATAAGGATGTCACAGACACCTGCATCTTCGATCAGCTTGCGGCATTCGTCGCCCTTGGACATATCTGCTTTGATATAGCGCGCCGTCACACCAGATTCTTTTGCAATTGCTTCGGCTAGCGCGTGGTCTTCGTCGCGGTCAGTGAAGGAGTTGAGCACAACATTTGCCCCCGCCTTTGCCAATTGCTGTGCAATCCCCAGACCGATGCCGGAGTTGGAGCCAGTGATAACGGCAGTTTTGCCGGACAGATCATATGTAAGTGCCATGGGGGTTTTCCTGTAGATTGGAGGTTACTGCGTTTATGCCGTGGGCTGTATGGAATTGAAACGGACAAAACCGTGATGCAGTTCCCCTGAACGCGGGATTTCAGCGCACTGCCAAAAAAAAACGCCTGCACAAGGCAGGCGTCAAGTTATTGAGGCAGGTTTCATACAGGCAAGAAACCTATCGAGCAGTGACCTCTTTATACGGAATTAAGCGGCAAACGCCAAGCATTAAGTTTGCGCCTTCCTTAAGACCGCGTTAGTGGTTTAGGTAATAAAAAAAAGGGCAGAGCGGGATTGTTTCAAAAATGGCTTTAGATAATTTCTCAAAGGTACGGGGCTTTGTGGCCGTGTCTTCACTGATTCTTTGGGGATTCGCGGCCCATTCAGAACCGAGCCATGCCATCTCGATGTACGGGGTGCCAGCCCTGCCCTCAGATTATGCGAATTTGCCGTATGTGAACCCCGAAGCCCCAAAAGGTGGCGCTATTGTTTTGGGAAATACAGGCGGATTTGACAGTCTAAACCCCTTTGTCCTGAAGGGCACGTCACCATGGCAGCTCCCCTTCTTTACCCATGAGACGCTCATGGGGCGTTCGTGGGACGAGCCATTTACACTTTATGGGCTACTGGCTGAAACAGTTGAGACTGATCCCGACCGTACATGGGTCGAATTTACCTTGCGAGGAGGGACGACCTTTTCTGACGGTACACCGCTCACCGCTGAGGATGTGATTTTCAGCTTCAACATGCTCGGCACCGAGGGGCACCCGCGCTACCTTAGCCTCTTCAACCAAATCGAAAGCATTGAGCAAACGGGTGAGCGTTCGGTACGCATCACCTTCAACTCTGCCAACCGCGAGCTTGCCCTGCTCGCCGGATTGCGCCCGATTGTTTCAAAAGCGCAGTGGGAAGGCCGCGATTTCGCCAGCGCACAGGTACACGAAATCCCACTCGGATCTGGCCCATACACGATTTCGGAATATGAGGCAGGCCGATTTGTCCAACTCAACCGCAACCCTGACTATTGGGGCGCGGACATCGCATTTCGCAAAGGGACCCATAATTACGACAGCGTAAAGCTGGATTTTTATGGCGATTCAAAAGTGTTGTTTGAGGGGTTCAAAGCAGGCGAAATTTCCGCTGTACGCGAATTCAACGCAGAGACATGGGAGAGCCAGTATAACTTTCCCGCCATCGAACGTGGCGATATCGTCAAATCCGTGATCCCGCATCAAAAACCGTCGGGTATGACGGGTTTTGTTATGAATACCCGCCGCGCGCCCTTTGACGACTGGCGTGTCCGCGATGCGCTGATGCAGGCGTTCAATTTTGAGTACATTAACGATACACTGACCGGAAACGCGCAACCGCGCATAACGTCTTACTTCTCAAACTCTGTTTTGGGGAAAGAAGAAGGCCCCGCAAAAGGCCGTGTGGCTGAACTTTTGCTCCCCTATCAGGACACCCTGCCCTCAGGTACGATTGAAGGATACGACCTTCCCGTTGGTGATGGATCTGCGCGCAACCGTGCAGGCATTCGTGCTGCCATGGCCCAGTTTGAGGCCGCAGGCTATATGGTAAAAGATGGCACCATGCGGCGCGGAGATGGCACACCCGTCAGCTTCACAATCCTCATCGCCAAAGGCAGTACAGAAGACATCGCGATTGCCGAGCTTTATCTACGCGCACTTGAACGGCTCGGTATTAACGCGAGCATCGAGACCGTTGATGATGCCCAGTATTTCGCACGCACGGGCGAATTCGACTTTGACATTACCACCTTCCGCCGCTCCCTTTCGCTCAGCCCCGGAAACGAGCAAAAGTTCTATTGGGGATCCGATGCTGCCGAACAGTCAGGGTCGCGGAACTTGATGGGGGCACGCAGTGCGGCCATTGACGCAATGATCGACGCAATGCTGAACGCTCGCGACAGTGCAGATTTTATCGCCGCCACCCGTGCGCTTGACCGCATCCTTACCGCTGAGCGGTTTGTGATACCCTTCTGGTCCTACACCGAAGGACGCATCGCCCATGTTCGCCAAATGAAATTCCCTGACACGCTACCAATTTACGGCGACGGTTCACAGTGGATGCCCGAAGTGTGGTGGTGGGAGGAAAGCAACTGATCACCCAGTGCTGTCATAGAGTTTTAGCTTTCAAATCCTAATGGGACTAATGATGTACGTCCTTGTATTACGTCACTGCACTTCACCTATTTGAACGCCTGTCATACAACCTCATCGCCGCGCACTCTGCCTTCCGGCAAGGTCCATCCACACGCCATCGAACTGCTGACTAACAAGGGCTACAATGTCTTTTAGTGGCGCTTAAAACGCTCGGATGTGATCGCGCCGCAAGATACGCCACAAACGGATGGAGATATTACAGTCGATCAAACCGCTGCCGATGAAACATTTTGCGGGTCTATAGATTGGGTTTGCCGCACTAAAGGGGCTTTTAGACGAGTGATGTGACCCAGAGGATCATCGCATCCTCATCCGAGGTCGAGATCACATTATGGCCCATTGCAGCATCGTAATAGGCGCTGTCGCCACGGCGCATCTCAATCGGCTCGTAAAATTCGGTATAGAGCTTGATCACCCCCGTGAGGACATAGAGGAACTCCTCCCCGTCGTGACGCACCCATCCGTCGAACTCATCCATCTGACGCGCGCGAATACGGGCGCGATAAGGCAGCATGTTTTTCTTACGTAATGCATCGGCCAGCAACTCATGCTCATATGTTGTCGTTGCTTGGGCGGCACCCTCACCTGATTTGGTGACGGCCATGCGACCATTGATCTGACCTGCCGCTGGTGGCGTAAACAGCTGCGGCACCGTAATCTCCAGACCTACGGCCAATTTTTTGAGCGCGTCATATGTCGGCGACATCTGGGCATTCTCGATCTTTGACAGTGTCGAGCGGGCAAGCCCTGCCTGACTGGCCGCCTGTTCAAGCGTCCAACCGCGTGCTTTTCGCAGTTCGCGAACGCGAGCGCCCAGATCAATGGGCGGCACTGTGTGTGCGGCACCATCTTCACGGGCAATTTGAATCATAGATTTTGCTGGATCAGAAGTCATGCAATTCATATATGCCGAAGCCCCAGACCTTGCAACGCATGGCACTGCACGGTAGCGAATAACGATGATATCCGAATTTGATCAGGGGCCGTTGCCCACCTGCCCCGCGCCGTTCAACATGGCGCAGTATGTCTTGGCGCACGGTGAAACCACACCTGACAAAATCGCGCTGTCCGTTTTGGGCGTTGAGGATTGGACATATAGCGCATTGCGCTCCGCCGTTCTTGGAACCGCAACAGGACTGCTGGAAGCTGGCGCAAAGCCCGGCGACCGTGTCCTGATGCGCTTAGGAAACACGGTGGATTTCCCCCTCGCCTATCTCGGAGCGATTGCTGCGGGATTGGTGCCCGTGCCGACAGCCTCCGCACTTACCACGCGTGAAGTGGCCCCGATGATCGAGACGCTAAACCCCGCCTTGATCCTGCGCGATGCACAGGTTGAATGCCCCGATGATACGCGCATCATTCCCCTTGAGGTTTTACGCGCCATGCGGGACTTGCAGCCTGCCCAGTGGCACATGGGCGATCCAGAGCGCGCGGGTTATATCATCTATACGTCGGGCACTTCTGGAAAGCCGCGTGCAGTCGTTCATGCGCAGCGGGCAATCTGGGCGCGACAAATGATGTTTGACGGCTGGTACGGGCTAGGACCCAACGACCGTGTTCTTCATGCAGGTGCCTTCAACTGGACCTACACGTTGGGAACGGGGTTGATGGATCCTTGGACTGTGGGGGCAACCGCGCTGATCCCTGCGGTCGGTACAGTGGCCACCGACCTCCCAGCCCTGATCGCAAAGCACAAAGCAACGATATTCGCGGCGGCACCCGGTGTGTACCGCCAGCTTCTCAATCAGCCCGATATCGCAGCCATGCCCGATCTGCGCCACGGCCTGAGCGCGGGAGAAAAATTGCCTCCCGCCACCTCAGCGCACTGGGAAGCGGCCACGGGTACACGGATATTCGAGGCTTACGGCATGTCTGAATGCTCTACCCTTATTTCCTCATCCCCAGAACACCCTACAGCGCCCACCGTGCTGGGCCGCCCTCAAAATGGCCGCCGCATCGCACTTTTGGGGGTCGAGGGTCCTGTACCTATCGGGAAAGAAGGAACCATTGCAGTTCACCGCTCCGATCCGGGGCTTATGCTTGGCTATCT
>JBALTK010000246.1:0-5220 GCA_036964385.1 Sulfitobacter sp. | reverse complement strand
CTGCATTCAGGACGCCAGATATTATGCTTGATGTGGTGGCGCACACGCCCGCCTGTACACATGCCTGATCCCGCCATGATGACCGCGCCACCCCTGATCCGGTTGATCGCAGTAGATTCTGCCACCTGTCGGGTGAAGCGCAGTCCGCGCGGATGAAACGGATGTTTTCCCGCACGCATGGCATCGCGAAGCTCTGGGCTGAAACCATCAGCATGACGCCGGAAAATCTCGGTTGCGGAAATCGCCATCGGGCTGTCGAGAAAGATCGCCAGTGATCTGGGAAGGTCATCGTTCTCAATCGCATTCTTTAGATGAAAGAGGACTTCTTGTGTGCGTTCCAACGCAAAGGTCGGGATCACAACATTTCCACCCCGCGTGACTGTTTGCGAAATGGCGTCTGTCAGTTCCATATTCGAGGTTTCTCGGTCCTTGTGCATCCGGCCGCCATATGTCGTTTCCATCACGACATAATCGCAGTCGGATGGTGGGGTGGAATTCGACAAAATGGGATGGTCCGGACTGCCCAAATCGCCGGAAAATGCGATCCTCCTTTTGGAACCATCTTCGACCACGTCTACCACCACCGATGCAGAGCCAAGGATATGTCCCGCATTCACAAAACGAACCGTGACAGCATCACTCAAAACAAAGTCTTCATCATAGCTGACGTTCGGCCCAAAGAAATCCAATGCAAAGAGCACATCAACCTGATCATAAAGCGGCCTAATGTCGTCATGACCCCCCCGCCGCTGATGTCGAGAAGCACGCATTGCGTCCTCTTCCTGAATATGGGCTGAATCTATCAGGATCAGTTTGGCAAGCTCACGTGTCGCAGCGGTCGTAATGATCTTGCCCGCAAAACCACGTTTCACCAAAAGCGGGATGCGACCGCAATGATCCAGATGGGCGTGGGTCAATAGCAGGTAGTCAATCTCGGAAGGCTCAAATCCGAACGCGTCCGCGTTCTCCTCATCAGTGTGCTTTGCACCTTGGAACATCCCGCAATCGACGAGGATCTTCAAACCACCCGCCTCCAGCAGATGGCACGAGCCAGTGACGCTTTGCGCTGCACCGTGGAAGGAAAGTCTCATGATATGGCTCCTCAAAAAAAAGGACGTTCGCCACAAACTGCTATCACTTCCCACCCTTATCTTTTTGACACAGGTCAAGTCGGTCTTTTCGGAGACGCGCTACACTCAACGCACTGCAACGAAATCAACCCGCGTTGCCAATCGGAGTGTTCATGCGCGAAATATTCAACTGGCTCAACGATCAGCTCCTGCGGATGCAGTGGCTATCGGACCTTGTCACACTTCTGGTGCGTGACGTTTTTGGCATTGATCCGACCGGTCAAATTGGCGGTAGCATCCATTTCTTCATCTATGATGTGATCAAGATATTCATCCTGCTTGGGGTGCTCATCTTTAGCATATCTTATGTCCAAAGCTATTTCCCCCCAGAGCGGACCCGCCGCATTCTTGGTCAGCGACAAGGGATTGGTGCAAATATCATCGCGGCGTTGCTGGGCACCATAACCCCATTTTGCTCCTGCTCCTCCATTCCCCTCTTCATCGGCTTCACCAGCGCGGGCTTGCCGCTTGCCGTGACTTTCTCGTTCCTCATTTCTTCTCCCTTGGTTGATCTCGCCTCCGTTATTCTGCTTGCCAGCATTTTCAACTGGAACATCGCCCTCGCCTATGTCGTTGTCGGATTGATCTTGGCCGTCTTGGGCGGGACCCTCATCGGGCGTCTGAAGCTCGAAGATCAAGTAGAATCGTTCGTCTACCAAAGCCCCGTGAGCGACCATGACAACGACGGTGAAATCAGCCGCCGCGAACGGCTAAGATACGCAAGCGATCAGGTGATCGAGATTGCAAACCGCGTTTGGATTTATGTTCTGATAGGTGTCGGCATCGGTGCTGCCATCCACAACTGGGTGCCAGAAACCTTCATTTCCGCCCTGTTGGGTCAAGACAAATGGTGGTCCGTTTTGGTCGCAACTCTTGCAGGCGTTCCGATGTATGCTGACATCTTCGGGACCCTCCCAATCGCCGAGGCGCTGGTTGAAAAAGGGGTTGGCTTGGGAACTGCATTGGCCTTCATGATGGCCGTGACTGCCCTGTCTCTGCCATCGATGATTATGCTGAAGCGCGTTGTAAAACTCCCCTTGCTGCTTGTTTTCATCGGGATTGTTACCGCGGGCATCATCCTCATCGGATACATTTTCAACGCTACAACCCACCTTTTTGTATAAATAGGAGAGATGATATGATCATCAAAATACTCGGATCAGGCTGCAAAAAATGTCTGGCACTTGAAGCAAATGTAAAGGCTGCTCTCTTGGCCGCTGATACCGAAGCAGAGGTCGAAAAAGTCACTGATTTCGTCGACATTGCACGTTACGGCGTCATGTCTACGCCTGGCCTTGTGATTAATGAAAGGGCCGTGGCAAGTGGGCGGGTGTTGACCCCAGCCGAGATCAGCGCACTCCTTTCTGTTTTCTAGAACACTGCGACTTCGGTTACCGTCAGAAAACTCTACGGCTCTTCGCCGGATCGGCAGCGCAACAATTCGCGAATGATACGACATTGTCACCAAGTTTTGCCGAAAGGCCCCAAGTGAAATCAGAACCCTCTAATCCCGCGCTTGACCTGCCACTTGCAGATAATGGCGTAAACAAAACCAAGCAGGCTGTAGCACCCAATGCTGTAGGGCGATCCCGCTTGTTCCTCATCCCTCTTTTTATGGCAACGCTATTTTCAGGCGCGGTGATTGGCATGTACTTCCAACCCCCTGGCCTGCGTGTTTTCTTTAACGCAACGGGTTTGGAACCAGGTGCTGGCACAGACACACCCATCGCGGTTGCGATCCAACAGGTCGAAACGCAAGAACAGATTGCGGTGATAAGTGAGGGTGACGTCGTAGCGCTCGGGCGGATCATACCGCGCGGGGATGTGATAACTATTGCGCCACCGTCCGGCGCTGGTGATGCCCGAATTGCAGAACTGCGTGTTTCGGTTGGTGATGTGGTCGCATCAGGCGATGTCCTCGCAATCCTGGACAACCTGCCCCAACTCCAAAGCGCGGTCGCATCAGCACAAGCGACATTACGCGTGCGCGAGGCAAATTTGGTCCAGACCCGAGCGTCAAACACTGCAAGCCGCGCTGAGGCGCAGGCATCGCTGGAACGCGCAGAAGCTACCGCCACGGTAGCACAATCGGACTTGAACCGTGTCACAGCACTGTTTGAGCGCGGCGTGACAACCCGCGCCGAACTTGAACAAATCATCGCGCGCGCCAACGAGGCAGGCCGCGATGTAGAACGCGCCAGCGCTACGTTGTCACGCTACGCTAGCGGGTCAGAAACTGTGCAGGCCGACATCGCAGTGGCCGAGGCAAATTTGGGCGCGGCACATGCCGATCTTGCGCGTGCGGTACAGGATCTGGAGCGCGCTTTTGTGCGTGCGCCCGAACGAGGCACGGTTTTGGACATCAATGTCCGCGCCGGCGAGCGGCCGGGGACGGAAGGGATTATCGACCTTGGCGATACCTCGCAGATGACCGTAGAGGCGGAAGTCTATCAAACGATGATCGGGCGCGTTACCATCGGTGATCCCGTGGTAATTAGTGCACAGGCCTTACGGGCAGACCTACACGGTGAGGTGTCTGCAATCGGGCTAGAGATTGGACGACAGTCAATTACCTCCGATGATCCTGCTGCTAACACAGATGCGCGGGTGGTCGATGTCATCGTGACCCTTGACCCTGAGTCCTCTGATATGGCCGCCTCTTTCACAAATCTCGAAGCTATTGTTCGGATCGACGCAGGTCGTTCGGAATGAGCAAGCTGCTGGCCTTTCTCTTCGGGCGCTTGCCCATCGGCTGGCTACAACTGACCCACAGCCGCGGACGCTTCATTGCTGCGGTTGCAGGTGTCGCCTTTGCCAATCTTCTCGTCTTTATGCAGTTAGGGATTATGGGTGCATTGAACACGTCCACGGTAGCGCCCTATGCCATGCTAACCGCTGATATCATCCTGTCCTCGGAGGACGGAAACACCCTTACCGATGACGGCCATATCCCCCGCGCCCGCATGTTTCAGGCCTTGGGTGTCCCGGGGGTTCAAGACGCCACTCCCCTCTTTATAGGCAACCTGCCGTTCACGCTCAACAACGGGTCATCCGTCTCCCTTCTCAGCTTTGGCATGGACGTAGCCAAGTCCGAGTTTACCACCAACGGCATTTCCACGGCGATGGACCGCTTGAGCATCGAGAACACTGCCTTGCTGGATGAGGACACTCGAGGGCTGCCCCAATCTGTCATCGAGGATCTTAGGGTGGGTAAAAAATTCAGCTTTGAGACGGGAGGGAACATGCTGACAGCTATTGGTACGATGCAGGTAGGAGGCGGTTTTCTGGCTGACGGAATGATGATGATGTCCGATCAAACTTTTCTACGCATGTTCCCCGCCCGCAATAGTGGCGCCCCCAACCACATCCTGATCCAAACCCAAGACGGGCTTTCGGTGGATACCGTCGTTAGCAGACTACAAGCGACCCTTCCTGCTGGAAACCTGAGAGTTCAAAGTATGGTAGGATCGGCGGCCAATGACTTAGCCTATATGTCCACAGAACGCCCGACCGGCATCATTTTTGGCTTCGGCGTGTTCATGGGTATCCTCGTGGGACTGGTGATCGTTTATCAGGTCCTTTCCACCGACGTCGCCGATCACTTGCACGAATACGCCACGTTCAAAGCAATGGGGTATGGCCAGCCATTCTTTCTTGGGATCGTATTCGAGGAGGCAATCATATTGGCAGTATTCGGCTTCATCCCCGGCTTTATTGTCTCGATGGGGCTCTATGCCGCGCTGGTGTCTGTCACTGGCCTCCCCGTTGCCATGACCGCCAGCCGTGCTGTCCTTGTCTTTTTCGGGACCTTGGCAGCGTGCAGCCTATCGGGTGCCATCGCGACGCGTCGCCTTGCCAATGCTGATCCGGCGGACCTGTTCTGATGCCCGAAGCTCTCGACGATGCTCCCATCAAAACCAGTGGCCTGAACCACTATTTTGGCACTGGCGATGCGCGTATTCAGGCTCTGTTCAACGTCAATCTTGAGATTCCCCGCGGCAGCCTGACCATTCTCATGGGCCCTTCTGGTTCAGGTAAAACGACACTTCTCACACTTATAGGTTGCCTGCGCGTGATCGAGGAGGGCAGC
>JBALTK010000245.1:0-5257 GCA_036964385.1 Sulfitobacter sp. | reverse complement strand
ATACTGGGTCATCATGACAGCAACGGTGTTTTGCTTGCGCGCGGTGACCAGCCAATTCGAAAGCCGTTCGGCAAAGTAAGCGTTGTCGAGGGCCTTCCAAGCCTCATCAATGACAATGATCGTGGGACGGCGGTCTTCGATCTCGCGTTCAACGCGGCGGAACAGATAGCTGAGAACAGCCATCCTTTCTTTCTCGGACTCGGAGTCGAGGATGCCAGTAAGATCAAACCCGACTACGTCACCTTCGAGAGAAAAGGTGTCTTCCAAAGACTGACCGAAGATCCAGCCATAACGGCCATCACTGGTCCACTCGAGCAGTCGCTGGTGCAGATCGCCGCCATCATCGGTGGAAACAAAGAGCGAGGCGAAGTCCTTCCAATTACGCAACGCTGGATCCGTGGCGTTCGCGTTTTGACGCACGACCTCTTGGATACGGTTGGTTTGAACTGGCGTTAGCGGCTTGTCCGCGCGGTAGAGCAGGGTGGCCAGCCAGTCCGAGAGCCAAGCCATGCCGCGATCGTCAACTTCTGTCCAAAGCGGATTGAGGCCGGAGGCTTGTCCAGCTTTCAAAGCCGCATAGCTTCCCCCGTTGGCGCGGACCGCCATCTCCATACCTAAACGGTTATCAAAGACGAAGATCCGCGCGCCTGCTCGACGGGCTTGGGTCATGAGAAATGCGGAAAGGACGGATTTACCAGATCCGGGCCGTCCCATGATTAAGGTGTGTCCGCTGGTCGGCTCTTTGTCTGGGCTGCCTTGCTCGTGATAAGAAAACCGATAAGCACTTTGCTCAGGCGTGGGGAGCATGGTGATCACCTTGCCCCAAGGCACGTCACCCGCCTCTTTGCCGAGCTGCGTGCGGTGGAATGCCGCAAAGTCCGCAAAATTGCGATTCGTGATCGCGCTGGCGCGCACGCGCTTGGGTTGGTTGCCGGGATGTTGGCTAAGATAATGCGCTTTTGCTGCGACCCGCTCGCCGATCATCTTCACGCCTTCAGCAGCAGCGGCATTGACGATCTCGGCGCTCAGTGTCTGCAGCTCATCAAGCGTGTCGCAGAAGATGGTTACGACCATGTGGTGTTCGCCAAAACTCTGGCGTTTGGCCTCAAGATCATCGGCGGCGATATCGAGGGCTTCCATGAGCGAAAGGGCAGCATCCTGCGACGCCTGCATCTGTCGTTTCTGGCGCTTGATCCGTCCGGCCATAAGGTTGGAATTGATTGGCGTGAACGAATGGGTGACGATCATGTCGACTGGCAGATTGAGCATGTCGAACATCGTGCAAGAAGTGTCCTCAGAATATTCAACGATTGTGAAACTCTTGCCGTAGCGGTGGCCAACAACGCCTTCTGTAAGCTCAAAATGATCTTCTAAAAACGTCACGCGGGTGTTGGCCACGTTGAACGACAGGAAACCGTAGGTGCTGGCTGGATAGAGTGGCAGTTCTTGGCCCGTATTCAACGCCCCGAGGAACCCAACCAGCTCGCCAGACTTCGCTGACAGCACGCGCGGATTGAGATCAGCCAGCCCTGATGCGAAGACATTCACCGCCTCATTCAGCCGGCGAAGGCGCTTTTGGGTTTCTTCTTTGAAGCGTTCAGGTGCGCTGCGATTGAGAAATGGAAGAAAACTCTTGGAGGGAGGGCGATGCATGACGGTCAACGTCAGTGTCTTGTCGCGCAGCCCGCTGGTCGCCAGCTTCTCGCGCCACTGACGATCCACTTCGCCTGCAAAGCTCTCGGCGCGCACTGGTTCAAGCTCCGGCGCAATAGCCTTTGATACCTTATGTACATAATAGCTAAATTCTGGACCCAGCTGAGCAACGATACGGGCAAACAGGGCAGTGACCTTGTCGAGGTAAGCATCATCAGTTGTGTAACTGTTGACCCCGTCCAAGCGGATGCATTGGAACAATTCGTTCACTCGCGTGCGCACCGTTTGGTCATCGACCAAGCTGACATAGGGCAGCATATGCGCGAGTCGTGTTTCCCGCGCGTACCAGTCGGGCGTCAATGTGCGGGTATCTAGCGTTTCATCACGGGGCATAGCTGTCCCCGCCATGAACTTGCCGGTTTCGTGTTGGTGGTGTTTCCTGTAGCGCCGTCATCATCACGTCGATAAAGCGTGGATCCCAATCGGCTGCTTTCCACAGCACCGGATAGAGCACGATCGCAATCCCTAGGATCACGATGTGCTTGACCCATACGAACAACAGCACCGAGCCAAAGAGCCAGACCATCGCATACAAGATGGGCAGGCCCAGAAGCTTGGGTGGGCGCACGAGGCCGAGGAAGAGAGGCGAGCGCTCAGCCACCAGCAAAGACTGCGGCGACGATTGTGGGGGCAGCCGCAACACCAGCGATGCCGACGAGGACCCAGAGCGCTTGGCGTAAATCAATGATGTTGAAGAACCAGCTGAGAAAGACACCGAGAACCGCGAGTGTAGCAATGACGACACCAAGCGGGCCGGTCAGAGCATCGACGATGCCCTGTAGTAGGCTTTGGATCGGGGAGAGGTCGATGCTTTGTGCAAGTGAAGGCTCCGCGACAAGCAAGAACAACGCCAATGACGCGGTGAAAAGGGATGTAAAATGTCTCATGGGTTTGTTCCTTCCAGTAGGGCGACCACAGCCATGACGCGGGCCACATGATTTTGGGTTTCTCGGTAGGGGGGAATGCCGCTGTATTGGCGCACGGCATCAGGACCGGCGTTGTAGGCAGCCAAGGCAAGCCGTGGATCGCCGAACTCTTGGAGCATCATCGCAAGATAGCGAGCCGACCCATCAAGGTTCTGTAAGGGATCACGGGGATCGACGCCGAGGTCGCGCGCTGTCGCTGGCATCAACTGGCCAAGGCCAATGGCACCTGCACTGGAGATTGCGCTTTGACGGTACGCACTCTCGATCTCTATGTTGGCGCGAAAGAGGACGAGCCAGTCTGAAACCGAAAGTCCCGCGCGGCGCAAGCCGGTATCGCTGCCGTAGCGTAGCGCCGTGGCCTCAATCGCCGACAGAACGTCTGCGCGGGGCAGGGGAGCGCGCGGCGCAATGGCGGCGATGCGGACTTCTTCTGTGGCCACGACAACATCAGGCTTCTCAAAGATTGGGAGCGCATTGGCCGCTGAGCCTTGGCCTACGCCGTCGTTGTAGTTTCGAGCAAAGCTGTTTTGGGATTGCGTGGCGGTTAAAGAGCCGTCGCTCTCCATGACCAGAACCATTTGGGCCGCCACAGGTGGCGCAAGCAGCCAAATGAAGAGAAGGCTAGTTGCTGCTGCCTTTGGCGGCCGCGGCCAGTTTATGCGTGGTGCGCTGACCTTCTTCGAGAGGAACGTCGGCGTGGGAGAAGCCAATCCCAACCAGGAAGGATACGACGCCCGTGATGGTTTTGAATTCGCGGATTTTGATGTCGTTGTGCGTTGTGCGGGTCCGGGCCGTGACCAAAAGCTTTTCCACGCCCTCGTCACTGACGGCGCGCGTGATCCAGACCCCATAATAGCTGGGGCCTTTTTTGTACGCAGATTCCTGGCACAAGATTTCGGCGCTATAGCCGCCTTCCACGAGTTCGCGGAATCTCGCCTCCGTAACCACATTTGGTGCTTCTACTTCCCAGTTCATGGCCCGGCTCACGCTTTCTCCAAAGACGCAACGCTAGGCATTCCTACTTGAAGCCTAGAGATACGATAGTATATAATTGTCCGCAAGGTATATTTACGTGTTGCGGCTGTACTGCGGTCGTGCACCCATTAGGCACGCGGCGTGGATTCATTCAAGGTTACATGGTTGTTTTGGCGCACTCGAATGCAGCGAAATCGCTGTGTACTTGTTGTCGTTTCTCTCATGTTTCTAGCCGATAGTGCGTTGGCAGAAACCTGTTTTGCGCCCTCACGGCCTTTCGTGCCGAACGACCCGCAAGCTGCTCAAAAATACGCAGACCTCATCCGGAACGACTTTGAGGCCTACATTCAGGACATTCAGAGCTATTTCCGCTGCCTTGACGACGAACGGGCGCGCGCGTTTCAGGAAGCGCGAGAAGTCAGCGAAGAATATGGAAGGTTCCATCGATTGGTTGGGCCATAGTTATGGAATGCAGGGGCTTGTCGAAAAGCATTCAGAATCTGGGATTGAGAAGGTCTCGTGCCTCAATGCCCAATGCCCCCGCAATCGCTTCGACCATATCGATCGACGCGGCATGCTTTGCGTTCTCGATCTTGCCAATATAGCCGCGATCAATGTCCGCGCGATGTGCAAGGGTTTCTTGGCTGAACCCTTTAGACCGGCGCGCCTCCTGAATATTTAGACCAAGTTGTACCCGTAGCTTCATGCCTAAGGCAGAGCCCGGATGTAGAGTATTTAGCCACGCAATATATTCTACATTCGCATCCTAGACTATTGTCTTTGGGCGAAAATTTTCCAAATTGCTGTCGAACGCCATTTTGGGCGAGTGGTGAAGTGAAATTGTACGTGAGGGTTGGGTGAAGACTGTGACCGTATTTTTGTCAGATGTTTATCCGCGCCGAAGCGAGGATCCATCAAAATGGGATTCTTACAGGAAGCAGGCTAAGCTGCTGAATTTTATGAGCCTTTAAGGTGACCCAACCTCAATATGACCAAACCCAAGCTGCTTAACCGTGGCACGACATCCGACCTACAGACAAGAATGAATTAAAGAGTGCCCTATTTAAATGACGAAGCAACACCCATTGCGCGGCTCATCGGATCGGATGGCAAGAGCATCGTCGGGTTGGTCTATGTTTGGGAAACATCGGAATTGGCAATACTGTGGCTTAATCCAGGAAAGACGGCGGCGTTCGTTGACCCTGAAATAGACCCTGAGATGCTGGCTCGGGGCAAAGCGACAACGCCAGCAGAGTTGCTTGCGTTACTTGGAAGGCTTCAAACAATTGCAAAAAAAACGTGATTACTGGTGGACGGCTGTCCGAACATAGGGTCAATTTCGCATAAACGCGCCTATGGTATCACAATATCATTCACCGAAATCATGCGTTTGGGCATCATTGTCTCCGAACCGAATTCCCGCCTGCTATGATCTTGTTGATCAACTTCGCGACTGCTCTGTGCTCTTTCATTTCAACGTCTGAACCATTGGCATTGTCATGCGTGGCTGCGGCATCTTCGAGCACGCCCATAATTTCTCGTTCTGGCAGGATTTTCGCATCGTTTAGCGCAAGGAGAAGCGCCTCACAAATTGAAAGTGCTGCGATACCTGATTGCGTGCTATGCTGGGACATATTGATGGC
>JBALTK010000244.1:0-5299 GCA_036964385.1 Sulfitobacter sp. | reverse complement strand
CGCGTCTCAACCGGATCAGCTTCTGGATCAGCAGCCAATGCTTCGAGGACTTTGAGCTCGACGTTACCGCCCAACTGAATGTCCGTACCACGGCCCGCCATGTTCGTCGCAATGGTCACGGCGCCAAACTTACCAGCGTCGCCAACAATCTGCGCTTCCTGCTCGTGCTGGCGCGCGTTCAGGACGTTGTGCGGGATGCCTTCGGCTTCCAGCATCTTACTCAGCATCTCGGACTTCTCGATGGAGGTCGTTCCCACGAGGCAAGGTTGGCCACGGCCATGCGCCTCTTTGGTCTTCTCGATCATCGCCGCGTATTTCTCGGCGGCGGTGCGGTAAACGGCATCATCTTCGTCGATACGGGAAATCGGTACGTTGGTTGGAATCTCCACAACGCCAAGGCCATAGATTTCCATAAATTCGTCAGCTTCGGTCAGCGCAGTACCCGTCATGCCTGCAAGCTTGTCATACAAGCGGAAATAATTCTGGAAAGTGACCGAGGCGAGAGTGATGTTCTCTGGCTTGATGTCCACGCCTTCTTTGGCCTCAATCGCTTGGTGCAGGCCATCACCCAAACGGCGACCAGCCATCATGCGGCCTGTAAATTCGTCAATCAGTACAACTTCGCCATCACGGACGATGTAATCTTTGTCCTTCTCGAACAGCTTGTGCGCGCGCAGACCTTGGTTGACGTGGTGCACGATCGACGTGCTTTCGGGATCATAGAGGGTCATTCCCTCTTCCAGCATTTCGCGGGCGCGCAACTGCTCTTCGAGAAACTCGATACCGTCATCAGTGAAGGTGACATTTCGGGTCTTTTCGTCCAATTCGTAGTGCTCAGGCAGCAACGACGGAATCATCGTATCAATCGTAAGATACAGGTCAGAGCGGTCGTCAGACGGACCAGAGATGACAAGCGGTGTACGCGCCTCATCAATCAGAATGCTGTCGACCTCGTCCACGATGGCAAAGTTGTGCTGTTTCTGAAAAATGTCGCTCAGCTCGGCCTTCATGTTGTCGCGCAGATAGTCAAATCCAAGCTCATTATTGGTCGCGTAAGTGATGTCGCAATCATATGCCGCACGCTTAAGATCGTCGGGCATGTTCGGCACGATGTAGCCGGTTGTGAGGCCGAGGGAGGCAAACACTTTGCCCATCCACTCCGCATCCCGCTTCACGAGGTATTCGTTCACGGTAACGATGTGCACACCCTTGTGGGTCAGCGCATTGAGGTAAGCCGCGAATGTCGCGGTGAGCGTCTTACCCTCACCTGTTTTCTGCTCGGCCACATTTCCTTGGTGCAGAAAGATCGCGCCCAGCAACTGTGTATCAAACGCCCGCAGACCCAATGTGCGCAACGCACCCTCACGGCAGTTGGCAAAAGCTTCGGGCAGCAGATCATCAAGGCTCTCACCTTTGAGCGCGCGCGTTGCCAATTCTTCGGTTTTGTCCCTGATCTGCTCATCGCTGAGTTTTTGGAACTCAGGCTCAAGCGCGTTCACCTTCTCGACAAGCGGGCGGGCGGCCTTGATCTTACGATCATTTGGCGATCCAAAAACCTTTTTGGTGATTTTTCCAAGTCCCAGCATGCGATCTCCAGCCGAAGTTTAAATTCTATTGCGCGATCTGCTTGCCCCGCAAACACCCAGTCCATAAATAGAAGGGGAGGTTGGTGGCCATACGCCGCGCCCAACAGCGATGTAAGGGCCACCATGTAGCAAGTCAATGTAACCGGCCACATACTGCCGGAATGATAGGACGAACCATGCAAAAACGACTCACTTTTCTGGCACCACTGGCATTTGCTGCCGCTCTTGCCCTTCCCGCGTCCGCTCAGGAAACTGTTGCGGCAGACCCTTCCGTTGTGGTTGCTACAGTCGGTGACACCGAAATCACGGTTGGGCACATGATCGTTGCGTGGGCCAGCCTTCCGCAGCAGTATCAGGAGTTGCCTGACGAAGTGCTCTTCCAAGGTATCCTCGACCAGTTGGTCCAGCAGTCCGCGCTTGAACAGCAGTTCACGGGAGACTTGCCAAAACGTGTCGAAATCCAGATCGAAAACGAGCGGCGCTCACTCACGGCTGGTGAAGCAATCAACTCCATCATGGAAATGCCTCTCGATGAAGCTGAGGTTCAAGCGGCCTATGATGAAGAATATGGCAGCGTAGACCAAACACCAGAATACAACGCATCCCATATTCTGGTTGAGACAGAAGAAGCCGCATTGGAAGTTGTTGCAGCCCTTGAAGGTGGTGCAGAATTCGCCGCCGTAGCGCGCGAAAAATCCACTGGCCCTTCAGGTCCAAACGGAGGACAGCTCGGTTGGTTTGGCACAGGTGCCATGGTCCCCGAATTTGAGCAGGCCGTTGTCGCAATGGAGCCTGAGGCAATTTCTGCCCCAGTCAAAACCCAATTCGGCTGGCACATTATCCGCCTTAACGAGACGCGCATACCCGACGCCCCCGCGCTTGAGGAAGTACGCGAGGAGATCGAGCTTCAAATCCGTCAGGTTCGCGCCCAAACTGAGATCGAAGAAGTAACCGCCGCCGCAGACGTTGACCGTAGCGGTGCAGAGGGCATCAGCCCGTCTGTAATCAAACAAGTAAACGTACTGGAATAATTGAAACTATGGCAAAGATCACAGCCGTCTCTCCACTGGCACCCGCTGCGTTTCCCGACCTCCCGGTGATACGGGGGGTCGCGTTTTCGACTGCCGCAGCGGGAGTAAAGTACCAAGGGCGCACGGACGTCATGCTTGCGACGTTGATACCGGGCACTGTGATTGCTGGCGCTTTCACCCGCTCGGCAACACGCTCTGCACCGGTCCTTGACTGTCAGGCAAAGCTGGGAAAATCCAGTGATGCGGGAGCAGCGATCCTTGTGAACTCAGGAAACTCCAATGCGTTTACGGGTAAGGGTGGCGTAGCATCGGTTGAGGCGATTACCGCCGCTGTTGCTGCTGCCTGTGACCTGCCTCAGGCGCGTGTTTTCACCTCCTCCACTGGAGTTATCGGGGAGCCACTTCCCCATGATCGAATCACAGCGGTGCTCAAGACACTGGCAGCCGATACAAAGGCCGATGGTATTGCTGACGCGGCAAAAGCGATCATGACTACGGACACTTTTCCGAAAGGGGCCTCAGCTTCAGTCGATATTGACGGCAAGAAGGTTTCGATCTCAGGCATCGCCAAAGGGTCCGGCATGATTGCGCCCGACATGGCGACGATGCTTGTCTATATCTTTACCGACGCATTGATCGGTCAGGATTTGCTACAGGCCATCGTCTCTCGCAGTAACGAAAAGACATTCAACTCCATAACTGTGGACAGTGACACGTCTACCTCCGACAGTTTGATAGTCGCCGCCACGGGTGCAAGTGGTGTTTCTGTAGAGGGGCACGACGGCTTTTCCGACGCTCTGCACGGGGTCATGCTAGACCTTGCACATCAGGTTGTGCAGGATGGTGAAGGCGCGACAAAGTTTGTCGAAATAGTTGTGACTGGTGCCGAAAACGACGCTGACGCAAAAGTGCATGCCATGTCTATTGCCAACTCTCCCCTGATCAAAACGGCCATCGCGGGCGAAGATCCAAACTGGGGCCGCGTTGTTATGGCTGTTGGTAAGTCAGGGGCGGCAGCAGACCGAGACCGCTTATCCATTCGCTTTGGAGACGTGGAAGTGGCCAAGGACGGCTGGCGCAGTGAAGGCTACTCCGAAGAAGCCGCGGCGAACCACATGAAGGGGCAGAACATCGTCATCGGCGTCGATATCGGCCTCGGCTCGGGCACCGCAACGGTTTGGACCTGCGACTTGACCCATGGTTACATCAGCATCAATGCTGACTACCGCTCATGAAAATGGTTCTGGTGTCGGCTGTGGCCTTGATCGACGTCGATGGGCGTGTTCTGCTTGCCCAGCGACCACCGGGCAAATCAATGGCGGGGCTATGGGAGTTTCCTGGCGGTAAGATCGAAGTTGGCGAGACCCCCGAAGCCGCTCTCATCCGTGAACTTCAGGAGGAGTTGGGAATTGATACTTGGGCGTCATGTTTAGCACCACTGACATTCGCCAGCCATTCCTACGACGACTTTCACTTGATGATGCCTCTGTTTGCCTGCCGCAAATGGGATGGCACACCCCAAGCGCGTGAAGGGCAGACACTTAAGTGGGTGAAGCCAGCGGAGATGCGTGATTATCCAATGCCTGCCGCAGATATACCCTTAATCGCGGTATTACGGGACTGGTTGTAGTTTAGTTTTAGAATTTTATTCTATTTTGATAGATAATTTCGCCTCCAGCTGTCGATTGTGCTGGCATCGTAAACAGTTCGTTGTAGTTTAACCCTAGTTCAAGTTCTGGGGAGGATTGAAATGCTACGGACTATTACACTTGGAAGCTCTATTTCCATTCAAGGTACTTTCGTACGCGCGATGCCGGATGGCCGCATTGCAGTACAGGTAGATAACACCGTTTATTCTGGCGTGCCTGTCACCAAGAAGTAAGCAAATCAGATTGCAGCATTAAAAAAGGGACGGTGTTTTGCACCGTCCCTTTTTCTATTTGTATTGGTCGCTACTTAGGCGAGCGTGCGCGTAACTTCTTCACGTGTGAAGATTTCGATCACGTCGTCAGGACGGATGTCGTCGTAGTTCTCGAACGCCATACCACATTCTTGACCCGACTGAACCTCAGGCACTTCGTCCTTGAAGCGCTTGAGCGTCTTGAGCGTCCCTTCGTGGATAACCACGTTGTCGCGCAGCAGACGAACCCCTGCGGAGCGGCGGGCCACCCCTTCGGTAACCAGACAACCAGCGACTTTGCCGATGCCCGTGACCTTGAAGACCTCTTTGATGTTGGCATAGCCAATAAAGGTTTCCTTGATCTCGTTGCTGAGCAGGCCAGATGCCGCCGCTTTCACGTCGTTCACCAGATCGTAGATGATCGAGTAGTAGCGAATTTCGACACCCTTCTGGTTCGCAGTGTTACGCGCAGATGCGTTTGCACGAACGTTAAAGCCCATGATCGGCGCGCCTGACGCTTCGGCAAGGCCAACATCAGTTTCGGTAATCGCACCAACACCAGAGTGCAGGACACGAACACGAACTTCATCGTTACCGATTTTCTCCATCGCCTGAACAATCGCTTCGGCAGAACCCTGCACGTCCGCTTTGACCAGAATGGGCAGCTCGGACACGTTCTCGTCTGCTTTGGCGTTTGCCATAAGCTGATCCAACGTCGTCGCAGCACCAGCCGCAGCACGTTTGTCTTTCGCAGCGTTCGCACGGTATTCCGCAATTTCACG
>JBALTK010000243.1:0-5340 GCA_036964385.1 Sulfitobacter sp. | reverse complement strand
TCTGGCTGTGCTGTTTCAGAAAGGCATAGAACGTCGCGAGGTTCAGGTAGGTTGTTTTGGCCGTATGGTGCTTCAGCCGTTTGAAGTTCTTTTTACGTCCAACAACGAAGGACAGGCCTGGATACGAACCGATGGCCTTTGAACTTGAGCTGGACACAAATGCGATGTTGCACGCCTCCATATCGATCACTTCTGCGCCGACGGAACTGACGCCATCTACTACAAACAAAGCTCCGGCCGCTTTGACGAAGTCACCGATGTCCGCCAAAGAGTTCAGCATACCCGAACACGTCTCGTGATGGACCATCGCAACAACGTCGATCTTGTGATTGGTCAGATAGGTTTTGATCTGGACTGGATCAAACGGCTTGCCCCACGGTACCTCAATCAGGTGTGTGCGCTTATTGTGGATGCGCGAAGTCTTATGCAGCCGCTCACCGAATTCACCATTCGACAGGATCAGGATCGCACCTTTGCCAACCACAGAAGACAGGATCGCCTCGTTGGCGGCCGTGCCGGACCCGGTAATCACCACAGCGCGATAACGTGCGCGGTTTCTGATTTGAAACAACGAAAGCAGCTTATCTTCGATACCCTCCAAGAGGGCGTCAAAATCAGGTTCGCGATGGCAAATATCCTCTTTGCAAATCGCTGCGCGCAAGGTTTCGGCCACGTTCACAGGGCCAGGGGTGAAAAGCAGATACTTGTCTAACATTTGGTCATGCTCCAACGACACGATGACATGGGTCATCGAGCCGCCACGCCCATGATACGTCCGCGCCCGAGGTTCGGTCGGGGACATCGAGAGGGCACAAATCGAATTCGAAAGCACAGCACCGACGGGCGCTGTCGTCATATTGTCTGAAAATTGAACGTTTGCAGAATTAACTTAAAGGCACCTGATCCTGACAATGCATACGGATCAGGTGGGCCTCATTTGCTGAAAACAGCCTTAGAAGAGTAGTAAAGTAATATCGAAGGTCGCAAGGGGGTGAGCAACGTACACCCTTGTGGGGTGGCGTTGGATTTTGACCGGAAACATCCGGCAGCAGTTTCAGGCATCCTGATCTGCTACGATTGACCTATGAAGAGCGAACGCACGCATTGATAGAGCGCCCGAGGATCAAGCCGTAGGGACAATCCGATCAGATAGCAAGAAATAGATGCGCTCTATTCGATGGTCAAAGTGGCGAGGGTTTCCCAACGCCAAGTTTCCGCATGAGCAGATAGGTGCTGAAACCTACCACATCCTATTGATAGATCAGACCATTCACCTATTGCGTCCGTTTGTCGGTGTTGCTTTGGGACGTTTGGGGAATGTTCCACAACGGTGATGCCGCTTTTGATGACGCCGTAGATGCGTTGTGCAGAGTGTGCGCCTCTGGACGTATTGTTCAACAACGCGCCACGACTTCCCCAAGATATCTACCTGAAGTAGTCCGGCAAAACTGGACAGCGTGCTAAGATGTATCCAAGGTTGAAGACCGGAAGCACAAATGACGAAGAGATGCAGGTAACGAGGTGGAAACCTTAGGCAATTGATGGCCTGGCGGGTTTGTTTTTCGACAAGGTCAGGCGAGCCGAGGACAACGAGGCTGAGGTCAATGAGCTTCACGCGAAGATCGGGAAGCTGGCGGTTGAAATTGGTTTTTTATCACAAGGGCTGAAGCGATGCCCCCAGTGGACGCAAGGCGCTGGTCAATCAGGATCGCACGGTTCTCAGCCTCGCCAAGCAGTGCAAGTTGCTGAAGATCAGCCGGTCGTCGCTGTACTTCGCTCCAGTTGGTGTGAACGCTGAGACGCTAAAACGGAAGAGTGAAATCGGGCGAGTGTTCACTGAATAGCCGTTCTACGGCAGCCGCCAGATCGCAGCTTAATTGCCAAGAAACGGGTTCCATGCGAGTCGCTACAGTGTGCGGCGTTTGATATGCGCCATGGGCCTGTAAGCGATCTACAAGGGCCCAAACACCCGTAGACCGGCAACACATGCTTTGCATGTATGAGAGGGGGCAAAAAGCACCCTCAGCATCGGATTTAACCAAATCTGCTAGGGAAGCAACCAATCACGTGCCCGAACCACGTTTGATGCAGCGATATCACCTATATCCTAGTGTGGCGTGGGTTCTTGTATCTGGTAGCAAGCATGGATTGGGCGACCCGCAAGGTGTTGGCATGGCGGCTGTCGGACACCCTGTACGGCAGCTTTTGTGTCGAGGCCTTGGAGGAAGCCATTGCCAAGTATGGCAAGCCTGAGATCGTGGATCGCCGTTCACGGGTGCGGCTTGGATCACCACTTTGGCTGGGGCGAATTTCAAAATATCGATGGATTGGCGAGGCCGTTATCTCCCCCTCTCCGGATCATTCTGCGCATGAGTGGGACATGAAACAGACGACTGGAACACGCAAATGCCTTGGCGAGAAGATCGTCAGGAAATAACCGGCAACCTTGAAACAAGGCTGCCGGCAGGTAGCATTTTTTTCGATGTTATTAGGCAAAGATCAGTGAATCTGCCGTCATATCAACACCCATGAGTAGGCCGCTGCTGTCAAACGCTATGCCTGTTACTTCTTCGGGGAGGTGGGCTGTTTCTGTATCAAGCGACGTCTCCTCACTCAGTACAAACTTCGCTGTTGCAGAAGTCCCATCGTTGACTAAGTCTTGCAGCCGCAGGTTAACTGTATCGGCTCCGTAGAAGCTGGCAACTGTTGCAGCGATGAGTGGATTTGTCCCCACATCAAGATTGAAGTCAAATGTATCTACCTTTTCAGTAACGGTTCTACCAGTATTGAACGCCTCGCCCATTACGCCAGACCAATCAACGACACCGTTAGCATTTGATGCATCGAGTGCGGCCCAACCGACGACCTCAGACTCATGCCAGCCGTCACTTGCTTCGGCCTCTTGAAGCGCGAATTTAAATCCAGTGGTGGTAACATCTCGTGCCCGAGCTATCTCCCAATCCGTGCCATTATTACTTTGAATTTGAAGCAAAATAACTGGTTTGTCTTCAAATTCTTCGTCAAAGGTCACTGTCTGGAACGTATTGGTTGCGCCTTCCGTGGTCGTAGCGGTGCCGACCTGCAGCAAGCTACCATCTGCGAGTGTCCACTTACCTTCCTCCAGAGCCACAAGTGCGACTTCCTCCTGCATGTGCGTACCATCATAGCCTTCAGGCTCTTGAAGATACAAACTCGCGCCAGTTGAAGTGATTTCTGTGAATTCAACTGTAACCGCTTCTACGCCATTTCTGCTTGCAGGGGTTGCAAAGACAACAGCATTCTCGAATGTAGCTCCATCTTCGAATACGACTGTCTTTTCGGTATGATCGAGTTCAGTAACCCTCTGTACCGACCCAAGAACAAACTTCTCTGGCTCTGGAACACCTTCTCCAGGATTGGAAACAAAGAAATCATCGAGCAAACTGAGACCTTCACCCGGTTCGATGGAGGTGCCAAAGCTCAAATCAGCAGCAAGACCTTCCAAGGTTGCAACCAACTGGCCATCAACGGAAATCGTCAGATCATCGCCAGACACGCCTTGGCTGATAACAGCTGCTTTTTCGACAACTTCAGGATCAAAATCGATCAATTCATCAAAACCGATGAGGCCAATTTTGTCAGCCCCGACCTCAAAGTCGGAAATTGTGCTGCTTGTAATGACGCCTGACAATGATGTCCCATAGGACAGAACAAACAAATCTGATCCAAGACCACCTGTGAAAGTGTTAGTACCGACACCGACAAGGTAGTCATCACCAGCAGAACCAACTACATCGGTTCCTTCACCGTGGATCTCAATCTCCTCATAGTTCATGATCAACTCTGTACTATAAAGAGTAGCGGGTTTGATATCTCCTTTGACATAGAAGGCGACGTCGAAGTCATCTGTCAGGTTCAAACCGTTTACGGAAACCGACCCTGCATTGTCCTGCCAACCAGCACTAATATTCAGAGGTGAAACATCCGTTGCCCAATCGAGCAGGTTCAGCACCGTTTGTGTCTCGGCACCCTGTTCGTACTTTACATCGTCATTTTGGGTTGGCGGGGCTTTGCTGGGATCAATCGGGATGACCACACTCGGCAAATCCTGACCGTATTTGTCTGGCAGCAATCTCCAACGCGGGCCTGTGATGTATTCGGTGCCGTCCTCATTTAGTTCGGGTTCGAATGGCTCACGATCCATGGTGGTGTACCATGCGTTGGTGAAGCCAAGCTGGAGATCGGCAGCGTCTGCGCCGATTGCACTCAAGATTGAGGCTTCGCTTTTCACTACGAGGTCGCTGTCACGTAGAATGGTTCCTGCTTCGTACAGCGTGCCATCGCCAGCGTAGTAGTCATCGGTAGAAGCCCAAACAGTGCGGCCCGCCTCACCAAGGTAATTCTCAATGATTTCATAAGTTGGCAAAGTACCGATGGCGGACTCGTTTTCAAAATCTTCGGGACGCGCCTGATCGTTGGGATTGTTTGTGATCGTGTGGTGTATCAACAGCTCGGCCTGAGAAACGGAATAGAGCTTCTTGAGGCCAGTGGCTGCATCCAGCTCGTCCCATTCGTCAGGCGTCTCAAGCGTTGCTTCCAGCCGGACGTCATTGGGCCGTTTGATCACATTGCCCCAACGGTACAGCAGCTTTCCGTCATCCTTCATGGTCACCGAATAATCATCGCTATAGGCGATGTCATAGTCGATTGTGCTCTCATTTGGATTGAGGAGATCCTTGATATCGACCTCACCATCAAGATTGCGATCTTCGATGACAACAGTTTCGCCAGCAAATTCAACATTACCATTCAGCAAATCCTGAACGTATTGCCCGTCCCACGCCTCATTTTCGCTCAGCAGGATCAGGTTGTTGTCCAGCGCGTATACAGCATCCGGATCATCGGGAAATTCTTGGTCCGACAAAACCTCCTGCATGACTGTGTAATGCTCGGTTGAAGCCTTCACCGTGCTGCCGCCGATACCAGCCAGCCAAGTTCCAAAAACCGCAGGTGTCTTGAAGGTATCTGTTGGAGCGTCAGCGACAACGATGCCTGCTTGCGCCCCGTCGATGATCAGATCACCGGCCCATCCTTCAGCATAATTGCCATCAATTGTTTTGTCTTCCGCACCTGAAAAGTCGGTTACATTGAAGCCAAATTCACTATCAATCGGATAAAGTGTCACGCCTTCCTGAGTTTCTTTGGTGCCGCTCACACCGCTGAAATCAACAAAGCCGCCGTCTACACCCTGAGTCTGACCATCGTATGTTCCAGTAATATCAGCGGTGCTGAAAATATGCTTTGATGTGAAATCAGGACTATCGTTAAGCGGTTGATCGAAGTCCGCCACGTTGGTCGGGT
>JBALTK010000242.1:0-5355 GCA_036964385.1 Sulfitobacter sp. | reverse complement strand
TGTGCAACCGCAGCGAACGGCGGCAAAGAGCCCACTCTGTACCTTGGATTCTTTCGCTGCATGCGCTCGCAGCGTTAAAAATGCGGCATGAGCGAAAAACTTCGCGCCGCCGCGCAACGGGACAAGCGCCATTCGTGCACTTTGCAGCATGAACCCAGCGGCGAATTTACAGGTTGCGGACAAAGTGTGCCTTCGCTGCGGCTGGCCAATGGCAGACTGTTCTCTGAAGCGTAGTGGTTCCCTTTAGATCTGGCTCGACGCAATGATTCCGTGGGATGCAACGCATTCCGGCAACCGGGGAGATTAGAAAGCCTATTGCGATGCGGCCATGCAATCATCCTTATCCCCTGATAATTTGACCGGCATTCTTGAGTTCGGCAAGTGAACGTCGGTTTAGAAAAAACGTCAACAGCATCACCTATATTTCATGCATCGAAGGCTGTTTTAAATCTCTCACGAAGGCTGTTCTTTTGAACCTTTCCCATCGTATTCCGCGGCAACTCGTCGATGAAGAATAGTCTTTTGGGTTGTTTGTAACGGGCAATTCTTGCGGCAATGGCGGCGAGAATTTCCGGCTCTGAAAGCCTAATAGCTTGCTGACCTACAACGACGGCGGCTACCGCTTCCCCGAAATCGGGGTGTGGCAAACCGATCACTGCAGATTCCTCGATGCCTTCAATTTCGTCAAGTAAGATCTCGATCTCTTTTGGGTACACGTTATACCCGCCTGTAATGACCATATCTTTCGACCTCCCGACGATCGTAAGATATCCTTGTTCGTCGATCACCCCAACGTCCCCCGTGATGAAAAAACCATTAGGGCGAAGTTCTTCACGGGTTTTCTCTGGCATCCGCCAATAGCCTTGAAAAACATTTGGCCCCCGAACCTCAATGCTTCCAACCTCACCTTGCGCAAGCGTTTCCCCGGAGTTTGAGTCCGTCACTCGAACGTCCACATCAGGCAGAGCCAGACCGACAGTTCCGGACTTGCGTTTGCCTCCATACGGGTTTGAGGTGTTCATGTTGGTTTCGGTCATTCCGTAACGTTCAAGGATGGTGTGACCTGTCTTCTCCAACCAAAGCTGATGCGTCTCTGCGAGCAGTGGTGCCGAGCCTGACACAAACAGGCGCATGTGTTTCACGGTATCTGGAGAAAGCTTGGGCTCTTTCAGGAGGCGGGTGTAAAACGTCGGGACCCCCATCAGGACGGTTGCCTGCTCCAAAAATTTTATGACCTGTTGCGGATTAAAACTGGTCATAAAAATAACTGATGACCCGGCCATCAGGGTCACATTTGTGCAAACGAAAAGCCCATGGGTGTGAAAGATTGGCAATGCGTGTATCAGGATATCATCGCTGGAGAACTGCCAATGCGCGCATAACGTTGCAGCATTTGAAGCCAAGTTTTCATGCGATAACATCGCGCCTTTTGAACGACCTGTCGTTCCGGAGGTATACAGGATTGCTGCCAGATCATCGGCTCCACGCCGGACCGCCTTAAAACCAGTTTCTTCGGCTTGAGCCTTCTCAGCCAATGTACCTGTACCGTCAGTTCCAAGCGTGAGGACGGAGCGCGCACCATTCTGTGTTGCGACCCTATGCAAGGTTTCAAAAGTGTCTGGCGCACAAACGAATACGGTCGGTTCGCTGTCGGCGACAAAGTACTCAATCTCGGAGGGCGTATAATCTGAATTTAGCGGTAGGAAAACGCCTCCAGCCAATATCGTCCCAAGATAGAGCGCGACCATCTCAACAGATTTTCCGACCTGCACTGCAACCCGATCGCCAGATTTGACGCCTGCGCGAGCGAGCACCGCTGCATATTTCGCTGCAAGCTGCCACAAGGCATCATATGTTACGTCTGCCGCATCCAGGCGCCTGGCAAAGATTGCATTCGGCGTAGCAAGCGACGCGGCCCGCAGCCGACCTGCAAGGTGGTTTGAAGTATACATCTGGATATTCCTTAATTTCTGTTGGCCGCGCGTATCACCGCAGTGGAACAAATCACATCTCCTCCATTCGCAAAGGTTTCGTGGTTTCGTTCGATATTTTTGAGATCGTAGAGGTAATTTACCATCCCCCCCCAAGACGTCGCCATGCCCCGCGCGCTGAGATCGGCGCCGGGATTGATCTGTTCAAGACACGCCCCATTGCCTAAATGAAATCTTGCGACAGGGTCTACAGGCCCCCCTCGATGGGACTTGCCATATACGAGGTATTTTGCAGCAAGTTGGGTGAACACAGCAATCTTCTCGGGGCCGGAAGGCGGGAATGCGGATGCCTCCAACTCCGCAATCAACGACAACTCATTCTCAGATAACTGGATTGATCCTCCGCCGCTTGTTGCCTGCTCAGCCCATCGTCGCAGACCAGGAATAGGGGAGAGTGTCACGAAGGTTTCAAGGGCTTCAAACTCGCGCCTGAGCTCTTCGACCACCTGCTTGATTAAGAAGTTTCCGAACGAGATACCCCGTAAACCCGATTGGCAGTTCGAAATGGAATAGAACACCGCCGTCTTCGCGGTAAGAGGATCTATCACGCCGTTCGGTTCCGAGATAATCGGCCCGATCGCCTCGGGCATACAATCCGACAACGCGACCTCAACAAAGATCAATGGTTCATTTCGAAGTGCGGGGTGGAAGAAAGCATAAAGCCTGCGATCAGGTGCCGCGACCCTACGGCGAAGATCGTCCCACCCCGTAATTTCATGCACAGCTTCATATGCGATGATCTTTTCCAGAATCTCGGCTGAAGTATTCCAGTCAATGCGCCGCAACTCCAAAAATCCGCGGTTGAACCAAGATCCCAACAGATGTCGGAAATCATCGTCCAAGCCAGCGAGATCAGGATTGTCTTTTAATTCCCTCAACAAGAAATTCCGCATCTCTATCAATCGAACGGTGCCACCTGAAACCCGGTTGAGCCTTCGGATCAACTCTTGACTTTTTGGTTCACTGAGGAAATGGCAAGCACGCGCATCATTGACCTGCTTACTCTTGCTCCACACGGCAAACGCGTTTTGCATGGCATTGGTGTCGACATCGAATCTGTCGTTTAGCTCGTTAAAAAACGTGCGCTTGCCTTCTGCGTCCAGCCTTTCAAAACGGTCAAAAATGGCCAGACCGATTGCAGCACCTGTTGCCTCACCACGGTGAGACAGCAACTCGTCACACAACCCCCCCAAAGTCAGATTTTGGTACGCTTTGTTGTTGCTGAGGATGCGGCCACCAATTTCGCCGACGCGGGCCATAAGGTCGCTTAGTACGTTTATTCGAGACAAAAGCTGGTCCTCGCGGTTCTGCACACCAGACAAGTGGCTACTGTGCAATTGTTGGAGTTATGGGCAGGAATAGACACCACGGGTTTTCACAGGCTTGATCTGCGGCGTGAGTTAAGCGCGTGATTGCGCGACTTCATCTTCATTAACCTCGCTTGCCGATACGTCAGACGAGGTCACATCGGTCTCGAATGTTATTGGCACCGCGCGGCGGCGGTTCACCCTTAAGTCATAAATATCGAAACGGTTGTAACCTGCGGCTACATCGTGAAAGCGCTTTGGCTCAATACATTTCGCCAGATCAATATCGGCATACCCAATACCCTCGTCAGTCAGGGTGTCGCCGATCTGCGCACCCGTTGGATCGACAAAAAAGCTTGGAGCGCGCGGACACTTATCCAGCATTTGCATCAAAGCGTTATCCCCACCAGCAGCCATTTCTGTTGCGCGTGCGTCAAAGCATCCTGCGACGACAACTCCAAAGCACTTGGCCTCAAACGAGTGCCCTGCTGCGCGGATTAAATTTGCAGCTTTGTTGTCAAAGTTCGCACTCTCAGCTGGTGGCCTTGTGGGCCAGATTGGAGGGTAGCTAGAGATATGAACCTGCTCCGCTTGGGCCATCAGGCTATAGCGCGACAAGGGGTTGGTGTTTTCGCCGCAGATCAGATTTCCGATTCGGCCGAGGGATGTATCTGATACTTTCAGGCCCGCGCCGTCCCCCTGATCCCACGTCAGTTTTTCATAGAAAGTCGGGACCAGTTTGCGGTGGTGATTGAGAACCCGACCGTTCTCATCGATCAACAAGTTGCTGTTCCAAAGACCGCCGACAGAATTTGGATTCCGCTCGGAAATCCCCAGCGACACAATCAGCCCGTGACGCGCAGCCGCTTTGCGGATCATTGCAACCTCTGCACCATTCGCGAAAACAGAGGCCTCGACGTATTGTGTGAAAAACTCATGCGACTTCACGGGGCTATGAATGGCCGCCCACACCGGAAAACCGGGTAGGTAGCCTTCGGAAAACGCAACCAGTTTGGCCCCGTTTCCAGCAGCTTCTGCAATTGTGGAAACGGCCTTTTCAGCACTGGCCATCGGATCGAGGTAGACAGGTGCGATGTGCGCAACAGCCGCGCGAAAATTGTGGTTCTTGAACATAAGGTTGCTCCCTAGAGTTGCAACCATCCTCAGGTAATACCACACACAATCCAATGCTAATTTCTGCACGACCCTGTGCGCAGATGAACCATCAAATCCGGATGGTTTGAGATCGATCGAAGAGGCCTTAAACTCCGTTCAGATCAGCTTGGTCAGTGTCAAAAAGCCGCTCAAGATAGGATTGGACTGCTTTGATGCGCGGAACGTTTCTTAGGTCCTGATGCACAGAAATCCAAAGCGGGCGCCGTGCCGCCAATTCAGGCATGACACGCACCAGATATTCACTTTCTGACAAGGCAAAATGCGGCAACGCAACGATGCCCAGTGCCCCTCTCGCGGCGCTGCGTTGGACAATCATGCTGTTGGACCGGAAAACAATGCTTGGTCTGGCGACCAACTCCTCTAGCCACCGCACAGCTTCCAGTTCTACAAACTGATCTAAATATCCGACATAGCTGTGGTCAGCCATCTGATCTGGGGTGGTAGGTGTTCCGTTCGCGGCCAAATATTCGGGCGAAGCGTAGAGCCCGATGCCAAAAGTCCCAGCCCGTTTGGACACCATGTCAGTGCCCTGCGGTTTATGAAAGCTGAGTAGGATATCCGCTTCGCGATTACTGATCTGCACCTCTCGCGCAGTGGTCAGAAGTTCCAGTTGGATATGCGGATAAGCCGCCTGAAACCCTGCAAGGCGGGAGGCAAGGTAGAGCGATGCGATCCCTTCCATCGTAGCGAAACGGACTACGCCGCTGGTATCACCAGATCCTTCGATATCGCTGCGCAGGTTGCTCACCCCAAGCGATATTTCCTCTGCGCGTTTGAGAACGGACCTGCCAAAAGTTGTAAGGATCAAGCCATCGCGGTTCCGCACGAACAATGCCGCGCCTAAAACTTGTTCGAGGCGGGACAGTCTTCGCGAAACGGTG
>JBALTK010000241.1:0-5358 GCA_036964385.1 Sulfitobacter sp. | reverse complement strand
CGCAATGATGTTGGGGCTGAGTGGGCTAGGCGTAACAGCCGAAACGCCCGATCGCGATAGCTTAGAGAGCTTTCTGGAGGTGACCGGCTTTGACGTAGCCTTGGAGAGTATTGCGCTCTCTGCGGATGCCGCGCCTCAGATGCTGGGACTGCAAGCCGATGATTTCGGCTCCGAATGGCAGCGCCTTGTTTCCGAAGTGTTCAAGACCGAATTGATGCACGATATGGCCGTTGGCATTTTGGAAAACACACTGACGGATAAACTGCTGACCCACGCGTCAGAATTTTACGCCTCCGATCTTGGACACCGCTTGGTCGTGGCTGAGAACAGCTCCCATATGGTCGAGGATGACGGACTGAAGTCCGAGAGCGGCGGACAAATCATTGAGGGGCTAAATAGCATTGGATCGCCTCGGGTTGCACTGCTTGAGCGCCTGAATGCGGCCAGCGGCGGTGAGGACAACTCCTTACGCTCCATTCAGGAAATTCAGATCAGGTTTTTGCTGGCAGCCGCAGGGGCAGGGGTGATTGAACTTCAAATGGACGAACCTGACCTGCGCGAAGCCATGCGTTCGCAAGAAGATGAGACCCGTACAATGCTGCGTCAAAGCGCGCTTGAGGGTGCCGCCTATACCTATCAGGCATTCTCAGACGCCGAAGTCATCGCTTATGCGGAAGCATTGGAGCATCCCGACATGCGGCAGGTCTATGACCTGATGAACGCGGTTCAATACGAGATCATGGCAGACCGGTTTGAGGCCGTAGCCGAGCGGTTGCGTAGAATGCAGCCAAGTCAGGATCTCTGAATGCGTCACCTTCTTGCTGCCAGTCTGATCATATTTTCTGCGCTTCCGCTCTGGTCGGATGCCCGCCATACAGTGCTTATGGATGTCCTCCAAATCCGTGAATTGAGTTCGATCCTGCATAAAGAAGGGCTGGCCTTTGGTGCGACGCTCAACGCGGAATGGCTGGAGGATCAGGGTGGCCCCGCATGGGTAGGACAGGTTGTCCGCATATATGACCCTGAAAAAATCAGCGAAGGCATCCGTGCAGGGCTCGAACCCGCTTTGCAGGGTGAAGTGCTTGAGGATACGATAACCTTCTTTGCCTCTGATCTTGGCACCAAGATCATCACATTAGAGAATTCCGCCCGTAGCGCGATGAGTGACAATGCCGTTGAGGAAGAAGCCCGCACGCGGTTTGCAGAGCTTCAAAGTGGCACCGATCCAAGGCTCGCCCAGATCAATCGCATGATAGACGCAGGCGACCTGATCAATAGAAACGTAACTTCGGCGCTGAACTCCAACTACAACTTCCTGCGCGCGCTGGTCGATGGCGACGTTTATATGATGAGTGACGATGAAATACTCTCGGACGTTATGTCCGAGCGTGACGAGATCGCCGCTGATACGCTGAACTGGTTGGGTGCGTTTATGATCCTTGCCTACAGTCCGCTTACAATCGAAGAGTTGACGCTTTACGCGGACTTCTCCACCACCGAGGCGGGCAAAGCACTTAACTCAGGGTTCTTTGCGGGCTTTGATCCGCTGTATGAGGATATCTCTTATGCTCTTGGCCGTGCGATGGCGCTGAACATGGCCGCCGAAGAGTTGTAAGTACGCTTTACAGGCTGCGCGTCAGCGGACTGTTGCGAGGTGGCGTCAAAAAAGGCTTGAAAACATGGCCTCAAACAGCTGATGCGCCTTGACTTACACCCCCAACCGCCCGATAAGCCGCCATCCCGACCTGCCATCCGGCATTCGGGAGTATTTTTTAATGACGCCCCAAGGGCGCGCTGTTCGAGGTGGATGCAGACACTGTCTGGTCCAAAACGCCCTTAACCGGGGACCACAGAACGCGGAAGACATGAAGGAAGACCTATGTTTGCGGTCCTGAAAACAGGCGGTAAGCAATATAAAGTTCAGGCGGGCGATATGCTCCGTGTAGAACGTATTGCGGCATCTGCCGGTGAGACAGTTCAATTCAACGAAGTGCTGATGCTTGGTGGGGACAACCCAACTGTTGGCGCGCCAATGATCGAAGACGCCGGCGTTCAAGCCGAAGTTGTTGATCAGATCAAAGGCGAAAAAGTTATTCACTTCGTCAAACGTCGCCGGAAGCACTCTTCCAAGCGTACAAAAGGCCACCGTCAGAAACTGACGCTCGTGAAGATCACAGAGATCCTCGCATCCGGCGCAGGTAAATCCGGTGTTGCAGCAGCAATCGGCACAGGCTCCGTTTCCGCAGCCGCCGTTGCAGCGATCACAGGTAAAGCGGTAGATGCACCTGTGTCCAAGAAGGCAAAGAAAGCCAGCGCCGCGAAAGCAGCAAAAGCAGCTCCTGCCAAAGAAGAAGCGCCTAAGGCCGCAAAGCCCGCAGCGAAGAAAGCCGCAAAAGGCGATGGCGACGATCTGTCCACCATCTCTGGCGTAGGTCCGGTAATTGTTGGCAAACTGCACGCCGAGGGTGTCACAACCTTCGCACAGATTGCTGCATGGACGGATGCGGATGTCGAAGCGATTGAAGAGAAACTGTCGTTCAAAGGTCGTGTGGGTCGTGAAGACTGGATCGCACAGGCCAAAGAACTCGCAAAAGGTTAAGGAGAGACCTAATGGCACATAAAAAAGCAGGCGGTTCATCCCGTAACGGTCGCGACTCAGCTGGTCGTCGTCTTGGTGTAAAAAAATACGGTGGCGAACTTGTCATCCCGGGAAACATTGTTGTGCGTCAGCGCGGCACGAAATTCTGGCCAGGTGAAAACGTCGGCATGGGCAAAGATCACACAATCTTCGCCACTGTTGAAGGGAATGTTCAGTTCCACAAGGGCCTGAAAAACCGCACATTCATCTCGATCGTACCAATGGCGGAAGCCGCTGAATAAGCCGTACCCGTAGAGTGATATGAATATCAGGGATCGGCGGAAACGCCGGTCCCTTTTTCGTTCGAGTATTCCGCTCATCCACACCAACAAAAGGAGTGGCACATGACAGTTTCATCCCCAATGCCCGCTCTTGATCTATGGTGCGTGTGACATGAGCATCGCAATTCTTCCTCTCGCAGTTTTTGCAGCGTCTCAGGTCGGCACCCCCGGTCCTGCCAACATGGCACTGATGGCCACTGGTGCACGGTTCGGTTTTCGCGCCGCACTTCCTTTTGTGTTGGGCGTTGCTTTGGGCAAACAACTAATCATCTGGCCTATCGGCTTTGGCTTGATGGAGCTTGCGCAGGCAGCACCTGCTGTCTTTATCGCATTGAAATACATTTCAGCCGCGTACATCATCTGGCTGGCGTGGAAGGTGGCAAATCTGCGCTTGGGGCAGGGTGATCCTGCCGCGCAAGCTCCGGGTTTTACGGCGGGGCTCATCGTACATCCGCTCAACCCAAAGGCTTGGGCAATGATTGTCGGCAGCTTCACCGCCTTTGTCGGGCCTGATATTCCAACATTGACCGCCACGGCAACTGTTGCTGCTGTTCTTCTCGCTTGTCAGCTTGTTATGCATCCCCTGTGGACCCTAGGGGGCAGTGCCATCGCGCGTACGGTTGCAGGCACCCGCGCAGAGCCTTATCTGATGTGGACATTGGCGGGGCTTACTGTTGCATCGGTTCTTTTTGTACTCTTTGGAGGGAGTTTCTGACCATGGAAATACTCACCCAACAACCAATCTTGCAAACACCGCGGTTTGAGCTGCGCCCTGTACGCATGTCCGACCTGACCCTCATCGAGCATTACGCCGGCGACAGTCGTCTCGCGATGCGTACGCCACGTCTACCTCATCCGCTCCCCCCTGGCTTGATTGCTGGGTTTATAGAACGGGCTATGGCGGATGAACGTGACGAAGATGTTTGGGTGATGGACGGAACAGCGCATAATGGCGGCGAAGTTATGGGGGTAATCAGCCTGATGCGCCTTGATCGCAACCAATCCGAAGTCGGATACTGGGTCGCACCGCCGTTTTGGAATACGCATGTGGCCTCTGATGCTGTAACGGCGCTGACGGTGGGAAATCCGCTGGAAAATGACACGATGTTCGCATCGGTCTTCCATGATAATCCCGCCTCTGCCAAAGTACTGACAAACGCTGGCTTCGCCTATCTAGGTGATGCCGAAACATTCTGCCTTGCACGCAATGCAACGGTGCCCACTTGGACCTACAGCCTCAAACTGCGGTAACCCATTAGGATATAATATGAAGTTCCTCGATCTTACCAAAGTCTATATTCGCTCCGGTGCGGGTGGTGGTGGCTGCGTTTCGTTTCGCCGTGAGAAGTATATTGAATACGGTGGCCCTGATGGCGGCGACGGCGGCAATGGCGGCTCGGTTTGGGCCGAAGCTGTGGACGGCCTGAACACGCTTATCGACTTCCGGTATCAACAGCACTTCTTTGCGAAAAACGGCCAACCCGGCATGGGTAAGCAACGTACAGGCAAAGACGGTGACGATATTATCCTGCGCGTTCCCGTGGGAACTGAAATTCTGGATGAAGATCAGGAAACCGTCATTTTTGACATGACTGAACTGGGCCAACGCGTGCGCCTTGCCGGCGGCGGCAACGGCGGGTGGGGCAACCTGCACTTCAAATCTGCGACGAACCAAGCACCGCGCAAATCCAACCCTGGTCAGGACGGGGTGGAGCGGACGCTTTGGCTGCGCCTCAAGTTGATTGCCGACGTTGGCCTTCTTGGCCTACCCAACGCGGGCAAATCCACCTTTCTTGCAGCGACATCTAACGCGCGACCAAAGATTGCAGATTACCCGTTCACCACACTGCACCCGAACCTTGGCGTGGTAGGTGTTGATAACGCTGAATTTGTGATCGCGGACATTCCCGGCTTGATTGCAGGAGCCCATGAGGGGCGTGGCCTCGGGCACCGTTTCTTGGGCCATGTTGAACGGTGCGCTGTGCTGATGCATCTTGTCGACGGCACTTCCGAGACGATGGTTGAAGACTACCACACCATCATTAACGAACTTGAGGCTTATGGTGGCGAATTAGCGGACAGACCGCGCATCACCGTGCTCAACAAGATTGATGCCCTTGATGAAGAAGAGCTTGCAACTGCAACTGCTGAATTGAAAAAAGCCAGCGGCGGCGTTGTCATGCAGATGTCTGCTGTGGCGAAAATCAACACCGTGGACGTGCTTCGTGCCTTGCGTGCCGAGATCGACGAGGACCGCATCCGCCAGAACGCTTCCGAGGAGGAAGCACCTTGGCAACCCTGACCACCGCCAAACGTGTTGTCGTAAAGATCGGTTCCGCGTTGCTGGTGGACCGGGCCACTGGCTCATTGCGCGCAGATTGGCTCGCGTCTCTGGCGCTTGATGTGGCTTGGCTTAAGGGGCAGGGGACGGATGTCGTC
>JBALTK010000240.1:0-5405 GCA_036964385.1 Sulfitobacter sp. | reverse complement strand
GGCGGACGTGGGAGCGTGTGGCCTATATCAAGGCACGGCCCTGTGCGGGGGATATCGGTGTCGGGGATGGTTTCTTGCGGACCATGCGGCCGTTTGTCTGGCGCAGGCACCTCGACTTTGCTGCCATTCAGGATGCGCACGATATGCGGTTGGCGATCCGTGAGCATAAGGGGTTGGGGGGTGAGATCACGCTTGCCGATCACAACATGAAGCTGGGACGCGGTGGCATCAGGGAGATCGAGTTCTTCACACAGACGCGGCAGTTGATTGCTGGGGGGCGCGACCCCGAATTGCGGGTACGGGGGACAAAGGAAGGGTTGAGCATCCTTGCCAAAAAGGGATGGGTGCCGCAGGCCGCGGCGGATGAGCTGGCCGATCACTACACCTTCCACCGCACAGTCGAGCATCGCTTGCAGATGGTGCGGGATGCGCAGACGCATACGTTGCCGAAATCGCCAGAGGGCATGGCGCGGATTGCCGCGATGATGGATATGGATACGGCAGAGCTGGAGCGGACGCTGCACACGCGGCTCAGCGCGGTGCATGAAATTACCGAAGGATTCTTTACCGAGGCGCGGGGCGAGGCGGTTTTGCCTGAGACGACCCACCGCTTTGACGAGACAGTCACAGAGAAGTGGCCGAGCTATCCTGCGCTGCGCTCTGATCGGGGGGCGGAACTGTTCGAGCGGTTGAAACCTGAGTTGCTGGCACGGTTGGCGCAGGCAGATAAGCCGGATGAGGCTTTGCTGGCCTTCGACGGATTTCTCGCGGGCTTGCCAGCGGGAGTGCAGCTGTTCTCGCTGTTGAAATCGAACCCGCAACTGGCCGACTTGCTGATTAATATCGTTTCGGTCTCGCCAATGCTCGCCGAGCATCTGTCGCGCAATGCGGCTGTGCTGGATGCAGTGATTGGTGGTGATTTCTTTAGTGACTGGCCAGGCCAAGAAGTGCTGTTCAGTGCATTAGCGGCGCGGTTGGCGACGCTGGATGATTATGAGCTACAGCTCGACGGTACGCGGGCGTGGGCGCGCGAGTGGCATTTCAGGATCGGCGTGCACCATCTGCGCGGCCTGACGGACGGCGCACGGGCTGCGGCGCAATATAGTGATCTGGCGCGTGCTGTGTTGCGCGCCCTATGGCCCGTTGTTATCGCAGAGTTCTCGCGCCGTCATGGCTCTCCGCCCGGTAAGGGAGCTGTGATCGTCGGGATGGGATCGCTCGGGGCAGGGCGATTGACGGCCCAAAGCGATCTGGACCTCATCATGATCTATGATGCGGATGGCGTTGAGGCCTCCGAGGGAAAACGGCCGCTGCCAGCGCGCCAGTATTATGCCCGCCTAACCCAAGCGATGATTACCGCCATGAGCGCTCCAATGGCCCAAGGGCGGCTCTATGAGCTTGATCTGCGGCTGCGGCCCTCTGGCAATAAGGGACCTGTGGCGACGTCGATCGACAGCTTTACTACCTATCAGCGGGAGGAGGCATGGGTGTGGGAGCATTTGGCGCTTACCCGCGCCCAAGTGATTGCGGGGCCGGAGCCGTTGGCGGAGAGTGTAGAGGCGCTGCGCGTCGAGATATTGGGGCGTTCGCGTGATATGGCCCATGTCTGTACGCAAACTGCGGAGATGCGCGCGCGCATTGCCTCGGCCAAATCGCCCGATGGCGTGCTCGATGCGAAAATCGGGGCAGGGCGGCTACAGGATATCGAGCTTTTTGCACAGGCGGGTGCCCTTCTGGGCGGAGCCTTGGCGCGTGACATTCCCTCAGGATTGGCAGCCGCGCAGCAGGCGGGGTTGATTGACACATCGGGTGAAGCGCTTTTGGTCGGTGCATACGAGCGGCTTTGGGCGTTGCAGTCGGCGACACGTCTGTTGTCCTCGCGGCCTTTGAAAATTGATAGCCTGCGCGCCGCATCACGGCAGTTTTTGATACATGCCGTCGGGGCCGCGCCTGAAAACGACACCGCGCTGGATTTGGAGGCGCAACTGGTCCAGACCTATCGTGATGCGGATGAAATCATCACTACAGCATTGGCCGCGCATGCGCAGGAAGAGACATAATGGATAAAGCAACGCTGGATGACCCCAAGGGCCTCATCTTTGAGGCATACCGGATTGACGGGATTACCAAAGCTGAGTGCCGCTCGATCTTTCTTGACTGGGCGCTGAGCCTTGGGGCTGACCGCGATACCCACGGCGCTATGAGGGCACTGTTGGAAATCCACGGCTCTGATCCTGCCCATCCCATGTCCGAAGTTCTGGCCGAAGGTCTGCACACGATTGCGACGCCGCGCAGGCGGGGTGGATGGCGTAGCCGCGCAAGGGATTAATCCGTGCACGAAGTGACGCGTGCTTCCGTTAGGTCATGCGTTATGTAAGTTTATTACCGCGATTTTGTGCCAAGTTTGTCTAAAACCTGCCGTAATCTCCCTTCAAATACTTTCTCGTAACAGTTGAAGGCCATTCTGGCCCGAGGAGTGATGAGATGAAGATGATCAAACTTGCATGTGCCCTGACCCTTGGCGCCGCACTGAGCGCCTGTGGCGCCTCTGATGTGGTGACACGCGCAGCACCGCTTACGAACACAGGCACGACGTCAACAGTCATCCATTCCACCAACAGCTTTCAGCAGCCGGCCGTGCGTACCAGCGCCGAAACCCTGCAAGCTGCGATTGTTCAGCAAATTCGCGTATCCCAAATTAACGTGAACGTCCCTGCGAGCCTGAAGGCATCCGAGGCAAACCGCTATTACCCGAACGGAGATATCGTTTGGCGCGAAGATCCGATCGGTGACCGTCACGCACAGGTTGGAAAGATCCTCAAAGATTCGATGACAGCCGGCACGGCGTCGTTTCAGGGTCCTGTTCCTGTGATCCTCGATATCCAGTTGGTCCGCTTTCACGCTCTGAGCGAAAAAGCACGCTATACTGTCGGCGGTGTTCACCACGTCGTCTTTGATATGATGCTGCGCGATGCCCGTACAGGTGAGCATTTGTCCAAGCCACGCCGCATTGAGACTGACCTTGAGGCATTTGGTGGCCAGCAGGCCAAAACCGCAGAAGCGCGCGGCTTGACGCAAAAAGTACGTCTGTCCAACCATCTGGCCGAAGTAATCCGCCAGCAAATGACCAAGCCTGAGGGCTATAAGAACGCCAGCCACGGCTTCTTTCAACTGGTCAACAGAATCTAAGCTTTCCCTTCTCGTGGGAACCAACTAGGGAAGGCGCTATGACAATAGCGCCTTTTCCCGTATCCGCCCCACTTCCCGTAGTTCGCCTTATGCCAAAGGCCAATGCGCGTGCCATTCGGCATGGCGCACCATGGGTTTATGCAAACGAGTTGGTCACCGACCGCCGCACCAAGGGCTTGCCCGCTGGTTCCATGGCGGTTCTGGAAGACAGTCTCCGCCAGCCTTTGGGCGTGGTGACGGTCAACAACAATTCCAAAATTATTGGGCGCATGATGGATTCCGATCCTGAAGCGTCAATTGATCAAGCATGGATGGCGGGCCATTTGCGCCGTGCACTGAGCTTGCGTGAGCGGATGTATGACGCGCCCTTCTACCGCTTGGTACATGCCGAAGCAGACGGCCTTCCTGGTGTGATCATCGACCGCTTTGGCGACACTTGCGTGATCCAGCCGAATGCAGCGTGGTCTGACGCACTGATCGAGCCGCTGACTGCAGCGCTCATCGAAGTGACAGGCGTGAAGAACGTGCTCAAGAATGCTTCTGGTCGCACGCGTAGCCTTGAAGGGCTCGATGATGTCAGCGGTGTTCTGGCAGGGGCGGCTCCTGAGGGCGCAGTGCCTGTGCAGATGAACGGTGCCACCTATATGGCGGACCTCACAGGCGGCCAAAAAACCGGTATCTTCTACGATCAACGGCCTAACCATGCTTTTGCGGCGTCATTGTCGCGTGGCGCGCGGGTGCTGGATGTGTTTGCGCATATTGGCGGCTTTGGTTTGGCGGCTGTAGCTGGTGGTGCGCAGTCAGCGCTGTGTATTGACGGCTCTGCGCCTGCTTTGGCCTTGGCCGAGCAGGGGGCCCTAGCGATGGGTGTCTCTGACAAAGTGAGCATCCGTCAGGGTGATGCCTTTGACGTTCTTACGGCCTTGCGTGCCGAGGGTGCGGAGTTTGATGTTATCATCTGTGATCCACCTGCCTTTGCCCCTGCTAAACCTGCGCTTGAAGCGGGTTTGCGGGCATATGAGCGGATCGCACGTCTTGCGGCACCTCTGGTGGCTGAGGGCGGTATTCTGGGGCTGTGTTCATGCTCTCATGCGGCTGATCTGGCCGCGTTCCGTTCCGCATCCGTGCGCGGTATTGGCCGTTCCGGTCGTCGCCCTTCGCTTATCCACACCGGATTCGCGGGCGCGGATCATCCCCAACTGCCGCAACTGGCCGAAACAGGCTACCTCAAGTCCCTGTTTTTCCACCTATAAGCCTTTCGGGGTAATTCCATGAAGATGGTTCTGGACGCCTGCGTGATCTATCCCACTGTGATGCGGGAGATGTTGCTGGGCGTTGCGGGCACAGGAGCGTACACGCCTCTGTGGTCTGCGCGTATCCTTGAGGAATGGGCGCTGGCGGCACGCAAGCTGGGCCCGCAGGGTGAGGCGGTGGCGCGTGGCGAAGTCGCAATGATCCAAGCGGCATTTCCAAAGGCGAGTGTGCCTGTGCATGCAGGGCTGGAGGCGCGGCTGTGGCTGCCCGATGCCAATGACATCCACGTTCTGGCCGCAGCGGTGCATGGCAACGCTGACGGTATCGTCACCATGAACGCCAAGGATTTCCCACGCGGAATATTGGCTGAAGAGGGGCTGAGCCGGAATGATCCCGATGCGTTTTTGCTGGGGATGTTTCACGGTGACCCTGATGCTGTCACGGAGGTGGCGCAAGCAGTGGTGCAGGAGGCTCGGCGGTTGTCGGGCGAGGATTGGAACATGCGGTCGCTGATGAAAAAAGCGCGACTTCCACGGTTGGGTAAAGCCTTAACCGCCTAAGGTGACACTTTAGGTTTCACCTGCAAGCTGTTGAATTAACGATCCCATTTCATCTGCATGTGAGTGAGCGCCGCAATCCGCTCTTCCGTCTTGGGATGTGTCATCAGCCACGCGGGCGCTGTGCCTCCACGAGATTTCGTTAGCGCATCCAGTTTGTGAAACAGCGATATTTGCGGGGCGATCCCTATGCCTGCTTTGGTAAGCAACGCGGCGGCATAGGCGTCCGCCTCAAATTCGTCGCTGCGAGAGAGTTTGGCAGCAAGCAGTGATGTCAGCGCATTGGCGATCCACATTCCGATGCCTGGAATAATACGGCTCAGAACCATGCCGAGGGCTGCGCGCATGGCGTTCTGGCCCGAAAAATCGATCATGCGGCGGCGCGAATGACCCAAGGCGACATGC
>JBALTK010000239.1:0-5421 GCA_036964385.1 Sulfitobacter sp. | reverse complement strand
CCTCCGGGCTTTGCCGCGCAAACTGTGGCATTGGCCTTTGGTCTCGCCGCCGCGTCGATCTTCCCGGCGTTGATGATGGGTATCTTCTCCAAGCGGGTGAACAACGTAGGCGCAGTTGCAGGCATGTTGTCCGGTCTGATCTTTACGCTTGTCTATATCTTCCTGCACAAAGGTTGGCTGTTCATTGCCGGAACAAACTCGTTCCCCGACACGGTTGACGGATCCTTGTTTGGCATCCAGTCCACAGCGATCGGCGCGGTAGGTGCTGCGATCAACTTTGCGGTTGCTTACGGTGTCTCCATGATGACCAAAGACACTCCGCAAGAGATCAAAGATCTGGTTGAAAGCGTGCGTGTACCTGCTGGTGCGGGTGAAGCTGTCGATCACTAAAACTACGAGGTCCGGCGCAAACCATGCGCCGGACCTACTTCCCATCACGAGGGCTGCACCTGTGACAATAGATAAACCATCCATTCTGTCCTATCTGCATCCCTATGACGTGCTGTCAAAGGACGCACGCAAGGACATTCTTGAGAAGAGCGAGTGGATTGATGTTGGCAAGAACCACAAAATCTATAGCTATGGAGAGCATCTAAAAGGTCTCTACATCATCGAGAGCGGTCTGGTTTCCATCACAGATGCCAACGACACCCCCCTTTCCTTGCTCAGCCGCGAAAACTCCTTTGGCGAACGTGGCCTCCTCCGCGCAGGGGTTGCCGTCAATACGGCCACCGCGCAAGAAGACTGCCGGCTGCTGTGTATTCCTGCCGCTATGTTCCAAAAACTTCTGACCCAACACGAGCCTCTCCAGCGCTTTTTTGACCGATCAGGCCGTGCGCCTGCTGCGCTGACGCAATCTGCCAATCTGACCAACGTTCTCGTCGATAGCCTGATGGCGACCAATCCTGCGGTCTGTGCCCCGACAACCACCCTTCAGGACGCAAGCCGGCTGATGCGGGACAGACATATTTCATGCCTTTGTGTAGTTGCGGGCGGGCATCTGGTTGGCATCGTCACACTACGTGACATCGTGAACAAGGCAGTGGCAGATAATCTGCCTACGAACACGCCCGTCGGTGAGGTGATGACCACACAACCGCAAGTGCTGCCCCCTTCTGCAATCGGATCTGACGTGCTGCACATGATGATGGAGCATCGCCTCGGTCACTTGCCTGTCGTCTCCTCCGGCCGCTTGGTTGGTATAGTGACCCAAACTGACTTGACGCGGTTTCAGGCTTCTCACGCGGCGAGCTTCGTTTCCGACGCAGCTCATGCCACATCCGTTCAAGATCTCACACTGATCACCTCGCGCATTCCAGACCTGCTTGTCCATCTCGTTGCAGCAGGCAACAGACACGATGTGGTCACCCGTTTGATTACGGACATCGCGGATGTTGTCACCCGTCGCCTGTTACGCATGGCCGAAGCCCAATTTGGCCCACCTCCGGCGCGGTACCTCTGGATGGCATGCGGATCACAGGGTCGGCAGGAACAAACGGGTGTATCAGATCAGGACAACTGCCTGATCCTTGAGGATGGAATTAGCGAGGCCGACAGGCAGTACTTCGCGCCGTTCGCACAATTTGTCAGCGACGGTCTGGATGCCTGCGGTTACGTCTATTGCCCCGGTGAAATGATGGCGACAACCCCGCGCTGGTGCCAACCTGTTTCTGTTTGGAGTGACTATTTCAAAAGCTGGATCGCAAGCCCCGGTAAGGAGGCGCAGATGCTGGCCTCTGTCATGTTTGACCTGCGCCCGATTGGCGGTGATGAGACGCTGTTTGCGGACTTGCACGCGCAAACCCTCAAGGCCGCCGCCGCCAATTCGATATTCACAGCGCATATGGCCACCAACGCCCTGACCCACGCGACCCCGCTTGGCCTGTTACGCGGGCTCACAACGATCCGAGCGGGAGAAAATCGCAACACAATAGATATGAAACTGAACGGTGTTATCCCGGTGGTGGATCTTGGACGGATGTATGCGCTTCAGGGACAATTACCAGAATTGAACACCCGCAGCCGGCTTAAGGCGGCATTGGTCGCAGGTATCATCAGCGATAGTGGTGGCGCTGACCTGCTTGACGCCTATGACTTGGTTGCACAAACGAGGCTTGATCATCAGGCAAATCTGATCAAGCAAAGCAAAGCACCGGACAACTTTTTACCCCCCGCAACACTCTCGGGTTTTGAACGAAGTCATTTGCGTGATGCCTTTGTTGTGATCAAAACAATGCAGTCTGCTCTTATGCAAGGGCGTGGCGTACTCGCTTAGGCAAAGAAGGAAACGATTTTATGTTTTTCGAACTCATCGGCACCATCGTTGCAGGTATCGCTACGGCATTATTGGTTTGGGCCATAAACCGTACCCTCAAAGGTCGACTGCCGTCATGGCTGGTTCCGGTTGCGGCTGGTGCGGCTATGTTGCTCGCTACGATTTCAAGCGAATACAGTTGGTTTAACCGCACGCAAGCCAACATGCCCGAAGGTTTCGTTGTCGCCGAAACTGTTGAAGAAACCCGATTTTACCGCCCGTGGACCTACATCAAACCCTTTGTCAGCCGATTCATAGCCGTTGATCAGGCCACAGCGCGAACCCATCCCTCCCATCCTGACCAAAGAATTGTTGATTTGGTAATCTATGGTCGCTGGGCACGTACGGCAAAAATTCCTGCTCTGTTCGATTGCGCATTAAGCAACCGTGCTGATCTGGTCGATGGAGTTAGCTTTGGAGCAGACGGCGAAGTATTGAACGCCGAGTGGAATGCGATGGATGCAAACGCCCCTTTGTTGCTGGCTGCCTGCGCGAGTATCTGACATGAAAAACCTCAGTCTGCGCATAAGGGTTTTGCTGTTTTTCTGTCTGCTTGCGCTTGGCAGTTTGGCCATCACACTGTTCGGAGTGTGGATTGGGTTTCGCCAACTCGCCGATCCCGAAGCGTTGTCCGCATTCATAACAACGGGCCTCATTTCGGGGTTTGGGATTGCCGGGCTTGTGGCCCTCATCTGGCTGCTGTTCGACGACAATGTCAGCAAACCCATTGAAGCTATTGCCGCGAGTTTGCGGGTACGTGCGCATGTCGATGTCAGCTCATCGATCGATGTCTCCCGAGCCAAATACCTCGGCGATCTCGCCCCAGCTGCATCGGCCATGGGCACTGTACTTGAGAACGTTGTGCGGGCGCGATCCGAAGCAGGCGCAAAAGAACTGGCAGAGGTAGCGGCACAGCGCGACAGGCTGGTTGAAATATTGTCCGACATACCCGTTGCGACATTTCTGGCAACTGCCGATCACCAGATCGTGCTGTACGATGGGCAAGCCGCGGCGTTGATGGAGCGGGTCGGTACCGCGCGCCTGAAGACATCTTTGTTTGACTACCTCGACGAGGCGTCGATCTTGAATACACTGTCCCAGATGCAAAGCACGGGTACGGACCGCATGAAAATCACCGCTGTTTCACGGTGTGACAGAGTGTACTCTGGCTATATCCGAACCTTTGAGCCCGACGCTGGTTATACGCTGATGCTTGAGCCGCTTGAACCTTCGGCGGCGCGCCCACTAACTTATGACTTCGACCTGTTGAACGCAGCCCATTCCGACAGCCTTTCGGACACCCCGCTCCGTGACTTGGTATTTGTCGTATTCGATAGCGAGACCACCGGGCTGGACCCGCTGACGGACGAGGTTGTGCAATTGGGTGCCGTTCGGGTCGTGAACGGAAAAGTCGTTGCAGGTGAAGTCTTTGATACTTTGGTCAATCCAGGAATGACGATTCCGAAACGATCTACAGACGTTCATGGAATAAACAACGCAATGATTGCCGATGCTCCGCATTTCGCAGACGTTTGCGCAAAGTTTCACGAATTTGCCACGGGTTCCATTTTCGTCGCTCACAACGCAGCATTCGATATGGCATTTCTTTACAAGCAGGCCCCAAATACCGAACAGCGTTTCGATCAGCCAGTTCTGGATACCGTCCTTATGTCAGCTGTCATTTTTGGCGGCTCCGCTGTCCATACACTTGATGCGATTTGTGAGCGGCTCGGAATCGTTATTCCTCAAGAGGATCGACACACAGCCATGGGTGACGCCGTAGCAACAGCTAATGCCCTGATCGCCATGATCGCCATACTCGAAGGGCGAGGAATTCAAACCTACGGCGCACTCCAAAACGAGATGATCAGACATCGCAGAATACTAAAGGCCTAATGGGTTATGAAGACTCTTATTTACCAATTAACCTTTCACGGTTTCGTACCGCTACTGACACCCCGATGCACAAATTTCCGCGTTCGGCTGTGAATATCTCCTTCACCGGACGCAACGCAGCACCCCGACATTATGGTCAAAGGCAGGATTGCGCCGTGATCTCGGCGGCCATTTAGTAGCTTGCAGACACCGTACATTCGTTGAGGGGGTAGACAATCTTTGAAGTGGGCTAAAATCTGCCATTCGCTAAGCTTGCACACAAAATCCGCATCGAGGTAAAAACGCGAACGGCAGCGATGCCCGCCGGACAAAGCTGTCGTTCGCAAATCAACCATGATGGAGGTTTCAAACTTCTCCCCCCTCTACTGAAAGCGATTAAGAGGTTCGTTGAACTGGCTTTGTTACGATTGAAGTTAATCTCTAGAATGAACGATCTTAAAGTCGGAAGCACGCGGTATCAAACGCCCAACTTAAGGCCAAGGAAACCAATGTTCCCAATTCATTCGTGGTTTTACCCGCGCGTGCCACAAGCTGTTCCAGCTGCGAAAGTCCAATCGACATCCCGCACGGGTATTGACTGCACGGTGGTACATCTAGAACCAGCTTGATGTGGTAGCTCGCACTAGAGTGCATAAAGCGGCCACCTTCGTCGCTTTGCTTGATGAGCACCAAATCGGTTGAGCTGGCCGCGGCATCCCAGCCATAAAACTCAGCCAGCACATTAAATCCGCAGTACAGGGACGGTCCGAACTCCCTACGGGTCGCGAAGCTTAGCTCATTGTAAACCCTGACAAAGAACTGAGCCCTATCGTTGAAAATTCGCATCAATGAGACGAAGTCGTCTTGTGTCTTTTGCAACAAAACGGCTGACACCAGCTGTCGACTTCCCGCCCGTTTACGGCGATCTCGAAACAGGCCACCATCTGACTACCGTCGTTCTCGATCAGCGCTTGATCGTTCATTTCCCAGCCATCCAATGCGTTCAGCTCAACCGGATCCCATCTCGGAACTTTAGGCTGCGGAAAGGGATTCACTCGGTTGAAAATAGAGGCCATACTCGCTGGCGTCACATTTGGATGAAAAGACTGCGCCAAGTCATCCGCTGAAAAGAGCCTTCTTCCGTGAGCGAGAAGCGCCCAAGGCGCGGTGGCGATCACCGAACGCTCATCGGTGCTTATTGTGTAATGATCGCCAGCAGCTCGCGGGTCGCC
>JBALTK010000238.1:0-5429 GCA_036964385.1 Sulfitobacter sp. | reverse complement strand
GACAGCCGGCCTTGATCCTTCCATCATGGGCGCTGGCCCTATCTATGCATCCCGCAAAGCGCTGGAAAAAGCAGGTTGGAGCACATCTGATCTGGAACTTATTGAAGCAAACGAGGCCTTCGCAGCCCAAGCCTGCGCAGTGAACAAAGAAATGGGCTGGGATCCAGCAATCGTGAACGTAAATGGCGGCGCGATCGCCATCGGTCACCCCATCGGTGCCTCCGGAGCTCGCGTTCTGAACACGCTTTTGTTCGAGATGAAGCGTCGCGGCGCGAAAAAAGGTCTCGCCACACTGTGTATTGGTGGCGGTATGGGTGTTGCCATGTGCCTCGAACGGCCCTAAAACAATCGGGCGCGCAATATAATTGCGCGCCCGAGCCATACTGAGCAACAACATTACCATTGGGAGAATCACATGTCGCGTGTCGCACTTGTTACTGGAGGCAGCCGCGGGATCGGCGCTGCTATTTCAAAAGAATTGAAAGAAAAGGGTTATACCGTTGCTGCAACATACGCAGGCAATGACGAAGCCGCCGCCGCATTCTCGGCTGAGACTGGCATCAAAACATACAAGTGGAACGTGGCAGACTACGACAGTTCAAAAGAAGGAATCGCAAAGGTCGAAGCAGACCTTGGCCCTGTCGAAGTAATCGTCGCAAACGCAGGCATCACACGCGATGCGCCGTTCCACAAAATGACACCAGAGCAGTGGAAAGAAGTCATCGACACGAACCTCACTGGCGTTTTCAATACCATCCACCCAATCTGGCCAGGCATGCGCGAACGCAAGTTTGGACGCATCGTAGTGATCTCTTCGATCAACGGGCAAAAAGGTCAGTTCGCGCAAGTGAACTATGCCGCGACAAAAGCGGGTGATCTGGGGATCGTGAAATCGCTGGCTCAAGAGGGCGCACGTGCCAACATTACTGCCAACGCAATCTGTCCTGGTTACATCGGGACAGACATGGTTATGGCCGTACCGGAAAAAGTGCGCGAGAGCATTATTGCCCAAATCCCTGCGGGTCGCTTGGGCGAACCTGAAGAAATCGCACGCGCAGTCTCTTTCCTCGTTTCTGACGATGCGGGCTTCATCAACGGCTCGACGATTTCTGCAAACGGTGCGCAGTTCTTCGTCTAAGCAACTGTACCTATCTTTTACGAAACGGGGCCGGTGGATTGATCCACCGGCCCCGCGTCATTCCGTAAGGCGGCATGCATTCCGCCAGCGGAAAACTCTAGCCGCGCTTCGGTGCGCGCAGCCATGTGAAAAAATCGGCCAGCATGCGGCCACGGGCTGCGTGGGCGGTGTTCATTGCGGCGCGTGCTGCTGGGTTTGTTGTCGCTTCAAACATGTCGTTGCTCCTTAGCTAAATCCGGTTCGGATCAATGTGTCTTTCTTGATACCAATATGCGCGCCACCGCCGCCCCTGACAAACGAGACTTTCCAACCCTTCAGTTAAGCTGTACTTAACTGAACATGTCCAATCGCCTCCCTCCCCTGACTGCCTTACGGGCTTTCGATGCCGCTGCGCGCCATATGTCATTCGCCCAAGCCGCTTCTGAGCTGAGTGTCACGCCAGCCGCCCTTTCATTTCAGATCAAATCGCTTGAAGAGCATTTGGGCGCACCCCTCTTTCGCCGCTTGAACCGTGCAGTGGAATTAACCGAGGCAGGATCCGCCTTATCCCAAGGAGCCGCCGAAGGTTTCCAGACGCTCGCTACCGCTTGGCGTGCTGCGCAACGCACCCAAGACACGCAAACCCTCACAGTAACAGCAGGCCCCGCCTTCACCGCAAAATGGCTGGCACCCCGCCTCTTTGAATTTGCCCAAGCACACCCTGACGTCGAACTTCGCTTTGCTGCATCGTTGTCGCGGATGGATTTGATGCGGGACAACGTAGATGTAGCGATCCGCTTTGGCACGGCCCCTTCGCCCGAGCTGTACGCGCTGCCGCTGGCCGAGGAATGGGTCATGCCGGTGATGACACCCGCCCTTGCAGCACAATTTCCAACGGTCGAAAGCTTGCACAATGCACCTCTCATCTTTGACGATTCGATAAACTTTTTAAATACGCCGGTCAGCTGGACCGAGTGGTTCACCGCGCTCGGCGCCCCCTACAGCCCAACACTCGGTCCGCGATTTTCACAATCTGACCATGCCATCGACGCCGCTCTGGCAGGGGTAGGCGTGGTGATGGGCCGCCGCGCGCTGGTCGTCAAAGACCTCGCGGAAGGACGGCTCGTTGCACCCTTCCCCACAGCACTTGCTACAGGAGCGCGCTTCAGCTTTTTGTGCCTTAAAGGAATGGAAACCCGCCCGCAGATAGCAGTTTTTCGTGATTGGATATTGGACGAAATCAATAAAACCGCCCACGTCACGGACGGGCTGACCATTCTGGAGCTCTCAGAGCTATGACGCGTACAAGGGCCACAACAATCGGATTTATCGCTGTGCTCTTATGGGCCCTATTGGCGCTCTTTACGGTCGGCTCCGCGCCGACGCCACCTCTACTCCTAAACACGCTCTGTTTCGGCATCGGTGGAAGTGTTGGGCTCATTTGGGCGTGGGTCACAGGAAGCTTTTCTCAAATGCGGCAGGTCCCCCTACGGGTCTACACATTTGGTGCAGTTGGACTCTTTGCCTATCATTTGCTGTATTTCACCGCACTTCGACTCGCCCCTGCAGCCGAGGCAGGGCTTATCGCATATCTCTGGCCTCTGCTCATCGTTGTCTTCTCTGGCCTGCTTCCGTCAGAGCGGCTGCGCACAGGCCACGTGATTGGTGCTGTTCTTGGCTTCTCAGGTGCTGCGCTGATCATCACAGGCGGCGGCACTGGCCTCAGCGGTGACTATATTGCAGGGTATCTCTTGGCCCTTTTGGCCGCCTTTACATGGGCCGCCTACTCCGTGCTGTCGCGGCTGGTCGGCACTGCACCAACCGCAAGCGTTGCTGTGTTCTGCCTCGCGACCTCTGCCCTATCTCTCCCGCTTCACCTCATGTTCGAAGAAACAGTTTTTCCTGCCACAGCGCTCGGTTGGGCGAGCATCGTAGGTTTGGGCATCGGGCCCGTTGGATTAGCATTCTACGTGTGGGACATCGGGTGCAAGCAGGGAGACATCCAACTGCTGGGCACCAGTTCCTATGCGGCCCCGCTTCTGTCTACGCTTGCATTGATTGTCGCGGGATTTTCCGCACCAAGCATGACGCTGCTCTGGGCAGCATTGCTTATCACCGGCGGCGCGCTGATTGCAGCGCGCGCCAGCTTTTTGTCTAACTAATTATTCCGATAATCGGCCGATTTCTTCTTTCAGGCGCATTTTTTTCTTCTTCATATCCGCTACCTTCAGGCCATCAATGCCCGGCGCACGTTGGGCGCTCTCGATCGCCTCGCTCATGTCATGGTGCTTTTTCTTCAACGTCTCAAGATGTGTGTTTAGGGACATACTTCCTCCAGTTGTTAAAAGTGCAATTTCATTGAAGCATGATCAGATTTCTAAGTCACGCCGCCCTGCAGCATAACTCCAATAATGGTAAACAAACGCTTAAGGCTGCCTAAAAACCCAGCGCAGCCCCTGTGCGCAAGGCATCGCGGATTGCCTGCGTGTACTGGTCACCATCAACATGCACGTCGCCGCGATGCAGAATTAGAGGCGCATGTAAGCGAAAATCCGCCCGTCCCGACTTACGCGCCCGCACAATTACCCGCTCGGCGGCACGTCCCTGTCGCGCAGCAATTGGTAAAACCTCGATCCCACCCATGTCATGTGGCAATGCCGCCAAGATTTCGGGCAACCGCTCTGCGCGGTGGATAATGTGCAGCAATCCTTTCGGCGCAAGACGCTTTGCAGCTGTTTCAACCCAAAGCGCTAGTGGCGTTTCCTCACCCAAGGCGGCCTCTCGCATAGGATCACCCGCAGCAATCGACGCCTCGCGCCGCCAGTAGGGCGGATTCGCAAGGACGTGGTCAAATTGCCGCTGCCGCAACGTCAGCGGAAGAGCGGCTATATCCGCTTGAACAACCTCAAGGGCGCCCTCGCCATTACGCGCCGCCAAAGTCGCATAAATTTCCTCACGTTCGATTCCAGTCAGGGAAAGCCCCTGCACACGTGCGCCAAGACACAAAATCGCTGCGCCTACACCGCACCCCAGTTCAAGCACCCGCTGGCCGGAAACCGCAGGTATGGTGGCTGCCAGAAGCACAGGATCAACACCTGCACGATATCCTTTGCGTGGTTGCCACAGATGTAGCAATCCACCAAGGAAGGCATCGTGGGTCAGATCTTCATCCGTCACCGCCCCAGATCAATTTCGTTATCAAGCATTACAATCAAAGCAGCAGCATGATCATTCTCATGTACCATCAGTCGACGCGGGAAAATTCCGATGCCACCCTCGAGGATGCTCATGTTTACGTCCATTTGAAAGCAGTCTATATCCTCGCCTTGCAACAGAGCTTGGGCAAAGGCCATGATCGTCGGGTCGGTGCTGCGCAAAAGTTCTTTCATGGCAATGATGTAATCTGGGGCCACTGCCCTTGTCGAGCGCTAGGATGCGGGAAAAATGACCAATCAATCGAGCCAGAAGCCCCACGACCGCCTTGCTGCCGTCCTTAAGGACGATTTGGCGGCTGTCAGCGCGCTCATCCGTGAACGTATGGCGTCAGAGCACGCGCCGCGCATTCCCGAAGTAACGGCCCACTTGGTCGAAGCGGGCGGCAAGCGTTTGCGGCCCATGCTAACCTTGGCGGCGGCCCGACTGTGTGGCTATGACGGTCCCTATCATATCCATCTGGCAACTACGGTGGAGTTCATCCACACCGCAACGCTTCTGCATGATGATGTGGTCGATGAGAGCAAGCAGCGCCGCGGACGACCAACGGCCAACCTGCTCTGGGATAATCAATCGTCTGTGCTGGTAGGCGACTATCTGTTCGCGCGCAGCTTTCAGTTGATGACCGAACCTGGCTCAATGCGGGTGATGCAAATTTTATCCAATGCGGCGGCGACGATTGCCGAGGGTGAAGTGCTCCAACTTACTGCTGCGCAAAGTTTGGCAACAACTGAAGCAGTTTATTTCCAAGTTGTACGCGGCAAAACCGCTGCTTTGTTTTCCGCAGCAACCGAGGTGGGCGGTGTGATTTCAAACGCACCAGAAGAGTATGTACGCGCCCTGTTCAACTACGGTGACGCCCTTGGGATTGCCTTCCAGATTGTGGATGACCTGCTAGATTATCAGGGCATTGCTGGCGAGACGGGCAAGAACATTGGAGATGATTTCCGTGAGCGCAAATTGACCTTACCCGTAATCAAGGCTGTTGCTCTGGCCGATGCGGAAGAGCGTTCATTCTGGGTCCGTACAATCGAAAAGGGCAAGCAGGAAGACGGCGATTTGGAACAGGCACTGGCACTGCTGAACAAGCACGGCACGC
>JBALTK010000237.1:0-5434 GCA_036964385.1 Sulfitobacter sp. | reverse complement strand
GGTGACGTTTACGTTGGCGCATACCTTGATGACCAGCGCCATGGCATTGGTGCCTTCACGGGGGCAGATGGTTATAAGTATGAAGGTGAGTGGGTCGAGGGGCGCGCCGAAGGCACTGGAACCGTGACCTACCCCGATGGTTCGGTCCAGACTGGTTTGTTCAAAGATAACCTCGCCGATGGCTCAGGCAGTATAACCTATCCCGATGGCTCGACTTATGTCGGCGATTGGTCCGCAGGGGTAATTGAGGGTCAAGGCCGCGCAACCTATCCAAACGGCATGGTCTATGAAGGTGGGTTCGTCGATGCCCGCAACGAGGGCCAAGGCACGCTCGACTATGGTGACGGTCGTTCTTATGTCGGCAACTGGAAAGCAGGGCTGCGCCACGGCACGGGCACCGCCACCTACCCCGATGGGACCGTGTATGTTGGAGAGTTTGTAGAGGGTCGTCGCGCAGGCACAGGTAAAATTACCATGGCCAGCGGTTTTGTCTATGAAGGCGAATGGGCCGATGGCGAGATTGAGGGCGCAGGCACAGCCACTTACGCTAATGGCGATGTCTATGTCGGTGCGTTTAAGGACGGCAAGCGCCAAGGCACAGGAACGATGACCTATGCGACGGGCGAGCAAGCCTCGGGTGATTGGGACAACGGCGCTTTGGCACAACCCGCAACCGGCGAAACAGCAGAGCCAGCGGCGGAAACCACCGCCACCGACTAAACGCCGGTTACTTGAACGGCTTATAAAACGCGTTGCGCTCCATCATGCCCATAAACGTGTACTCCGCCGCAGGGCACATCTCGCGGAGTTTGGTCTCCACTTCGCGCGGGTCTTGCGCCGCAAGCGTTTCCAGCACAATCAATGGATGTCCGTTCGAAATAGTTTGCACAGCCCCGTCCAAGGCGGGCAATTCATACCCTTCAATATCAAGCTGAAGCACGCTCACTTTTCGGCTGTCGGGTACCAAATCATCAATCCGCACGATATTCACATCCACCGTGCGGCCCTCTTGGGCCTCTTTCACAATCATGGATGTACCGCCCATCTGTTTACCCGCTTCATCAGCGATCAAAAGCGGCAATACTCCCTCTTTGTCACCAACCGCTACAGGTGACAGCTTTACGTTTTTGAGATCATTGAGCGCGACCGTCATCGTTGTCGCGGCAAATCCAGTCGGGTTCGGCTCAAAGGAATGCAGATACGCGCCACGTTTGAGTACACGTGACATTGCAGGCAGGAAGTCCCCCACAAACGCGCCACCACTTACAATATCTCCATTTCCAACGAACTGCTGGATCAGGCTCAGCGTGCGCGGCTCGTTCACCTCTCCTTTGAGCAGCATCTGGGATACCTCGCGTTTGCGAAATGTACCGGGGATGCAATAAAACCCGTAGGCGTTCATCGCTGTAGAATGGGGGAAGTCGGGCGGGGTAACTGTCATTGTGCAAACTGCTCTTATTATGGCTTTCCACACGCTTGCAGATGCATGAGTTCCAAACAAGGCTCCAGCCAAACCTTAAATCCCAACCTGCGCCTCAAAAGCCACGCACAATGGCGCAAGGTATAGCCGCCGAACTTACATCCTCGCATCGTTTCCCGATGTTCCGCTCTGCACCTCTTATACGACCTCACCCGCATCCAATTTCGCCAAGACCGCACCCGCGTCCGACAAAACGGTTGCGCGCTTTTCCTCATCCATCCGGTCCCAAGTACGGTACATATTTCCCATCCGCGCATTTGAGGAAAAACGTTCGCGGTGCCGATCAAGAAAATGCCAGTAAAGCGTGTTGAACGGACATGCTCCGTCACCTGTCTTCTGGGATACCTTATAGGCGCAGCCTTTGCAGTAATCCGACATACGGTTGATGTATGCGCCTGAGGAGACATAAGGTTTTGACGCGATCACGCCGCCGTCTGCAAACTGGCTCATGCCGACAACGTTGGGGGCCTCCACCCATTCAAACGCATCTGCATAGACCTCTAGATACCAATTAGAGACCTGCGACGGATCGATACCCGCCAGCAGCGCAAAGTTCCCCGTAACCATCAAACGCTGAATATGATGCGCATAAGCCTCACGTGCTGTTTGCCCTACGGCCGCTTCCATGCAGGCCATTTTTGTTTCGCCGCCCCAATACATGTCAGGCAAATTGCGACTTTGCTTCAAAGCGTTGCGCTGCGCGTACTCAGACCCTTCAAGGAAATAGATGCCCCGCACATACTCCCGCCAGCCGATGATCTGGCGGATAAATCCCTCTACAGCATTGATCGGAGCATCACCCTTTTCGTACGCTTTTTCCGCCGCATGGCAGACCTCAAGCGGCCCCAGCAATCCGATATTGAGATAGGGAGATATGATTGCGTGGTAAAGAAAATCCTCCCCGCGCAGCATCGCGTCCTGATAATCCCCGAACGTGGGCAGTGAATGCGCGATGAAATGATCCAGAGCTTCGAGCGCCTGTGCCCTTGTCGTTGCAAACCAAAACGGACGCAGCTCACCGAAATGGCTACCAAACTTCGCCTCAACCAGCCCCAACACATCGCCCGTTATGTTGTCAGGTTCAAACTTCAACGGCCCCTTGGGGGTAATACTCCCCGGTGCGGGCTTGCGGTTGTCGTGGTCAAAATTCCATTGTCCACCGACGGGCTTGTCCCCATCCATGAGCAATCCCGTCTTGCGTCGCATGTTGCGATAAAAGTATTCCATTCTGAGTGCCTTGCGCCCGTCGGCCCAAGCCTCGAACTCTCCGTGGGACGCCAAGAAGCGGTCGTCTTGCAGAATCGTCGTTTTGATCGGCGCATGGGTCAGCTTATTGATTAGCCGCCATTCCCCCGGCTCGGTGCAGATTACTTCCTGCGCGCCAGTCTGCTCCGCCCTCCGCAACAACTCTCCAACTATGGACCCGGCATTGTCGGTATCATCCAGTTGCGCATACGCGACGGTCCATCCATCCGCCTCCAGCGCGGCCGCGAACTTTCGCATCGCGCTGAAAATCAACGCAATCTTCTTGGGGTGATGTTTGACATACGTCGCCTCTTCCACAACTTCCGCCATCACAACGGTGTCGGTATCAGGGTTCCCCTCACGCAGCGCGCTGAGCCCTTCTGACAACTGATCCCCAAGCACGAGAATAAGGCGACTCACCACACCACCTCTGTACCAGCCCAGTCGTAAAAGCCGCCCGTATGCGAGGGTTCCAATTTGCCCAACACGTTCAAAAGGTTTTGCGCGGCCTCTGCGGCTGGAACGGCGGGGTGCCGCCCTAGATATTTGGCCGTGAAAGGCGTCTCGACAGTGCCTGGATGCAAGGCCACACAGATCAACTCTTCATGTGTGCGCGCCAATTCGATCGCTGTTGTATGTATGATCTGGTTCGCCGCAGCCTTCGCCGCACGGTAGCTGGTCCATCCCCCGATCCTGTTATCGCCTATCGACCCCACCCGTGCAGTCAGCACCGCACAGATACTACGCCCCTTGCGCGGAAGCAGGCGTGCTGCGTGCCTTAGCACCAGCGCAGGCCCGATTGCATTCACCGCAAACTGATCTGCCATCGCTTTCGCACTCACCGCACGGATGCTTTTCTCTGGCGCTGAACCATTAATTTCGAGCGCCCCTGAGGCCACGATCAACCCGTCAAACGGCCCCTCCAGCGCAGATAAATGCGCCTCGACGCTCTCCTCGTCCGTGATATCGAAACCGTCTACGGACCGTGAGAGCGCCACCACCTCAACACCTTGTCCTCGCAACGCTGTGCTGAGTGCCGCACCAATTCCGCCCGAAGCGCCGATAATCAAAAATTTTTCCATACCCCGCAGTTAGCGCCGCACAGACGTTATTCAACACAACAGATCACCTTCATATTAATCTCAAAGTGACCGCGACTTGATCAAAGTGGCGTCGGAACAAAAGACTCTAATCCCCCTCTTCCCATCTGAAAAACCCTCGTTATAACTGTCTCTATGAATACAACCGCACATAGCCCCCGTTTCGCGCAAATTTCTGCGCCACTGCTGCGTGCACTCCTGCTGCTAGCCCGCCTCTGAGCGTGCCAACAGGCGCGCCCGCTCAGAGGGATGTGCCGCGCGCCAAGAACAGCAGATAAAAGAAAGCCAATTATATGACTATCAGCAAACAAGACCGCGTCTTGATCTTTGACACGACGTTGCGCGACGGCGAGCAATCCCCCGGTGCGACCATGACCCACGCCGAAAAGATCGAGATCGCTCAACTGCTCGACGAAATGGGCGTAGACGTGATCGAGGCGGGATTTCCGATTGCGTCCGAAGGTGATTTCGCCGCCGTATCCGAGATTGCACGCCAAGCGCAGACAGCCCAGATTTGCGGACTTGCCCGCGCGCAATTCGGCGACATTGACCGTTGCTGGGAAGCAGTGAAACACGCGAAAAATCCGCGCATTCACACCTTCATCGGCACCTCACCGCTCCACCGTGCCATCCCGAACCTCACCATGGACGAGATGGCAGACCGCATCCACGAGACTGTGGCCCACGCCCGCAACTTGTGCGAAAACGTGCAGTGGTCACCGATGGACGCCACACGGACCGAGGCTGATTACCTCTGCCGCACGGTCGAGATTGCGATCAAAGCGGGTGCGACCACGATCAACATCCCTGACACTGTCGGCTATACTGCGCCCCGCGAAAGCGCAGAATTGATCCGCATGCTGCTGGAACGTGTGCCGGGCGCGGACGAGATCATCTTTGCTACCCACTGCCATAACGATCTGGGCATGGCGACTGCAAACTCCCTCGCTGCGGTTGAGGCTGGCGCACGCCAGATTGAATGTACGATCAACGGCTTGGGCGAACGCGCAGGTAACACCGCACTCGAAGAAGTTGTGATGGCCATGAAGGTTCGCAACGACATCATGCCGTATCAAACCCGCGTGGATTCAACCAAGTTGATGAACATCTCGCGCCGCGTGGCCTCGGTCAGCGGCTTTGCCGTTCAGTTCAACAAGGCGATCGTTGGTAAAAACGCCTTTGCCCATGAAAGCGGCATCCATCAGGACGGCATGCTCAAGAACGCCGAGACATTCGAGATCATGCGCCCCGAAGATGTGGGCCTGACCGAAACGAATATCGTTATGGGCAAACACTCTGGCCGCGCCGCTTTGCGCTCCAAGTTGGAGAACCTCGGCTATGAGTTGGGCGACAACCAGCTCAAGGATGTGTTCGTGCGGTTCAAGGAACTGGCCGACCGCAAAAAGGAAATCTACGACGAGGATTTGATAGCGTTGATGCGTATCGCGTCGGACCCTGAAGCGGACCGGATCAAATTGAAGTCGATGCATGTTGTTTGCGGCACCGAAGGGCCGAACCATGCAAAGATGACCCTGATTGTAGACGGTGCAGAGCACAGCACAGAGCAGGACGGTGACGGCCCTGTGGATGCTTCGTTCAAATGCATCAA
>JBALTK010000236.1:0-5452 GCA_036964385.1 Sulfitobacter sp. | reverse complement strand
ATTTTTCTGGACAGCTGCAACGAGATTGATGAAGGTGCGGATATGACAACAGCCTCAAATCGCGCAGGCCTCGCAATCGCCTTTGTGCTATTCGGGGTTTTTTGCATCTCCCTCAACGACATGCTGATCAAGCAACTCTCTAGCGGCTACCCGTTGCACCAGATTGTATTTTTCCGCTCGCTGATCGCCCTTTTAATCACGTTGGTCTTCCTTCAATTTGAGGGGGGATTTGCCGCCCTGCGTACGGAAAGGCCAATGCTGCATGTGTTTCGCGGTGTGCTGGTCGTCATCTCGAATATGGCCTTCTTTCTGGCCCTCGCTGTCCTGCCACTGGCCGATGCCACGGCGCTGTTTTTCGTGGCTCCGCTCTTCATCACGCTCTTGTCAGTCCCATTATTGGGCGAGAAGGTCGGACCGCTGCGCATCGGCGCTGTTATCGTAGGCTTTGTCGGTGTGATTATAATGCAGCGCCCATGGGAGACGGGTGATAGCTTACCCGCATCGCGCATTGTACTCCTATTGCCGGTTCTGGCCGCCTTCACCTATGCGCTGAACCAGTTGATGACCCGAAAGTTGGGGGTAAAAGCGCCCGCCTCCACTCTTGCAATCTATATTCAGGCCACTTTCCTGATCGTCTCGGTCGGTTTCTTTCTCGTCGCGGGAGATGGTCGCTTTGCCGAAAACACAACAAACGGCTCACTGCAGTTTTTGCTCCGTGCGTGGGTTTGGCCCGCACCGCAGGAGCGGATTTTGCTACTGGGAATGGGCGCAAACGGTGCGCTGATAGGCTACTCGCTTAGTCAGGCTTACCGCCTTGCGGATGCAGCAACTGTAGCGCCCTTTGAATATATCGGTCTGCCCTTGGCCGTTTTCTGGGGGCTAGTAATATTCGGAGATTTGCCGACCTGGGAGGTCTGGACCGGCATCGCCCTCATCATTGCATCCGGGTTGTTCGTCTTTTTCCGTGAGCGGGCAAAAGCGAAACGTGTAACCACCCGCCCCGTCGCCAGACGACACTAGCTAACTTCGATTACGACCTTTCCCGTCGCCTTGCGTGCACGCAGCAAATCAAGGCCCTCATTCGCCTGATCCAAGGGCAGCACATTACTCACATGCGGCGTGAGCTTCCCCTCAAGATACCACCCCATGAGTGTCTTGAAGCTGCGCGGAAGCGCTTTTGGTTTCAGCTTGGCATAGCCGCCGATGTAAAAACCAAGCACGGTCATATTCTTTACCAGCAGGATATTCGCGGGGATTTGTGGAACCTCACCACTGGCAAATCCCAATGGCAACAGGCGCGCGCCGACGTTACAAGCGCGCATCCCCGCCTCGAATTGTGCACCGCCAATCGGATCATAAAGGACGTCCGCCCCGCCCAGCGCCTTTACCCGCGCACGAATATCATCCGTGTCTGAATCGATCAGATGATCCGCCCCCAGTTTTTTGCAAATCTCCAACTTCTCTGTGCCACGGGCACAGGCGATCACCTCAGCCCCCATTAGCTTACCCAACTCAACCGCCGTGAGACCAACACCACCCGACGCGCCCAGCACCAACAGACGTTCACCTGCCTGCAACTGTGCTTTGTCATCAAGGGCGATGTGACTTGTCCCGTAGGTCACCAAAAATGCGGCAGCGTCGGTAAAGGGCATCTCGTCAGGGATCGGCACACAAATCTCGGCACGTACAGCCGCATATTCGCGCAAGCCGTTAACACCAGTATGGGCAGCTATCCGTTGGCCCACTTTCAGATCAGTAACGCCAGCGCCGATTTGGGTGATTACCCCAGCAAGCTCCATCCCCGGTGAAAAAGGTAGCGATGGCTTTTCCTGATAGCTCCCCTTAATCAAAAGAGTATCGCCAAAGTTCAGACCGCAAGTAGCGACTTGAACAACCACCTCTCCCTGAGCAGGAACGGGCATGGGCAACTCCGCCATCTCGAGCGGTGCGTTATATTCTGTAATCTGCATAGCGCGCATCGCGGAGCATCCTTCTCATCAATTTCACGCCAAATTGGCCCGACTGCGGCTCAGGTGCAAGAAGCGGATGCCTTAAGTCGCAAACCGCACCAAAACCCGCAGGCCGGGAGCGGCATCCTCGAACGACAGTTTGGCACCATGCAAGCGCGCAACCCCATCCACAAGGCTCAATCCCAGTCCGTTTCCAGGTGTGTTGCGGCTTTGGTCAAGACGGTAGAGGCGCTGGGTCACTTTGGTATGTTCGGTCTCGGGAATACCCGGACCATTGTCCGTGACCATCAACGTCACAATACCAGCTTCTTCGGTGAGGCTAAGATCAATTATAGCGCCCTCGCCCGTATGGTTTAGAGCATTTTCAAGCAGGTTTGCGACGAGCTGCCCCAACAGATTTTTCTCGCCTGACACAACCACATTATCCGGTCCGCAAAAGCTCAAGACCTGTTTACGTTCCGCTGCGGTCGGCTCATAAATCTCCACCATTGTGCGGCACAGGTCTGTGAAATCAACAGGCGAAAACTGAGCTTTGAGCGTCCCGTTTTCGACCTGTGACAGTTGCAGCAATGAAGAAAAAACCGCCGAGATGCCCGCAACTTCTCCGCGCGTCTGGGCAACTAATTTCGCTGCACCCCCGCGATCCCCAACCACATCGGCCAAAGCTTCAAGCTGTAATGATACGCGCTGCACTGGTGTTTTAAGGTCATGGGCAATGTCGGAGGAGACTTGCCGTAGGGTCTCGACGTTGCGTTCTTGTGCGCCTGCCATGACATTTACCGCGTCGCCGATACGGCTCAAATCGTCAGACCAACGCGGACCACGTTCCACGCGCGCGCCCAGCTCACCACCTGTCAGACGCTCAAGCGCGGCGCGGATCACTTCCACATGACGTTGAGACCGCCGCGCAAGAATGAGACCACCCGACAGCGCAATCAAAACAGTCGGCAGCAGGCTAATCCACAATATATTCAGAAAAACGGGCTGTAACGCTTCAATCTCGGCACGGCTGCGCGCGATGGTGAGCCGGCCTCCATGCAGCCGCTCACTCAGCGCGAGGTATTCGCCGTCCAACTGCGCGCGGCCTTCCTCCAATGAGATAATGTGAAAGCCCTCATCATCACGCGCCACGGCTCCGTTGCCATAGATGCGGCCCGTGCGGGTGACATAACTGAGGACGAGGCGGTCGGGATCTGTCTCCTCCGATTCCGCTTGTACCAGCAGTGCCACAGCACCCGCAGAGGGGGCCGCGCGAAAGCCTGCCAAATCCTGTGCCAAATCATCGCGCATGGACTGCTCGAATGCGGCGCGCGTCACGGCATAACTCGCAGCAAGGCTGAGGAGACTGACCGTACCGAACAGAACCACCAGCACCAACGCCAGCCGCAACGGCATAGAGCGCCATAGTTGCCTCATGCGTCGATCCGGTAGCCTGCGCCGCGCACAGTTTTTATCAGTTCAGTCTCGAAAGGCTTGTCCACTTTGGCACGCAGGCGGCTCACATGCGTTTCAACGACATTGGTCATGGGATCAAATGACAAGTCCCAAACCCCCTCAAGGAGCATGGTTCGGGTTTGTACACGGCCCTTGCGACGCAGCAAGAACTCCAACAACGCAAATTCACGCGGTAATAGGTCAATCTCCTGCCCTGCCCGCGTGACTTTTCGCGTCAGCAGATCGAGCGCCAGATCGCCAACCTGAAGGATTGTCTCCTGCTCAACGGCCTGAGGCCTGCGCCCAAGGGCTGCGACACGAGCAGAAAGTTCGCCGAATGCGAAAGGCTTGACCAAGTAATCATCGCCGCCCGCATTCAGCCCGCTTATGCGATCTTCAACCGATCCCATCGCCGTGAGAAATAGAACAGGTGTCGTGTTCCCGGCGCCGCGCAATGTCTTAACCAACGTAAGGCCATCGACCTGCGGCAGCATACGGTCGACGATGAGCACATCATGCCCGCCACCCGTTGCCGCTACCAGCCCCGCGCGCCCCTCTGGCACCAGATCGACCACATGCCCCTCTTCGCGCAGACCGCGCGCGATGTAGGCTCCTGTGGTCGTGTCGTCTTCAATCACAAGTATTTTCATAATCTCTTATATAAGCGCCCTTGCCGCCCTGCGCACCCCACACGCTATTACAGTTTTGTATATCCTCGCAGGGGTGTCCCGTAACCTTGCATCCCCATCTATGCCTCATCCGCAAACAGATGCACGAGGACCCAAAATGACATCTTTGCTATCAAAATCCGCTCCCGCCGCGCTTGCTTTGGCGCTCAGCCCCGTTGCGGCACTTGCAGTTCCCGCAGGTGGCTATGGTGATTTGGTTGAACAGGTCGCACCAGCCGTGGTCTTCATTGAAGTCACAAACACTGTACAGCCAGCCCGCGCCCTGCCTGATGACATGCCCGAGAACCTGCGCAAACGCTTTGAGCAGCAAATGCCCGACGCACGGCCCCAAGGTGGCTTGGGCTCAGGCTTTCTTATTTCTGACGAAGGCCAGATCGTCACCAACCATCACGTTGTAGCAGGCGCCTCCGCTGTGAAGGTCAAACTGGCCGATGGACGATCCTTTGACGCCGAGGTCATTGGCAGTGATCCCGCGACAGATATTGCGTTGTTGTCAATCAAGTCCGACGTTGACCTCCCCTTTGTCAGTTTTGGCACCTCCGAGGAGATGCGCGCGGGCGATGAAGTTGTGGCCGTTGGCAACCCTTTCGGCCTGAGCTCAACCGTCACCAGCGGAATCATTTCAGCCAAATCCCGTGATATTAACGCTGGCCCCTATGACGAATTCATCCAGACCGATGCTGCGATCAATCGTGGCAATTCCGGCGGACCACTCTTTAATAACGAGGGTGAGGTGATTGGCGTCAACACTGCGATCCTGTCGCCGGGCGGGGGCTCTGTCGGGATCGGGTTTGCCATACCTTCCGATGTGGTGCGCGATGTTGTGGCCGATCTGTCAGACGATGGCATTGTGACCCGTGGCTGGCTCGGCGTGAGCATTCGCCCCATGAGCGATGAGGTCGCCAACGTTCTCGGCCTTGAAGGGGCGAAAGGAGCCGTGGTTGAGGCTGTATCGAAAGACAGCCCTGCCGCTGCCGCTGGACTGGAGCGTGGTGACATCATCCTGAACTTTGATGGCAATGACATCGCAGCGCTGGGCGATCTCACCCGCGCGGTTGCTGCAAAAGACCCCGATGAAAAAGCATCAATCACGGTCTTGCGCCGCGGAAAAGAGCTTAAGCTCGACGTGACCATCGGAACTCTCGCACCACAGAAAGCGTAAGCGCCCGCAATTCTCGGCGCGTATTACCCCATTCGCACGCCGAGTATGTTTCTTGTACCACCGCAAGGAGCAGCTGCCCCGATGCCCCCAGCATCGGGGCTTTTCATATGCAGGAATGTCGCAGGCAAAAGCACTGGCATGGCGAGCAAAGCGGGTGTACTCGTAATTCGATGACAAGAGCTTGGCCCCTTTTCATG
>JBALTK010000235.1:0-5455 GCA_036964385.1 Sulfitobacter sp. | reverse complement strand
GGCAGAGGGGCCGCACCAGGGCGGTCTACGGCAGTGTCATAGCTATACGGGATCGGCGGCCAGATGGACCAACCCTTATCGAAACCATCGGTCGTAGTATCGAAACTACCCGCGTCGATCTGCTCAACGATGCCTTCTGGATCATCGAAACAATCTTCCAGCCCACCACTGGCAATCAGGCACTTCACCTCGGGATCGCGGTAGGCGGCTTCGGTCTGGAAATCGCCGCCAAATTCAGTCTCGGGGTAGAAGTTAAAGATCGGCATGTAATATTCGCCGCGATAATTCACGAGGATCGGTTTGTCGTTCGCCAAAAACTCGGCAAACAGCGACAGTGTGAAAATCACTGCAAAAATCCACAGGGACCAAAAGGCACGGCGGTTACGGGTAAAACTACGCCAGCGGCGTTGGTTGAGCGGAGAGAGTGCCATCAGCCTTCCCTCTTCTCGAAATCAATGCGCGGATCGACCAGCACATACATTAGGTCCGAAATGATGCCGACGACCAAACCGATCAGGCCAAAGATAAACAGCGTGCCGAACACGATGGGATAATCCCGCGCGACTGCGGCCTCAAAACCCAAACGGCCAAGGCCATCGAGCGAAAAGATGGTTTCGATAATCAGGCTGGAACCGAAAAAGACACCAATAAACACCGCAGGAAAACCCGCGATCACGATCAACATCGCATTGCGGAATACGTGGCCATACAGCACCCTGCGTTCTGACAGACCCTTTGCGCGGGCGGTCATGACGTAGTGTTTTTTGATCTCGTCAAGAAAGCTGTTCTTGGTCAAAAGTGTCAGCGTCGCAAAGGCAGATATAGTCGAGGCCAGCACGGGCAACGTGATGTGCCAGACATAGTCTTTTACTTTGCCCCACGCGCTCAGTTGGTCAAAGTTGTCGGATGTCAGACCGCGCAGCGGGAACAACTCATAGCAGGTCGGGTTGAAGGCAGCGCCGTTCTCCCAAACATCCGAAAGACCCGGAATACGAAAGCAGTTCGCTGGGACAAACAGCACAAGCAGCAGGATCGCGAACAAGAACCCAGGGATCGCATAGGCCGCGATAATCGCACCAGACGTCCATGTGTCAAACCGAGACCCGTCACGCACAGCCTTCTTGATCCCGAGTGGGATAGAGATGAGATAAGCGATCAGCGTAGACCACAGCCCTAGCGTGATCGACACAGGCAGCTTTTCTTTAATTAAGTCGATAACCGAGATCGAGCGAAAGTAGCTCTCGCCGAAATCGAACATCATATAGTTGCCGAGCATCCGAAAAAAGCGCTCGACAGGTGGCTTATCGAACCCGAACTCTTTTTCCAATTCCGCGATAAATTCAGGCGGCAACCCGCGCGCGCCTACATAGTTATCAGACCCACCCAGATCGACAGTATTGGCATCCGAGCCGCTGCCTGCGAACCCGCCAAATACATCACCGCCACCCTGAATGCGGGCAATCGCCTGCTCAACAGGGCCGCCGGGTACAAACTGCACCAGTGCAAAGTTGACCAGCATGATCCCGAACAACGTAACAGGGATCAGTAACAGCCGTCTGAGAATATAGGCGCCCATGAATTACCTCAGCGCGCCTGCCGCGCGCAATTTTTGTGCTTTTTCTTCGTCGTACCACCAGAAATCAAGATAGCCCAGCGCATAGGCTGGTTGAACCTCGGGATGATCGTACTGGTCGTAATAGGCCGTCCAGTGGACACCGTTATACCATACGGGAATCATGATAAATTCATGGCGCAAAGCACGATCCAGCGCTTTGACAGCGGCAGCTTCCTCTTCGACGGATTGCGCTGCGAGCGCTTTTTCAATGATCGCATCGACCATCGGACTGGCCAAGCCAGCAGGGTTAAACAGCGAGAACGACGCAGCCTCGGACCCGAAATACTGGTTAAAACCTGTACCAACCCCAAGAATGGCAGGGTACTGATCATAGATCATGTCGTAATCACGGTCGCGTTCTCGCGCAGTGTATTGGGACGCATCGACACGCTCTAACACAGCTTCGACACCAAAACTGGTCAGGTTGGACATGTAGTTTTCAACAACAGCCGATAAGGTTGCTGACCCTGACGAGTTCAGCAGAAACGTCAGCTTGAGTGGCTCGCCCGCAGCATTGCGGCGCTTGCCATCATCGCCAACGATCCAGCCAGCATCATCCAACAACTTGCTCGCGGCACGCGCATTACGGCGGTCCAACAGTCGCGCAGCACCAGAACTGTGCGGCATGCGCACCTCTTGGGTCAGCATCTCTGGCGCGACGACGTCACCGAGCCCTTCTAGGAAGGCGAGCTCGTCCTCTTCTGGCAGGCCCATGGCCATGCGCGGTGTGCCTTGAGAGAAGGACGCGCGCTGTTTGAACAGGCCATATTGCAGCGACTCATTGGTCCATTCAAAATTGAAGGCCAGCGCAACGGCTTCGCGCACCCGCTTGTCCTGCAACACTTCGCGCCCGAGGTTAAAGATCATCCCCGATGGGGTGGGCGGTGAGCCGTCAGCGATCTCTTCTTTCACCACATAACCATCCTGAACCTTGGGAAAGTCATAGGCGGTCGCCCACTGCTTGGAATTCCCCTCGTTGCGGTAGGTATATTCACCTGATTTGAAAGCTTCAAAGGCAGAGTTTTCGTCCCCGAAATACTCGACACGGATGCGGTCAAAATTGCCGCGACCCACGTTGAACGGCAAATCTTTACCCCAATAATCAGGGTTCCGCTTATAAGAGATGCGACGGTTCACATCCACATCTTCGATCATGTAGGCGCCTGATCCAGGAGAGGTTTCCAGACGGCTTTCATCCAGCCGCGCGCCTGTTTCCTCATACCATTTTTTCGACCACGCGGGGACAAAGCCCACCTGATCAATCAACGAGCGTCGCGAGATACCTTCCGTGAAGTAAAACTTGATCGTGTAGTCGTCGATCACCTCAACTTTGGGAATACGTTTGCGCACTGCCTCGGCATAGGATTGGAGCCCCTCATCCAGCAACAGATTGTGAGAAAACGCGATGTCATGTGCTGTCACAGGCTCGCCAGTGGAAAACCGCGCCTCTGGACGCATGTTGAAAATGACCCAATCCTTGCTTTCAGGATATTCAATGCTTTCGCATAGCAGGCAGTAATACTCGCCATAAACATCCGCTGGTGCAGCCTCGTTGCCGATGCCTTCTCCGAGCAGGCTTTCATACATCATCGTGCTCAGTGCGCCCCCGCGCCCCTTGCGCGAATAGGGGTTCATGGAATCGAATGTTCCAAGGGTCGAAATAGATATCTCGCCCCCCTTTGGGGCTTCGGGGTTCACATAATCAAAATGCGGGTAATCCGCAGGGTAGGTCAGGTCCCCATAAAACGAATAGCCGTGGCTCTTGATGATTTTGCTCTCTTCATCAGCTACCGAAGCGCCCCCCCAAACAACTGCAATGGCTGTTGCTGCCACAGCGGACCAGATCCGTGCTTTATTAAAACGGCGGGCTGGAACAGGGACAATGGACATCATGGGCAGGCTCCTGAGAACAAATGGATCGGCAAACTATTCAGTTATGTAGGCTAATGGCCGTGCCCGCCAAGATACAAGTTGCAAGTCTGTGATCTGGCGGAAATTTGGTCTTAACCAGCAAAAAGGCCGCCCTTGGGCGACCTTTTGTATTCTTAAGATCACAAACTTTGATCAGTCGTCGAGGCTGTCGAGATAGGCGATCACGTCTGCGCGGTCTTCGGACTTGCTCAAACCCGCGAAACCCATTGTCGTGCCCGGTGCCCATGCGCTTGGCTTTTCCAAGAACGCGTACAGGTTCTCAGGTGTCCATACATCTGCAGCCTGCTCAAGTGCACCAGAATATTCGAACCCTTCGGCTGCGTCGATATCACGACCGACAACGCCATAAAGGTAAGGACCCGTTGCGTTCGCACCAGCCTCCGCTTTGTGACAGGCTGTACATTTGCGGAATACTTTTGCACCGCTTTCTACAGATGCTGCGGCCATACGCTCCTCAAAAGGAACTTCCGGCTCTGCGTTGGCAGGCTCGCTGCCAGCAACTTCGATCACATAGGAAGGTTCACCGTGCGCAGAGGCGTGATACATTTCATCGCCAGCCCATTTGCCCAGCAAGAGAATCAGCCATGCGCCCAGCACACCAGCGGCGATTTTTGTGAATGTCGTTGAATCCATGGGTCTGTCCATCGCTTTGAATTGATCTATCGTTGGGGGGCTATCTATTGCTTTCCCTCTCTGCAAGCAAGGTGTAGTTACCGCGACCAATCGACCATCTGTCTAGGTTTTTATAAAGGAACGATGTGATGACTGCAAACAAGCCGACGCGCATCGCCTTTCAGGGCGCTTTGGGAGCCTATAGCCATGAGGCGTGTTTGCAGGCGCGCCCTGACGCAACGCCGGTTCCTTGCACCACATTCGAAGATGTCCTGCGCGCCGTGCGTGAGGGGCGCGCCGACCTTGCCATGCTTCCTGTAGAAAACACGACATACGGCCGCGTGGCCGATATTCACCGCCTTCTCCCCGAAAGCGGAATGCACATCATCGACGAAGCATTTGTACGCGTCCGCATCGCCCTTATGGCGAAACCCGGTGTGACACTTGCCCAGATCAAGCATGTGCGCGCCCACTTGGTGCTCCTTCCCCAAGCGAGGGCTTTCCTAGATGCAAATGGCATATCATCAGAACCCGCGGCTGACAGCGCGGGTGCCGCAGAGGAGCTCGCTGCTGGTGGTCCCGCGCACGAAGGTGTGCTGGCCAGCGCTGTTGCCGCCGACATTCACGGTCTGGAAGTGTTGGAGGATGGCATCGAGGATCTGGCGCACAACACAACGCGCTTTTTGCTAATGGCGCCCGACATAGACCTGACGCGACGTGGCGAAAAAATGATGACCACCTTCGTGTTTGAGGTGCGCAACATTCCTGCCGCGCTCTACAAAGCTATGGGCGGGTTTGCCACGAACGGCGTGAACATGACAAAGCTGGAAAGCTATATGGTCGGCGGCTCCTTCACCGCGACACAGTTTTACGCCGACATCGAAGGGCATCCCGACGATCCAGAAGTCGCCCGTGCATTGGAAGAACTGGGTTATTTCACAAACATGCTGGATATTCTGGGCGTCTATCCCGCGCATCCGGGCCGCTGGGATATTCCAGCCTAGGGTCTGCCGCGTTCGTGACGCTCTTCCAGAGACTTCACAAACTCTGCTGCGCGCAATTTATATTTTTTCGTCAGGGACGTTTTGGCAAGCTTGAGCGATTGAACCAACAGCCGCGCAGACAAGCTCAACGGCTTGATATCCACGGACATCATGATGCGCGTGCGGTTTTTGGACAGGGCGACCAGCTCAGTCGTCAGAAGCGTCATCAAACCTTGCGAGTTGCACTCAAAGACCATCTCGTTTGGCTTGTCGAAGGTAATCATTTCAATCTCGAGCTGCCGCCGCTTTCCAC
>JBALTK010000234.1:0-5469 GCA_036964385.1 Sulfitobacter sp. | reverse complement strand
AGTGAACGTGGTGCTCAAAGCGGCGCTCTGGATGACAGGGGCGATTGCCTCGTTCTCCTTCATGGCCGTTGCGGGCCGTGAACTTGCAGGGCAATACGACACTTTCGAGATCATGCTCTACCGTAGCCTCGTGGGCGTTATCATCGTTGTCGCTGTAACGACGTTGAACAAGCGCTGGCACGAGGTACGTACAAATAATATCCGTCAGCATTTTTTGCGCAATATCTTCCACTTCACCGGACAGAACCTGTGGTTTTATGCAGTGGCAGTTATCCCATTGGCCCAAGTCTTCGCGCTCGAGTTCACCTCACCGCTTTGGGTTGTGATCCTTGCTCCCCTCCTGCTGGGGGAAAAGATGACGCGGATTCGTGGCCTTTCCGCTATTCTGGGCTTTGTCGGGATACTGATCGTCACCCGCCCGAACCCGGAGACGTTTGAAATCGGCCTGCTTGTTGCGGCAATCGCCGCCATCTTCTTTGCCCTTACTATTTTGCTGACCAAACGTCTCACCCGTGACAACTCGATCACTTGTATTTTGTTCTATCTCACAGCAATGCAACTGGTGTTTGGCCTGATCACTGCTGGCTTTGACGGCGACATTGCCTTGCCGACCGCCGCAAGCTTTCCTTACCTCTTCCTTATCGGTTGCGCAGGCCTGCTGGCGCATTTCTGTCTGACCACAGCGCTGTCAATCGCACCTGCGACTGTTGTCGTTCCAATAGATTTCGCCCGCCTGCCTGTCATCGCGATTGTCGCGATGGTGCTCTATGACGAGCCGTTGGAGGTTTGGGTCTTTGTCGGTGCGCTGCTGATCTTTGCCGCAAATTATCTCAACATCTGGAACGAGACGCGCAAGAAGGTATGAGGCATTGCGCATCATTCGGATCGTATGCGCGCCACATGTCCTCTAAGCCTTCCCTATGACTGAACGCACCATTACCGCAGAAAGCTGGGGCCTGCTGGCCCTGCTCGCCACTATTTGGGGAGCCTCCTTCCTGTCGATCCGTATCGCACTGGACGAAGTGCCGCCGCTCACTGCAGTTGCCCACCGCGTCGGGTGGGCTACACTAGTCCTGTGGATTTATGTCATCGTCCGCCGCTTACCGCTCCCGCGTGGAAAAGATGTCTGGATCGGCTTCGCGGGCATGGGTTTGCTCAACAACGTTATCCCGTTTTCCCTCATGGCATGGGGCCAGCTTTATATCCCCTCTGGCCTCACTTCGATCTTCAACGCAGCTACTGCGATTTTCGGCGTTCTGGTCGCCGCTCTTCTCCTCAGCGACGAGAGACTCTCAAGGCGAAAAGCAATCGGCGTGGCCATGGGATTTGCCGGTGTGGTGACCGCAATCGGCATCGACAGTCTGCGCGCCTTCGACATTACCTCTTTGGCGCAACTCGCTATTCTGGCGGGCACAATGTCCTACGCCCTTGCTGGGGTCTGGGCGCGCAAACGTCTGTCAGAGCTGCGCCCTCAGGTCGCCGCTGCGGGTATGCTCACAACCTCCACCCTCATCATGGTGCCACTCGCGTGGATCATCGACGGTCCGATCCGCCTTGACTTGCAACCGCGTACCTTGATGGCCATCGCCTACTACGCGCTCGGCGCTACTGCCCTAGCCTACTTAATTTATTACCGTGTGCTGGCACTCGCAGGCAGCGGCAATCTGATGCTAGTGACACTTATGATTGCGCCCATCGCAATTGTGCTCGGTGCTGTGGTTCTCGGCGAAACCCTGAACGCCAATGCCTACAAAGGCTTCGCCCTGCTCGCCCTCGGCCTCGTCATCATCGACGGCCGCCTGATTGACCGTCTGCGACTGCCGCGCTAGGGAAGACATACCCTGTCGATCGGAGACTACAATGCTCTACCCTGATGCAAAAAGCTGGCACGCAGCGCCACGCAAATCCGTGCTGTTTTTCGGCATGTCAGGCTTGGGAAAAACCCATGTCTCCAAAATGCTGGTGCAACAGGGCGGATGGTTCCACTATTCCGTCGATTACCGCATCGGCACATCGGGAATGTATCCGCACATCAAAGACAATCTGATCGCGCACGCAATGCGCGAGCCGTTTTTGGCGGAAATGCTACGCCAAGACGCCATCAATATTGAACCGAACATACACGATCATGATCTAAGCGCAGTTGCCGCATACTTGGGCAAACCGGGGGACCCTGAAAAGGGCGGCCTGCCTATGGCAGAATACACCCGACGTCAGGCGCAGTTTCGGGATGCAGAAATCAGAGCTTTGATTGATACACATGCGTTTATGGAGCGCGCGCAGAACCTTTATGACTACCCGCATTTCATCTGTGACACTGGTGGCTCAATCTGCGAATGGATCGATCCTGAGGATGAAAATGATCCCCTCCTGCAAAAGCTTTCCGAGCATTGCCTGCTGGTCTGGATCAAGGGCAACGAAGCACACTCCCAGGAGCTCATCCGCCGCTTTGACCGCGCCCCAAAACCAATGGCCTATCAACCTGCATTTTTGGAACGTGTTTGGGAACAATATTTAAGCGAAAACAACATGCAAGAGAGCGACGTTGATCCTGATAGCTTCATCCGCTGGACCTATGCGCAAGCGCTGGCACACCGCCAGCCCCGCTATGCCGCTATGGCACGTCATGGGATAACCGTTACAGCCGAAGACGTACACGGAGTAACCTCCACAGAGGACTTCGAAGCCCTAATTGCTTCCAAACTCTGAACACCTCTTCGTGTGCTCCACTTGAGAGCACCTCCTGAGCGCCCTACTTATGATGCACGTTTGACAGAAAAGTACCTTACCTATGCCCATCAAGATCCCTTCTAATTTGCCCGCCTATGATGTTCTCACTCGTGAGGGCGTTCGCGTGATGGACGAGGATCAGGCCGCATTGCAGGACATCCGGCCTCTGCGCATCGCATTACTCAATCTAATGCCCAAGAAAATCCAAACCGAAAACCAGTTTGCCCGACTGATCGGCGCTACGCCCTTGCAGATCGAACTCACACTATTGCGCATGTCCGACCACCAGACGCGCAACACCGCCGCCGAGCACATGGAGAGCTTCTATCGCCCTGTGTCAGAGGTTTGGGACGAAAAGTTTGACGGGCTTATCATCACCGGCGCTCCCATCGAACATCTGGAATTTGAAGACGTCAGTTATTACGAGGAATTGAAGCGGGTCATGGACTGGACCCAGACCAACGTTCAATCCACCATGGCCGTGTGCTGGGGCGGGATGGCGATGATCAATCACTTCCACGGTGTTAAAAAGCATATCCTAGAGGCGAAAGCATTCGGTTGCTTCAGGCACCGCAACCTTGCTCCCGCCTCCCCTTATCTTAACGGGTTTTCTGACGACTGCGTGATCCCTGTATCGCGCTGGACCGAAATTCGCCAAGACGAGGTAGATGCCGTTGCTGACCTCACAACCCTTCTCGGCAGCGATGAAGTTGGTCCTGCGCTCATTGAAGATCCGAGCCACCGCACCGTATATATTTTCAACCATTTTGAATACGACCGTGACACGCTCAAACAAGAATACGACCGCGATGTGGCCTCGGGTACGCCGATTAACGTGCCCGTTAACTATTACACCGACGATGATCCCAGCCTACCGCCCGTGAACCGCTGGCGCAGCCACGCGCACCTCCTTTATGGCAACTGGATTCAGGAAATCTATCAATCCACTCCATATGATATTGAAAAAATCGGTCACTAGTATGTTCATTTTCGCAACGCTTGTTCTGGCGTTTGTTGTCGTTGTGCAATGGCGTGCCTCGGCTCGCGAAAGCTCAGCCAGCCTTGATTACCCCCCACAAGGGCGTGTCATTGACGTGGACGGCACCCCTGTCCACGTCCTGATCGCAGGCAGCGGCCCTGATCTGGTGCTCCTCCACGGTGCCAGCGGGAATGTACGTGACTGGACTTATGATTTCACTGACCGCGTCTCAAAACGGTATCGTGTGATCATGCTCGACCGCCCCGGCCTTGGCTGGACAGGTCGCCTGCCCGGCAAAACAGGACCATGGAACACCAGCGCCGAGACGCCGATGGAGCAAGCCGCATTGCTGCAAAAAGCAGCCGCGATTGTCGGGATTGACCGGCCCATTGTGGTTGGCCATTCCTTTGGCGGAGCAGTGGCGATGGCTTGGGCACTTAACCAACCAGAAGATACTGGTGCAGTTGTCATGCTCGCTGGTGTCTCCAATCCTTGGCCGGGTGATCTGGGTTGGACTTATACTGTGACGGGCAGTGCCTTGGGGGGCGGTGTGATCGTACCTTTGGCCTCTGCCTTTGTGCCAAAGTCTTATGTCGACAGCAGCGTGGAATCGATTTTTCAGCCACAAGCCGCACCCGAAGGTTATGCAGAGCATGTAGGAGCGACATTGGTCCTGCGCCGCGAAAGTATGCGTGCGAATGCCCAGCAGGTGAACTTCCTTCGCCCGCATATCGTAAAGATGTCAAAGCGATATGAGGGTTTATCGCTCCCGTTAGAGATCCTGCACGGGGATGCCGATACAATTGTCCCGATCAGCGTCCACTCTGAGCCACTGTCCAAACAGGTGAAGGGCGCGAACCTTACTGTGCTCAAAGGTGTAGGCCACATGCCCCACCACGCCGACCCTGATGCGGTTGAGGACGCGATTGACCGCGCCGCCGCGCGTGCGGGTTTGCGTAAGTCCCCGTAACATCGCATATTGTCCAAAACGCAAGGCTGGAGGCCAATGATGGAGCTGCCCTTTGACGGCGCGATAAGCGCCTTTTACAAAAATGATGCGCCCGAGGCTGTGCGCCACGCGGTCAAGTCATCCCAAAAATGGGATATCCTCTCGGATAGCTTTCCGCATCGTAGCCGCATGGGACGTAAATCCTATGAGCGTGAAATGGCTTTGCTACAGATCGAACTGGTCAAACTGCAGGCATGGGCACGCGAAACAGGCACACGTATCGCGATAGTCTTTGAGGGACGTGATGCCGCGGGAAAAGGCGGCACAATCGGACGCTTCCGGATGAATCTTAATCCTCGTTCAGCACGGGTGGTTGCTCTCAGCAAGCCCACCGATACAGAAGCGACACAGTGGTACTTTCAGCGCTATATCAATCACTTGCCCGCCGCAGGTGAGATGGTATTTTTTGATCGCTCTTGGTACAATCGCGGCGTGGTTGAACCGGTCTTCGGCTTTTGCACGCCAAAAGAAAACGCGCATTTCTTTGCACAAGTTAAGCCCTTTGAAGAGATGCTTGTCGAGGACGGCATGCACCTGTTTAAATTCTGGCTCAACATAGGCCGCGCCGAACAGCTCAGGCGTATGCTGCAACGTGAACGCGACCCCCTTAAGCAGTGGAAGCTGAGCGGGATTGACGTCAAAGGCTTGCACCTGTGGGATGAATACTCAGCCGCCATTCAGGATACCCTGACGCGCAGCCATACGGAGCATGCGCCATGGACCATTATCCGTTCAGACGATAAACGCCGCG
>JBALTK010000233.1:0-5563 GCA_036964385.1 Sulfitobacter sp. | reverse complement strand
ATCTTTACCCCTTCTGGAAAGCGGGGCCGCTTCCCTGTCGGCACGCCTGTACTGACCGCGGCACGCCAGCTGGGCGTAGACCTTGATTCCGTCTGCGGCGGGCGGGGCATCTGTTCCAAGTGTCAGATTACGCCTGGCTACGGTGAATTTTCCAAGCACGGCGTGACTGTGGCAGAAGATGCCCTGTCGGAATGGAACAAGGTCGAAGCCCGCTATGACGAGAAACGGGGCCTCAAAAAAGGCCGTCGTTTGGGCTGTCAGGCGACCGTCCTCAAAGACGTGATCATTGACGTGCCTGCAGAATCTCAAGTTCACAAACAAGTTGTGCGCAAACGCGCCGAAGTTCGCGACATCACGCTCAACCCCTCGACCAAGCTGTATTATGTCGAAGTACAAGAACCCGACATGCACGACCCGTCAGGTGACCTGGAGCGCTTGCAAAAGGCGCTGTTAGAGCAGTGGCAACTGGACGATATTACCACCGACTTGCACATCTTGCATGTAATGCAGCCGATCCTGCGTAAAGGGAACTGGAAGGTTACCGTTGCCGTGCATTTGGGCGATCACGAGAACAAGCCTCGTATCATGCACATCTGGCCCGGTTTCTACGACGGGACAATCTATGGTGTGGCCGTTGATCTCGGCTCGACCACCATTGCGGCGCATCTGTGCGACCTGCAAACGGGCGAAGTTGTCGCCTCCTCTGGTGTGATGAACCCGCAGATCCGCTTTGGCGAAGATTTGATGAGCCGCGTCAGCTATTCCATGATGAACCCCTCAGGGGCTGAGGAGATGACGCTGGCTGTGCGCGAAGGTATGTGCAGTCTTTTCGTACAACTTGCCTCCGAAGCGCAGATTGACAAGCAGTTGATCGTTGACGCGGTGTTTGTCTGTAATCCGGTCATGCATCACCTCTTTCTTGGCATTGATCCGTTCGAGCTGGGGCAAGCGCCCTTTGCACTGGCCACGTCCAATGCCATGCGAATGCGCGGCCGCGATCTTGATCTCAACATTCACGAATCCGCCCGCGTCTACATCCTGCCTTGTATTGCGGGACACGTCGGTGCGGATGCCGCTGCGGTCGCCTTGTCCGAAAGCCCGCAAACCTCAGAAGACCTCGTGCTGGTTGTCGATGTGGGCACCAATGCAGAAATTCTGCTGGGCAATAAGGAGAAAGTTCTCGCCTGTTCCTCCCCCACAGGGCCAGCCTTTGAAGGCGCTCAGATCAGTTCGGGTCAGCGTGCAGCACCTGGTGCGATTGAGCGCGTGGAAATCGATCCTGTTTCCAAACTGCCGCGTTTCAAAGTTATCGGCTCCGATCTTTGGTCCGACGAGGAAGGCTTTGATACAGCCATCGCACAGACGGGTGTCACGGGCATCTGCGGCTCAGGTATCATCGAGATGGTCGCCGAGATGCGCATGCACGGCATCGTCGATGCGCCGGGTCTTATCGGCACGTCCGAACAGACAGGCAGCGCCGCTGTCTTCGCGGACGGGCGCACCAACAGCTATTTGGTCTATGACGGCACTGCTAATGACGGGCCAAAGATCACCGTGACAAACCGCGACATCCGCGAAATTCAGATGGCGAAGGCAGCGCTTTATTCAGGTGCGCGTCTGCTGATGGACAAATTCGGCGTGGATAAAGTGGACCGTGTGGTTCTTGCTGGCGCTTTCGGCGCGCATATCTCGACCAAACACGCAATGGTGCTGGGCATGATCCCCGACGCCCCATTCGACAAGGTAACCTCGGCAGGGAACGCCGCTGGCACAGGTGCCCGTATCGCCCTCCTGAATCGCGATGCTCGTACTGAAATCGAAGAGATCGTGCGCAATATCCACAAGATTGAAACCGCAATCGAACCGCGCTTTCAGGAGCACTTCGTGAATGCCTCAGCCATGCCAAACGCGGTGGAACCTTTTCCAATTCTTAACTCCATTGTCACCCTGCCCACCCAAACCTTCAACACAGGCGGCGGTGGGGATGGCACAGGTGCAGGCGGCGGCCGCAGACGTCGGCGCGGTTAAACGCCGTCTTAGAACTGGCGAGAGAGGCTTACACCACATGATCGCCTGCGGGTATCAAAGACGACCACGTTCGAGCGTGTGCGCCCTATCCCGCAGGTGAGTTTTGGAACAATTCCGCCCAACGAATAGCGACTGTTAAACACGGTAACGGAAAGGTCGCCGAAACTATCGCTGCGGGAAAAACCTAGGTCCTCTTTGTAACTTCTGTGCCCAAGGATGGCGTCGGCACTAACTTCATACCCGTTTCCAAAAGCGTGAATGGCCCGTGCGGTGAGCGCCAAACCAGTGTTGCGCAAACTCACGCGGTCCGCCTGCGCATGTGTAATTTGCATGCCAAACCGCAGTGCCGTTGAGGGACGCGGCGTGAATTGAACGCCGGATGCAAACAGTACTTGTGGCCCCCCGCGTGTATCACCTGCTGGAAAATCCAACAGAGACAGACGCAGGCGCGCGTCCAGTTGGAGTTTGTCGGTGATTTTGTAGCTGCCAAAGGCCGCAGCACCGGTATGATCGTACTGCGCCTGATCGCCGTCATACCTAAAGGCAAACCCCCGCACGCCCCAGCCAAACCGCACAGCGTCTCGATTGTATTGCAAGGCCAACTCTTTCTCGGTGCTGGGCGTATAAATATCTGAGTAGAACTCACGAGCGATCCGCCAGTCAAATCTCAACTGACCCTGAGCGCCGATATTGCCACGCACGTAACCGCGCAAACCGATCTGGCTGCTCCACCCCGAAATGCGGCGGCTTTCGGGATCGACCGTTCCTACCCCTAACACACCACCCGATACGGTTGTCGCATCCGTCCCCTGATTTAGGTTGCTGGTCGGCGTAAATGAAAAAATCAATGAAACGCCAACAGGCCGCTCTGCCGTTATTCTGCGCAACACACCATGATAGAGTGCACGCAACTGGGGATCGGCCACCCGTTCTGACAAAAGCGTGAACTGATACTGCGCGGCTGCCATCTGCCCATCAAGCAAAAGGACATAGCCAAGATCTTCGCGCAGCGCCACATCATCGGGGCGCGCGCGCAAAGCCGCGCGCAAAGCGTCAATGGCCGCTCCGTATTGCCCTTGCCCTCGCAGCATGCGCGCCTGTTCAGATGGCGCTGTCTGCGCAGATATCGGGCCGCTTGCCAGCAGCATGCCAAAGCAAAGCACAGCCGCGCGGCATACTCCTGCGATCAGACGCATTGGTGCACCAAAAATCAGTTGGAAGCAGCGCCAACAATACCGCCTGCAACAGTGGTATTATCATTTGTGCCTGTAAATGTGGCAATCACGCCGTTATCACCGATTTGCCCATTAAGATCCGTGTCAATATTACTACGCACACGTCCACTAAGCTGGCTCACAGGGTAAGTGACAGTTGCTGTGCCAGTCACAGCCTGACCATTGATTTGTCCATCAACCAATAAACTAGTCGGTAGCCCTGCATTTAGAATATTGAGATTTGTTGACGAACCGCTGCCCTTGAGAGTGCCCGCGCCAAAATCCGCGGTCAACTCCATCTGCCCCGCATTTCTAAGCGTCTGTCTGCGACCACTGATGAAAGTATTCCTGCGTGATACGTCTTCAACCAGTTGATAATTGAAGTTGGCGTCATACTTAACCACACCGGATTGGACCTCGGCGCCCACATTAGGGGTGCCTTCGATACCCGCAACAGTCACCATCTGTCCCCGCTCCGCATCAATACCCGAAGCATAAGCAACGAGGCCCACGCGTGACACAGAACCCGAGCGCGCATCGGTCACAGAACCGTTTGTTTTCTGGCTTAGGCTCCCCTGTGCAACCCCGTTGCTGACCCCTACAACACGCGAAGCTGTGGTGCTGTCGGCCAAAGAGGATCCGCTGCTGCAAGCCATCAAAAACATCGGCGTGGACATCACCAATGCCAACGAAATGCGGGTGGAACGGGGGGTATTCAGGGTCATAATTTTCATCCGTAAAAAGGAGATTACTTGTAAAGCACTAAATTGAAAGAAACTGTGCACATATAACCTCCATGCGACCTCTGATTGCAACCAGTTTTTGTGTTGGAATCAGCCGCCATATTCATGCAAAAACTAGGTCCCTTAGCTATTGAGACCGCCCGCGCTACTTGACCTCCTACCTGAATCCACTTAATTAAAATTCTGGCGCGCGGGTATGGTGAAAAGGTATCACGGCAGCTTCCCAAGCTTTAGTTACGAGTTCGATTCTCGTTACCCGCTCCAGATTGCTATTACATTAATGCAATAGAAATCATTAACTTAGCCCTATTTCGTGGCCAAAATCTTTGGCCAGTCGTTTTCACGTCGTTACCTGCGTCGCCTCTCGGGATATTGCTGTGCAATACCCTGACCGTAATAGATGGACTTTATGCTTAGCTGCAATCTCTGGTGCTTTGCGATCTCCACGAAGCGCCTCAGGCGCCACCGTAGCTTTATGCTTGTCCGAAAAACTGCGCCTCTTCGTCATTTGTGTATCCTGTCTTCAAGGTTGGATACATCATAACACGCTGTCCAGTTTTACCGGACCACTTCACCTGCACTTTGCCAAACCAGCACCGATCTTAGAATCTGTGAACTCCACCCTAATTGACACGCCGATTGGATTTTTCAATGACGTCTATTTCATGGGATGGCTTCGGCTTGTTGTTAAGCTGATACAATAGCTCAACTTGGCTAGAAGCACCCGTCTTTGAAAAAGTCGAACTCAGGTGTGAACGGACTGTTGCCGGCCGAATTGATAAAACCTTGGCAATGACTTGCACGGTCATTCCTTCAGATAGCAAAGAGCAAATGCGGTATTCGGATCTACTGAGTTGGGCAGGATTTTCCGGGTCAAGAACTGAAAATTGGTTGTCTTTTCTCTCCAAAACCCTTGAGAGCTTCCGTTTTGGGTTGATGGCCTTTGAAATCGATGCAGGCGCACGCCGTCTCCATCCACTTGTCAGCGTGCCAATTAGCATAACCAAAAGTTGGAGATCATGTTCAGCAGGTTGATGGTCAAAATACAGTTCAATGAAATCGATGTGGCTGCATGTTGTTTCCAGTGGGCTGACAATGCCTTCAAAGATGTGGTCAGGCACTCCAGTATCGTTAGCTGCAGGCCGAACAAGATTGGATGACTTTGCTTCCGAAAGCTTCCAGAGACTGCCCACTTTAGCGCTTGTAATAAATTCACCAACTATTTCGCCCGCGCAAGAGCAGAATTGTGTCGGCCAAACCTTGCCCTTTTGCATGTCAGTACGCGCCACCGATTGCACACTAAAATCTGCTTTCGACATGCGAACAATTGCTACGACTTCGGCTTTCAAAAGCCGCATAAGCCGATCTAGGACATCCGACAGTTCGCCATTACCATTTAATGCGTAAGTCCAATCTGACACCAGCCCGAGACAATCAGTTGCCACCGGATAGTCTGAAAATTTCATATTAGGAACTCGCTCCCCTACTCAAAAAGGCTATCTAAAAAACACGTATCTAAAAATAATCGGCAACAATTCGATAAAAATAATCGGCAACATTTCCGTCAGAATAATAAAC
>JBALTK010000232.1:0-5592 GCA_036964385.1 Sulfitobacter sp. | reverse complement strand
TTGGCCCAAAACAAATCCGCGTTAACGCAATCTCGCCCGGACCTTTGCAAACCCGTGCAGGTTCGGGAATAGCGCACTTCGACGAGTTGATCGAAGCCGCGCGCAGCCGCGCACCCCAACAAAGCCTCGTGAGTATCGAAGACGTGGGGCAAATGGCCGTTGGTTTGGTCAGCGACCTTTCCCGAAAAGTGACAGGCAACATCGCCTTCGTCGATGGCGGTTATCACGTCCGCGGCTAAGGCCAAACACCATCAATTCAGGATAATGACATGACAAGAATAGCAGTTGTAACTGGCGGCACACGTGGCCTTGGGCGCGCCGCCGCAGTGGCATTGAAGACAAAAGGGTGCACGGTTGCGGTCACCTATCATGGAAACGATAAGGCCGCGCAGGCCTTCAACAAAGAAACCGGAATCGCAGTTTACAAATGGGACGTTGCTGACTTTTCTGCCTGCCAAGAAGGTCTGCAAAAGATCAAGGACGACTTGGGCCCCGTAGATATTTTGGTCAACAACGCTGGCATCACCCGTGACGCCACCTTGCATCACATGGGACCAGAACAGTGGATGGATGTGATCAACACCAATCTGGGTTCGGTTTACAATATGTGTCGCAATGTTGTTCCGGGCATGCGCAACCGTGGCTTTGGGCGCATCATCAATGTCTCGTCGATCAACGGCCAAAAGGGTCAGTTTGGCCAAACCAATTATTCAGCTGCAAAAGCTGGCATTATAGGTTTCACAAAAGCCCTCGCGCAGGAGAACGCTGCAAAGGGAATTACAGTCAATGCGGTCGCACCAGGATATTGCGACACCGATATGGTCGCTGCCGTCTCCGCAGATGTCATCAAACAGATCGTTGCTGAAACACCGGTCGGTCGCCTCGGACAGCCCACGGATATCGCCCGCGCAATCTTGTTTCTGGCGGGTGACGATGCCGATTTTATTACGGGCTCAACCCTCAGCGTGAATGGCGGTGAATACATGGCGTGAGTTGGAGCCTTAAGGTAAAATCCAACCAACGATGCGCTCCGCAAGAGCACCAAAAAGAAAGTTCAATGCCAATGCAATTCATCGAAAACAAAACCTTTGACGAGATCAAGGTTGGTGACAGTGCCGAACTGACACGCACCTTGAAAACAGAAGACATAGAATTGTTTGCCGTCATGTCGGGTGATGTGAACCCCGCCCATGTCGATGCGGAATTTGCCGATTCCGATGTCTTTCACAAGGTCATCGCGCACGGTATGTGGGGGGGGGCGCTAATTTCTGCCGTCCTTGGCACTGAATTACCTGGCCCTGGAACAATCTACCTCAATCAAAATCTGAGTTTTCGCCACCCCGTTGGATTGGGCGATACCGTCACTGTGCGCGTCACCGTCACGGAGAAGGCAACGGAGCACCAACGTGTCACCCTTGACTGCTTGTGCCTGAACCAAGACGGCAAAATCGTGATCCAAGGTCAGGCGTTGGTCATGGCACCAACCGTGAAAGTACACCGCCCCCGCACCCACTTACCCGAAGTGCACCTGCATGAACGCGGCGCGCGCTTCAACGCGCTTATCGCGGCGACAAAACCGCTTGCCCCTGTGCCAACAGCCGTTGTGCATCCGTGTGACGACGTCTCATTGGAAGGGGCGTTGGCTGCTGCCGAACAGGGCATGATCATCCCGATATTGATTGGCCCCGAAACCAAGATCAGAGCCATTGCAGAAGCCGCCAATCTGGATTTGTCGGGAGTTGAAATCGTCGATGTCCCACACAGCCACGCAGCGGCAGAGAAGGCCGTCGAACTAGCACGCGCTGGCAAAGTGAGCATGCTCATGAAAGGGAAAATTCATACCGACGAATTGCTTAAACCCGTTGTAGACCGTGAAATCGGTCTGCGCACCGAACGACGCATGAGCCATGTCTTCGCGCTCGATGTTCCGAACTATCCAAAACCGCTCCTCATCAGTGATGCCGCGATCAACATATTTCCAGATCTCCAAGTGAAGCGTGACATCGTTCAAAATTCAATTGATCTTGCACATGCACTTGGCATCGCTTGCCCGAAGGTGGCGATATTGTCGGCTGTTGAAACGGTCACGCCAAGCCTCCCCTCGACGTTGGACGCCGCCGCCCTGTGCAAAATGGCAGATCGCGGGCAGATCACTGGCGCGCAGCTTGATGGGCCACTCGCCTTTGACAATGCCGTGTCCCGTGCGGCCGCAGATGCGAAAGGGATTGTCTCGGAGGTCGCAGGAAGCGCAGACATTCTAATCGTGCCCGATCTTGAAGCGGGGAACATGGTCGCCAAACAGTTGATCTATCTCGCGGGCGCGGATTCAGCGGGCGTTGTCCTTGGTGCGCAAATTCCGATTGTCCTGACGAGCCGCGCGGACGGCCTGATGTCACGCCTTGCATCAACAGCAATAGCGCAGCTGTTCGTTCACCGTTTCAGCAAAGGCATCCAACCATGAATGAGGTCATCCTGACCCTGAACTCGGGGTCTTCTAGTCTGAAGTTTGCCGTCTTTGAAAGTGGTACGACCAAAAACACAGCCAACATCACCGGAAAGATCACCGAGATCGGCCGCTCCCCTCAATTCTCCGCGCGCGGTAGCGATGGTGAAATGCTGGGTAAAGGCGAACTGAGCAACCTCAACGCCACTGCCAGCCACGAAGACATCATCGCGCTTTTGTTGACGTGGTTGCCGCAATACCTTGGGAATCACCGGCTCATAGCAATCGGGCACCGTGTCGTTCATGGCGGCAGCTTTTTCTCGAAACCAACGCTTGTCACCAACGAAGTTCTAGAGAAGCTCGAAACGCTCATCCCCCTCGCTCCCCTGCACCAACCGCACAATCTTGCTGCTATTCGCGCAGTGACCAAATGGCATTCTGGCGTGCCTCAGATTGCCTGCTTTGACACAGCGTTTCACCGCACTCAGGATCGATTGGCGTCACTTTTTGCCCTCCCTCGAAGCTTGAGCGACGAAGGCATCGTTCGATACGGATTTCACGGTCTGTCTTATGAATACATCGCCAGCGCCCTCCCCCAGCCCCTTGGAGCAGCGGCAGAGGGTCGCGTGATTGTCGCGCATCTAGGCAATGGGGCAAGCATGTGTGCCATGACCAACCGAAAGAGTGTTGCAACCAGCATGGGCTTCACCGCACTCGATGGCCTGATGATGGGACAACGGTGCGGAGCGCTCGATCCGGGTGCTGTGCTTTACCTGATGCGATCCAAAGGTATGAGTGCCGATCAGATTGAGGATCTTCTGTATCGCCAGTCAGGCCTGCTCGGCGTCTCTGGTATCAGCAATAATATGCAGGTCTTGCAGGATAGCAGCGATCCAAATGCACGCGAAGCCATTGACCTGTATTGTTTTCGTGCCGCCAGTATCCTCGCCGGTCTGGTAACAGCCATCGGGGGTCTCGATGCCATAGTCTTCACCGCGGGCATCGGAGAGAACTCCGCCCTTGTACGAGACCTTATCTGTGATCGTCTCGGCTGGATGGGTGTCCATCTTGATACCGTAGCAAACGACAACAACGCGACAAAGATCAGCTCTGACCAGTCGTCCGTGTCCGTTCTGACTCTGCCGACAGACGAAGAATCCGTTGTTGCCAAGGCATGTCGCGGCTTTGTCGCGGGCAATTCTATACACAGCTAAAAATGATGGGAGCGAAAGCTCATGCCACTAGATAATAGACACGCAAAACCTCAGGTGTGCCAACGTCGTTTTGGCGCTGGAAAGCAAGCGATCCTTGGCATCTCCTTGTCACTTTTCGCGGGGTGTAGTGGCGTGGGGCCGGACTATGTACCGCCATCCATCGCGCTTGCCGACAACTTTGTTGAAGGTGGATCAGTACAGAAGAGCCAAACCGCCCAGATCAAATGGTGGACAGACCTGCATGATCGCAAGTTGAACGCCCTAGTCGCCCAAGGTCTCGCACAAAATCTAAGTGTTCAGGCGGCGCTTCAAGCGGTCAATGCCGCCCAAGCCAATGCCCGCGCTGCTGGCATAAAAAATCAAATTGGCGGGGACCTCAGCGTGTCCGCATATCATGCGGATGTTGGTGCGGATACGGTTGGGTTACTCCCCGACACCTTCCGGTCCGCCACGCTTAGTGCCGGAACGGCCATGGCAGGCATCGACCGCAAGCAAGAGTTGGCGCTGGCCTCCCTAGACGCTGCCGACTTTGATGTCGGGACCGCCCGCCTCGCCTATCTGTCGAGTGTGGTTGGCAGCTACATTGATGCGCGGTACTATCAGGAACGATTGGAGCTGACCCGCCAATCCATCGCAAACAATCAGCGCATCCTCAAAATCGTGAAACGCGAACGCGAGATCGGCCAAGCGGCAGAGCTGAATGTGGCGCAGGCGCAGGCACAGTTTTCAAATGTTTCGGCGCAATTGCCAACGCTTGAAGCTGCATTTTTGGCAAGTGTTTATGGCATTGCCACACTTGTGTCTGAACCTGCGGGTCCGCTGCTGAAAAACATGCAGGCTGGTGCGCCACAACCAACGCCAAAGACATCACCCCGTGTTGGAACACCTGCAAATCTGCTGCGCAACCGACCAGACATTCAGGCAAACGAGCGGCGCTATGCAGCGGCGGTGGCAGCAGTCGGGGTCGCCGAAGCAAAGCTCTATCCAACATTGGCATTGAGTGGAGTCGTATCTCTTGATGGTGACTTTGACGGATCGCTATTTGGTCCCACTCTGACACTTCCCGTTTTTAGTCGCGGCGCGTTGAAAGCCAGACGAGACGCGCGCATTGCACAGGCACAACAAGGTGAAATCTTGTGGCGCGCATCTGTTGAGCACGCAGTTCAAGAAGTCCAAACCGCCCAAAGCGCATATCGGCTTTCGAGGCAAAAAGTAACGCGGCTTCGCGAGGCGGTTTCCGCGAACACAACCGCATTCAACTTGACCGAAGAAGCGTATCAAGAGGGCGCGGTTGAGTTATTGGATCTTCTTAAGGCTGAACTCACGCTCACTCAGGCTCGTGGTTTGCTGGCAGAGGCTGTGCAGCAAAGCGCCGCGAATTGGCTCAAGCTCCAGATCGCAACGGGAAGTGGTTGGGCCGCCCCGCAAAAAGGTCAAAGCAAAAGTTAACGAGAGAGGTAAGGTATCCGAACATACACGTATTGTAGGGAAGCGCGTAATATTGCGCCTCGCTCACCAGATATCAGTGACTTAGGCTGATTACTGCGCGCATGACTTTGCGCGAGTTGAGCGCATATAATTGCGCGTCACAATGGAAAGCTCCTTGAACGACTGTGATTTGCTACTTCACGGCGCAAACCGGACTTTGGTGCATTGCGCAGCTAACGGCAGGAATGAGCCCACTTTACCGATTTTCCGCGACGCGGCTAAAGTCTGCTTCGGAGAGATGGCCCCCACCATACGACAAGGGCCATCGACATATTCTACGGCAGCTTCATCTCGCTATAGTCGCCACGGACATAGAGCGTGATGGTCACGTCCTGCCCATCGCGGTTGCGCCAAAACCAGCCATGATTGCCGGTGAAGGCGGCGGTCAGCACACCTTCATCGCCCGGAACGGCACGTCCCTTTTCATAGCTGATGTTCTCTCCGCCA
>JBALTK010000231.1:0-5622 GCA_036964385.1 Sulfitobacter sp. | reverse complement strand
CTTGGGCTGGCAGGGCGAATTTTGAATGATCATGATCTTGCGAAAGATGCCGTTCAGTTGGCGTTTTCAAAAATTCATGTGAAGATTGATCAGTTCGAGGGACGTTCCCACCCCAAAACGTGGATGCACAGAATTGTTGTGAACGAGGCACTGATGATCTTGCGTAAAAAGAAGCGCGCCAATGAGCAGTCGATTGATCACCTCTTACCAAGCTTTGACGCACGCGGAATGAGAGTGCCGGTTCCACATGTCACAGCCGAAACATCGGAGACAGCCTTGCACTCCAAACAAACAGTGAGCATTGTGCGCGAGCTAATATCGGAACTGCCTGACGCCTACCGCGTCGTTTTGCAGTTGAGAGACATTGAAGAAATGACAACTGCTGAAGTTTCAGACTTTCTTGAAATAACCGAGGCAAATGTGAAGGTGCGCCTTCATAGAGCCCGAACCGCACTGAAGAGTTTGCTTGAACCCATGTTCTACGATGGTCAAATATGATTGAAGGATTTGCGCGCAAAATTCGTGGCATTATGGTAAAGCTGCCTGGAATGATCGACTGCAAGCAGGTCGAGAGTTTCCTTTTGGCATATATCGAAGATGACCTACCGAAGTCCCAGATGAAGGTCATCGACCGACATCTGATGGTCTGCCCCGATTGCCGACGCTACATCGCTGATTATCGGCGCACTCTGGAAGTGTTGAACGTTTCCAAATTAGAGGAAGATGAAGCCTTGGCGGAAGTTCCCAAAGATCTCATCAAAGCTATTTTGGAGGCCAGCAAAGCTTAAGCTTGTTACTGGCTCTCCACCCATTTCATCGCTACAGGCGTGTGAAATGCCGCCAGTGCCTCTTTGCACAGGGGCGGAATTTTACGCGTGTTTGACCTCTCCCACCGCGTCCGCCAAACTTTCTGATCGCTCAGGTGTAACCAAACCTTCATGCGCTGCATCAAACCTACAGCGCATGTCTATAGCTTCATTCATGCTCCGTTGAATTTGCAAGATGAAGGGTAAGCCTAAGCACAACTCGTTATCCCAAAAAATGGCGTTCAGAACTTGGCACACGATCACCTCCCTCAATCAAGGGCCTGATCGCCGAGCATTAAGATGGCCAATGTTGCCCCTTTTACCCCCTTCCCTGCCGGAGAACAAAACCGATGAACTTATACTTTTTCACATCAGCATTTATCTTTTTGATTGGCCTCGGCGCGCTTGCGATTATCGTCATGTTCGTCATCGACGTTACGCAAACCAGTGATGCGGTTCGCCGAAACTATCCAGTCGTTGGTCGGTTTCGACATCTCTTCTCCACGCTGGGGGAGTTCTTCAGACAATACTTCTTTGCAATGGACCGTGAAGAAATGCCGTTCAACCGTGCAGAGCGCGAATGGATCGGGCGCGCCGCCAAGGGCGAAGATAATACGGTCGCATTCGGGTCAACAAAGATGCTGACCGCACCTGGAACCGCCATCTTTGTGAACTGCCCGTTTCCGACGTTAGATGAGGACGCAGCCGAAGTGCAGCCACTTCTGGTTGGGCCATATTGTGAAATCCCCTACAACGCCGGATCGTTTTTTAACATTTCTGCAATGAGCTACGGCGCGTTATCAACCCCTGCTGTGCGCGCCTTGTCCAAAGGGGCAAAACTGGCTGGGTGTTGGATGAATACCGGCGAAGGCGGCCTTTCGCCATATCACCTCGAAGGGGGGGCCGATATTATCTTCCAAATCGGCACCGCAAAGTACGGTGTGCGCGATGATGATGGCAGCCTATCTGACACCAAGCTGAAAGAGATCGCCGCGCATGAGCAAGTTAGAATGTTTGAACTCAAGATGAGTCAGGGTGCCAAACCAGGTAAGGGTGGTATTCTACCGGGCGCAAAAGTGAACGCTGAGATAGCAGCGATTAGGGGCATTCCAGAGGGACAGGATTCAATCTCCCCCAATCGCCATCCCGAAGTAAACGATGCAGCCTCCATGCTTGATATGATCAATCACATCCGAAAGGTCACGGGTAAGCCAGTTGGCTTCAAAGCCGTTGTTGGCAGCTATGGTTGGCTATCTGAGCTGGCGAAAGAAATCCAACGACGCGGCATCGAATCCGCACCCGATTTCATCACCGTCGACAGTGGCGATGGCGGTACTGGTGCAGCGCCTATGCCCTTGATGGACAACGTGGGATTGGTGGTCCGAGAGTCGCTGCCTTTGGTTGTCGATATCATGACTGAATATGGTCTGCGTGACCGGATCAAAATCATTGCCTCTGGCAAACTGGTAACACCGTCCGAGGTCGCATGGGCACTCGCCGCTGGGGCCGATTTCATAAACTCGGCCCGTGGCTTTATGTTCTCGCTTGGCTGCATCCAAGCCCTCAAGTGCAACAAGAACACCTGCCCGACTGGTATCACGACACATAACAAGCGGCTTCAAAAAGGCCTGAACCCAGCAGACAAGTCGGTAAAAGTCGCAAACTTCTGTAAGAATCTGATCCATGAGGTAGAGGTGATATCGCACTCTTGCGGTGTCGGCCGCCCTCGCCTTTTGAAGCGTAAACATGTTCGCATCATGCAATCGGATGGCACGTCTGTTCCGATGGACGAACGGTATCCCTACAAAGATATTTTGCCAGAATACCTGCCAAAGACAGCTGCGGAATAAAGGAATATATTACCATGACCAATTCACAATCGACAATGATCAAAGCGTCCGACTTGTTTGTCCGAGCATTGGAAGCGGAAGGCGTCGAAGAGATTTTTGCAGTTCCTGGTGAGGAGAACCTCGATCTGGTGGAGTCACTGCGGACCTCCAGTATCAAACTGATCCTGACGCGACACGAACAGGGCGCTGCCTTCATGGCCGCAACCTATGGCCGCCTCACTGGAAAACCAGGTGTGTGTATGGCAACGCTGGGACCCGGTGCCACGAATTTTGCAACCCCCGCAGCTTACGCACATTTGGGTGGGTTTCCACTCATCATGATCACCGGTCAAAAGCCGATCAAGAAATCCAAACAGGGGCAATTTCAGATCATTGATGTTGTGAACCTATTTGATCCAATCTGCAAAATGTCCAAACAGATTGTGCACGGCAACACGATCCCTTCATTGGTCCGTGAGGCGTTTCGCGTCGCCAGCGAAGAACGCCCGGGCGCTGTGCTGCTGGAGCTGCCCGAAGACATTGCCGAAGAGCAATGCGATGCCACAGTGATTGACCCGCACAACCGCTACTATGCCGTCGCAGATGATGCTGTTTTGTCAGACGCCGCCGACTTGATAAAAAATGCCAAGATGCCGCTGGTTCTGATTGGCGCAGGTGCAAATCGGAAGAACGTTCGCGGCGCAATTTCAGGCTTTATTGAGGCTACGGGCATTCCATTCTTTGTAACACAAATGGGCAAGGGTGTCGTTGACGAACGCTCTAACCTCTTTTTGGGGACGGCAGCGTTATCTGATAATGACTATATGCATTGCGCAATTGATCGCGCTGATCTGGTCATCAATTTCGGACATGACGTCGTAGAAAAACCGCCATTCTTCATGGAAGCGGGTGGCAAAAAAGTAATCCACGTCAACTACAAATCTGCGCAAGTGGATTCGGTGTATTTCCCGCAGGTAGAGGTTGTGGGTGATCTGGAGGCGTCGGTCCGAAAATTGCAGGCCGCCGTAGGTGACGGCCTGAAAGTTGATCTTACTTACTTCAAGACGATCAAGTCAGAAGTCGAATCCCATCTGGCCGAAGGCGTGGACGATCCACGGTTCCCGATCATGCCGCAACGCTTTGTCGCTGATACCCGCAAGGCAATGGGCGACAAGGATATCATTGCATTGGATAACGGTATCTACAAAATCTGGTACGCCAGAAACTACAAAGCATATGAGCCTAACACTGTTCTGCTGGACAACGCACTTGCGACAATGGGCGCGGGCCTGCCATCTGCAATGGCTGCTGCTTACATTTATCCCGATCGCCGCGTGATGGCGATTTGTGGGGATGGTGGGTTTATGATGAACAGTCAGGAACTCGAAACCGCGATACGCCTCAAGCTGAATCTTGTGGTAATGGTCCTCAACGACAGCTCCTATGGCATGATCCGTTGGAAGCAGACAGCCGCTGGCTTTGATGATTGGGGGTTGGAATTCAACAACCCTGATTTCGTCAAATATGCTGAAAGCTATGGCGCTGTCGGTCATCGGATTGAAACAGCTGATGGGCTGATCCCCACTATTGAAAAGGCCTTCAAGGCTGGCGGCGTACATCTCATAGACCTGCCTGTGGATTACTCCGAAAATCAGAAAGTTCTGATCGATGAACTGGCTGAAAAAGCGTGTCTACTATGAGTGTTGAAATGCTTGAAGTCGTCAACCCGTTCGATCTTAAACCAATCGGTGCTGTGAAGCTGGCACAGTGGGAAGACATTGACGGTTATCTGCAAACTGCTCAGCAACTTCACAAGGACAGAGACAGCTGGATGCCCGCGCACCAACGCGTGGATATTCTCCAGAAAACGGCCGTGTTGATGCAGGTCCGATTTGAAGAACTGGCCTATCTCATCGCAAATGAGGGTGGCAAGCCTTTGGTCGATGCACGGATAGAGGTGACGCGCGCCATTGATGGCGTAAAGCTTTGTATCAAAGAGATCCCAAACCTTGCAGGCAAACAGATCCCGATGGATTTGACAGCAGCGGGCGCAGGCCGCACGGCCTTTACCCAGCGTGAACCAATTGGACCTGTCGTCGCGGTATCCGCGTTCAATCATCCTTTGAACTTAATCGTGCATCAGGTTGCCCCTGCCGTGGCGACCGGTTGTCCAGCCTTGGTCAAACCAGCAGACGACACCCCCCTTTCATGCAAGGCCTTTGTTGATATCCTGATCGAGGCGGGCCTGCCTGAGGAATGGTGCCGCTTTGTGCCTTGCGACATTCCGACGGCAGAAAAATTGGTTACCGATCCGCGCGTAGCATTCTTTTCCTTTATCGGGTCTGGAAAAGTGGGCTGGATGTTGCGCTCCAAACTGGCCCCTGGAACGCGCTGCGCATTAGAACATGGTGGTGCCGCTCCAGTCATTATCGACGACAGTGCAGATATAGAAACCATGATCCCCGGCCTTGTGAAGGGTGGATTCTACCATTCGGGGCAAGTTTGTGTCTCTGTCCAGCGGGTGTTTGCGCCCTCGGCGATGGCGGATGACATTGCCGCGCTGATCAGCGACCAGGCGGAAGAACTGATTGTCGGCAACGCGGTGAATGAAGATACCGATGCTGGGCCGCTCATCCGGCCACGCGAAGTGGATCGCGTCAGCGATTGGGTGCAAGAGGCCAAAGACGCAGGTGCGCAGGTGATGACTGGTGGTAGAAAATTAGGCGATACCACTTATGCGCCTACGGTGTTGTTGCGCGCCCCTGACAGCGCAAGGGTGTCGCGGCAGGAAATCTTTGGGCCCGTCATTTGCGTCTACGATTATGCGGATATGAATGCGGCGATTGCTCAGGCAAACAATATCCCTTTCGCCTTTCAGGCTTCGGTATATTCAAAGAACCTTGATGTCGCGATGCGAGCTGTACAGAAATTGGACGCGACCGCAGTGATGGTAAATGACCACACTGCATTTCGCGTTGATTGGATGC
>JBALTK010000230.1:0-5660 GCA_036964385.1 Sulfitobacter sp. | reverse complement strand
GGCGTGCTTCGGTCTCATACTCAACGTGCGCTGTGGAGATCGTGATACCGCGTGCTTTTTCTTCGGGCGCGCCGTCAATCTGGTCATACGCTTTGAAATCGCCAAAATACTTGGTGATCGCAGCTGTCAGCGTCGTTTTACCGTGGTCAACGTGGCCAATTGTGCCGATGTTGACGTGCGGTTTGTTACGTTCAAACTTTTCCTTTGCCATGGTGGGCGCCCTTCCAAAAGTCATGAGGCCCAGTGCGGGCCCGTATTGCATATGGCGCGCGGCATATTTGGTCTGGAGAGTAAAATCAAGCGGGTCTTGCTCCCCCGCTTACAGTTTCATGCAAAGGCGCGGTTTACCGCCCGCTGGTGACAGGCGTATCCACCACAGCGGCGGCAGCGACCTCTTCGGTTTCCGTCACAGCATCCTCATCTGCCACGGGTGCCGTAGCAGGCTTCGCACTTGGACCTGATCCGTTGAACCAACCCTTCTCGCGATTCTCCCGCACGAGGAAATTCTCGATTTGTTTAACCGCGTTCTGGCTGAGGTTCTTGAACTGCTCCTCGGCGGTTTTAGTGTAGCCTGAGCCGACAAGTGGTCCCTGATCCAGCGATTCGATCACCGTGATCTGGTGTGCCTTTTCCGTCAGCTTCTTGTTCTTGGCATCGTCCCAAACGGTGATGCGGATGATCATTGCCGATTTCGGGGCTGCAACCACAGGAATGCCCGGAGGGGCGAGGCAGTAGCCCTCAATCGAAATACCAAAGTGGTAGAGGCGATCACCGTCATAGCGGTCAAACCGCTCAGCCACAGCATCCTGTAACATCGTGGTCATCACGTCCTTGTCCAGTTCGCGACACAACGGGACCTTCTGAACCTTTGGTGCTACGACAATGTTGTGTTTGAGGTTGAAATCACCCAGTGGAACTGCGGATTTCCCCAGATCAGATGCACCGTTACAGGCCGCCAAAAGACCCACTAGCAACAAAACACCTACACTTCGCATCATTTTGATCCGGCTCATCTGACAGTCCCCCTCGTTTGGCAACAGCGATACCGCAACCGCATGGGTGGCGCAATGAGGCCGAAAATTTTGCCGCTTCTTTCGATAACTAAGCTAGCGTCTTCACCTCTCGGAATGAACTGTGGCGATGCCCGCACCCAGACACGCATCCCTTCATCCCGCCCGCATTTAAGGCGAGAAGGTGGGCTCTTGATGCGCCCAGAACCAACTAATCAGTGGATGGCGGCAACAGGTTCGAAGTGCAGATGTTTTTGAGCGCCCGCCACTCATATTCGCTAATAATTTCACCGTAAGAGGCATCTTCACGGGCCACCTCTCGTGCGCGGGTAATGCGACTGCTCAGTGTTGGATGGCTGACGAAATGGGCGACGACTCCCTCGGTATCGCCATATTTAGTGCGCAACCGTTCGAACATATCGCCAAGCGCTGCGGGTGAAACCCCCGCCTCCTCCAGCGCACCAAAGGCGAACTCGTCCGCGCCAGTCTCTGCCCCTTGGCTATGGCTGGCGCTGATCAACTGCTCGGTCAGAAAAAGGACCGCTGCACCGCCTGCAAAGTCACCAAACAACAACCCCAAAATACCAATAGACCCTGCCGAACGGAGCGCGTGGCGCGTGGGGTCGCGGTTTTCTACATGCCCCACTTCATGGGCCAGCACGGCAGCGATCTCATTCGGACTCAGCGCTGCATCAATCATCCCGCGAAAAAATACAACATATCCACCGGGAAGGGCAAAGGCATTGACCATCTCGTGATCAAGCACAAAGACCTTAACCGCATCGTCCGTGTCCCGCTCAACGCCCAGTGCCAAAAGCATCTGTTCGAGCGCAGCAAGGCCGTCTTTATCATCGCAAGTCAGCAAGGGTGGCAGGCCCGTTCCGGCAAGCGCCTGACGGATTTGGCCGAACGTCGCCTCTCCCAGCGCCCGCTCACCGGCTGGGGGCACAAACGTCGCGAGGCGGTCCGCTAGCAGCGGCACCAAAATTCCGATCTGGATGGTCACCGCTGCTACAGCAGCGAAGGCCCATGCGGCCAAACGCCCACGCCCTTTTGGCGGTGCACCCCGTGTAAGATGGGGCATGGCGTTCAGAAGATGGGGGTTACTCAGGTTCAGCCGCGCAAGCGGATCGCCAGTCCAGCGCAAGATTACTCCGTCATGCCCTGCCGTATCTTCGAGCTGGCGTATCTCGGCGAGCGGCCAGTGGATGGTCGCCTCAGCACTTTGGGGAAGCACGATCTTTAGAACCTGCGCGGCGGTGTCTACCGTAAGGCTTACGCTATGTGGCACTGGCGTATCGCCGTCAAAAAACGACGAGCTAAGGCTGCCTAAATCAGGGTATTGCGGAAGATCAGGCGGCATCTTCATATGGCAGCCCCCAGATCAAGCGCCTCGGCAAAACCTTCCGCCTCGGCAAATTCGTCGCGTGCGCGTTGGCTCACCTGCGCCAACCCCGCGATATTGGAAAGGCTGAGTGTGACAGCCATATGGCGCATCATTGGATAGGTGACAAATGCATGGTGCAGCACGCTCCAGAACAAAAACACTGACAGATAGAGCACCGCGATAATCCCCAGCGACAGCCAGCGTGGCAAATCACCGAGCGGGTCGGTCGTTCCAGTCTGCGCCGCCAAAAACGCCTCCGGTCCAAGCAAGCCAATAGCGACACCCACAATCGCGATGATGCCAATCAACAGGATCGTGTAGGCAATGGTGGTGCCCAGCACGTAGATCATGGAAATCCGCAGGCCATTGAGCTTCGAGGTCATGCGGACCCCCTCGGCATGCTTGTGATTTGCGAGGATGCGTTTGGATGCGAAGCGATAGTGCACCATCCCGTAAATCAGGAACATCGCGACGGGGATGAGCAGGAGCAAGCGCGCAGGTTTTTCCCATCCGAACCAGCTGTCCCGACCGCTTAACACCTTTTTGATGTTGTCATAGACGATGGGCAGACTATCGGTCTCATAGCCAATCAGCGGCTCAAGATACACCAACCATACCCCCAGCGCGCCAAGCATAGCCAGAGCCACAGCAAAAGGCATCGCAGCGGGGATCAGCATCTGCCAACGCCCACCCTGTACCAGCTTGGCCGAGCCAAAGAAGGTGCGGTCGGTCTTATACTTCTCCAGCCAGAACGTCATGCGCGGCCATAGAATGCCCAAGGTGCATATCGTAATGAGCCAATGTAACAGCGCACGCCACGCATAGCCCCATGCGCCCTTCTCCAGTCCAAAACGCACCCCGCGCCAGCGTGTACGCGCCAAAACATAACGCCGGGCGCGATACTGCGCATAAAACCAAATTGGAATCACCCCAATCACACTTGCAAAATAGCCAACAAAGGAGCTCTGAAAGAATGAAAAGCTCACGAACATCAGCAGCAGGTTCACAATGCCGATGTAGAAGGTGAGGATCACCACTGCGATGAAAAAACCTAACAGTTTTTCTAACGGGTCACCGACATACTCCAGTGGATGGCCACCGGGGCGGATCGATGACCAATACCAACGCCGCAGCCGCGTTTTCATCCAGAAGCGGTAAAACCCAAGGGTCAGAACAGTCCAGAATCCCGACTTGAGCGCAAGCCAGAAGAGTGCCGACCGAGAGCCCACAAACCAGACATCCATGCCCTGCTCGGGAACAGGTGGGGGGGTTACATCAAGTAAACTTGTTGTCACGCGGGAAACCACGAGGCGCCATGCGGCCCGCACCTGCTCTCTTACCAGCCCATTCATCCAGCGCTGTTTCTGTCCGCGTACGTCCTGCAGGGTCAAGCCAACTCAGCCCCTCAGAGCGGGTAAAGGTAGTGGCGTCAGACAATCCGCCATCCTTGTATTTTTGCAAACGCACGCCTTTGCCACGGCCCATCTCGGGCAGCTCTTCAATGTCGAAGACCAGCACCTTGCGGTTTTCGCCTACAGTGGCGACACAATCGCCGCTCACAGGTTTACAGATGAGCGCGCGCGTCTCGCCGCGCACGTTTAGAACCTGCTTACCCGAACGCGTCTGAGCCACAATATCCGCCTCTGGTACGATGAAACCGTCCCCCGCAGAGGAAGCCACCAACAGCTTGCCATCCGGACGGTGAATGAACAAATCCACGATCTGCACATCGTTTGGCAGATCGACAATCAAGCGAAGTGGTTCACCCATACCCCGCCCACCAGGAAGGTTCGCACCGGAAATCGTATAGAAGCGCCCGTTACTGCCAAAGGCCAGCAAACGGTCCGTCGTCTCGGCGTGGAAGACAAAGCGCGAGGCATCGCCGTCCTTGAATTTCAACTCACGGGTCAGATCGATGTGACCTGTCATGGCCCTGATCCAGCCCATCTGCGAGCAGACCACCGTGATCGGCTCGCGGTCGATCATCGCCTCAAGCGGCACATCCTCGATTTCGCCGGCCTCGGCAAAGGTGGAGCGGCGGGCACCGCCGTCGTACATTTTGCCAAACTGCTTTTTCGTCTCACGCAACTGGTCAGCGATGCTGTTCCACTGGAGGCTCTCGTTCTCTAGAAGATCCTCAAGACCTGCACGCTCTTCCATCAGCTCGGATTGCTCACGCAGCAATTCCAACTCTTCCAGACGGCGCAAAGACCGAAGGCGCATGTTCAGGATTGCTTCGGCCTGAACCTCGGACAACTCGCCCTCGCCCGGACCGGGTGAAACGTAGTCCTTCTCGTCCATCGCACGGACGTGATCTATGCCCCAGTCCTCGCGCATGAGGGCTGCCTTCGGCTCATCGTCATAACGGATGATGTCGATCACGCGATCAAGGTTGAGGAACGCAACGATAAAGCCTTCCAAGACCTCCAGACGGTGGTCGATCTTTTCCATACGGTGACGCGAGCGGCGCTCGAGCACTTCACGGCGGTGATCCAGGAAGGCACGCAGCACTTCCTTCATCGAGCAAACCTTAGGCGTCACACCGTCAATCAACACGTTCATGTTGAGCGAGAAGCGCACCTCAAGGTCGGAGTGGCGATACATCATCCCCATAAGCACTTCTGGATCGACGTTCTTGCTACGTGGCTCCAACACCATACGCACGTCTTCCGCACTTTCGTCGCGAATATCTGCGAGGATCGGTATCTTCTTGAGTTGGATGGACTCGGCAATTTTCTCGATCAGCTTGGACTTTTGCACCTGATAGGGAATTTCGGTGACAACGATCTGCCACTGACCACGGCCAAGGTCCTCAACCTCCCAACGACACCGCAGGCGAAAGCCCCCTTTACCGGTCCGGTAGGCAGTCGCAATACTATCTTTCGGCTCAACAATGATACCGCCCGTAGGAAAATCGGGGCCAGGCACAAAGTTCAGCAGCGTATCATCACGCGCATCGGGTGTTTTGATCAGGTGAATACAGGCATCGCACAGTTCGGAGATGTTATGCGGCGGAATGTTGGTCGCCATACCCACCGCAATCCCGCTCGAACCATTGGCGAGCAGGTTCGGGAATTGTGCGGGCAGCACAGACGGCTCTGTCAGGCGACCGTCATAGTTATCGCGGAAATCCACTACATTCTCGGAAAGACCTTCAAGCATCGCCTCGGCCACGGCCGTCATGCGCGCTTCGGTATAACGAGATGCGGCGGGGTTATCGCCGTCGATGTTACCAAAGTTACCCTGCCCGTCCACCAATGGAT
>JBALTK010000229.1:0-5661 GCA_036964385.1 Sulfitobacter sp. | reverse complement strand
CCAATTTTCTACCTGCCGATATTCACTACTAAAGAGATCGAAGATGTCACAACGAAAGCACTTTGTACCAAAATTAAAGCCATAAGAAGAACAGCCTCGATAACCGGTTCGGCCCATGAAAGAACCTCCTCAAAATAGATATGATACCAATGATCAAATAATGAAAACTCATGACATCTGTCTGTATCGACAAATTAGCTCCATCAATCGCAAAGATCAAAAATGAGTGCCTCACCATTCCAAGCGCTGAATAGGTTTTGCCCGTTCCAATAGTTTACCCGACCGTCACTTACCGACCGCTTAGTGCGAAACACACAATCAGCTGTTAGCCCAGCAAGGCATTTGGGGCCTACGTCAGCCACTTCAAAGCCCCTCTGCCCGTAACCGTCATCAGAGATCGTTAGCGAGGGAATTGCCATTAGTAGAGCTGCATGCCTTGTTTCCTTTAGCACAACGGCGAACTGGTTGGTGACGACTGAGTACCCGGTACTTGCATGGACCACTCGGGGATCTTTCGGCAAAAGATTTTGCAGTAGGTGGGTTACGGAATCTTGGGTAACCAGCTTGGATTTATCACGGATGATGCCATCACTTGCGGTTTGGCACCATTCTCGCACGTCGCTTGATGTTGCAAGCGTCATAGGAATTCTCGTACGGCTCGCAAATTTACGGGCTGAGGGCAGGTAATTCGATGTAGTCACAAAAATGCTCTGCTGCGCAGTCTCAACATCTGCCACGCCGTGGAGCGCTGCCACAGCGGACAGGTCTATTTTATTTCGTGGCGCGTACTTCTTTGCCTGAACAAGCGTTAATATGTCGCCAAGCGGATCGCGTTGTAGGACACGAACATCAACTCCGCCATCATTCGAACCGGGACCAAGCTCACAAGTAAACCCTTGATTTTGAAATATTCGAAACAGTAAAATTTCAAAATCTCTCCATGAGAGGCGGTGCAAATCATCGGGCCGCTTCGCAAAGTGTAAATACAGCTCTTCATGAACATCTGCGATATCATGCTGTACGAGCCCGCACACCCATTGCCATTTAGCATAATCGAGAAATGGCTGGAATAAGGGATTGTCATCCTCAGGGTATATGTGTGCGCTCACTCCATCATTGCGCTCATACCAGAAACCGTGTTGTTCGAGCAGAGTGGAAAACTCGATGTCGAGACCACTAATGTCGCCGTCCAATGCAGAGCCAAGATTGCCATCGAAATGTAGGATAGTGGCGACAGGCGTCTCCCCAGGGTCACCATCCACACGTTCTGAATAGCTTTGAAAGCCACAATCGAACCACAAATCGTGTTTTCTCGCCCACTTTCTTATGGAAGTTTGCAGTGACGCAACCACTGTTTTCAGTTCATCATCGGAAATCGCGGCAATCATATTTCGTCCGTGCTCCTACCGTCATTGCTCGCAAACAAATGCCCTTAGAAGTATACCATGAGCATCGATGATCACACCACCCGAACAACAGATGGTGCAAATGTCGAGGATGGCGCACTAACTCCGCGAAGTATTGGCTCACCGTGTGAGAAAGCAGACGTTCGGCAGCACTTGGCACTTTCAACCGCAGCTAATGACCGCTACGAGCCCAAATACCAACTTTCTGCAATGCAGTTAACGTCCGCTCTTTCATCGTGCGATGATTGGACACACCTTCACAAGGCAGTCTGGTGAATAACATAGGACAGTTAAGCCTCAGCACGATTTTTCCAAACTTCCCATCCGATTGTAGCCCTTGCGCCAATCTCAACCAACGGACGCGGTGGTAAATGAGTGGGGCTCCCAAGAGCCTCCATGTCATCGATCAGTGGATTACCAACACCACAGGCTTTGTCGGCAACCAGCATGCCGCTGATTGTGCCCTTTGTTACGCCAATCCCATTTTGGCACGCCGCAAACCAAATATTGGGACTTACTTGCCCAAACATGGGCGCCCCGTTGCGCGACATACAGACGTATCCAACCCATGAACTTTCGAATGCCACATCACTTAATTTGGGAAAGCGGGCATTCATCAGAGCCTTGTGGTTCCGCCCGATAGCATCAGTTTTTTGCGACTTGAAGTCCTGCTCCATCGCAACCTTGATATCTTGTCGGATCAGAATGCGACGGTCATTTGTATAGCGCATTGTAATGCCGCCAAACCCGTTTACAGGCGTCAGGCCCCAAGGTTGATCAACACCAAATGCCGCTTGTTCGTCAGGCGTTAAAGGGCGGGTCAGACTGGCACAGAGGGCCAGATGGACAAAGGTATTCTTGCCATAGCCAAATTGGTCGCTGAACCCGTTTGCGGCCAATATCATACGCGGGGCGGTGATTGATCCACCCGGCGTGGTTCCGCGCACACCGTTCGAATAATCCATCGCTGTCACAGGAGAATTCTCAAAGATCGAAACATTTTCGGGCAGCGTATCCGCCAGCCCACGCGTCAGTGCTGCGGGGTTCATCAACACACATCCAGGTGTAAAGAGCGCACGGTGAAAATGCGTTGTCCCCAACTTGGTTGAAAGGGCGTCCTTCTCAACCCATTCGAAGGGTTCGTTCAAAGCCGTTAACTCTGCCGCGTAGGGCTCCAGCATAGCTTGCGATCCTGCAGGTGTTACAGCCGCATGGTATTTTCCGTCCCGTGACCAATCGCACTGAATATCAAAGTCGCGGACATTCTTCTCCAGCGTTGCCGTCGCGGCCCGCGCAAGGCGCAAGTAGCGATGAGACCCTTCCAACTGATCAAGATTAGAAGATGTCGTATGCGGTAAATCAATTATGAATCCCGAGTTTCGCCCCGAGGCGTTCTCGCCGCACACACCTGCTTCTACCAACGCAATGCTATCGTCGGGCCGGTTGTGCGCCAACTGACGTGCAGCCGCCAAACCGGCATATCCTGCACCGACAACCACCCAATCGGCCTTGATGTCCGTGGCCAAAGCCGCATGCGGCGTGCGTTGCGGCAGGATTGTGCTCCAGGCGTTTGTTTGGTCATTGCGCGGCAGCCGCGAGATAATCGACATGGTCCGCTTACCCTTCCGTGCTGTCTGGTTGCGCCCAATCAGCAGGCTGGATCGCGTAAAAAATCAGAGCATCTTCTGCTTGATAGGTGACACGTGTTCCAGCGGGCAACCAGATTGTATCCCGTGGACCAGCCTTCAAGGACTCCGTTTCCGTTATTGCGGTGACTTCCCCCTCCAGAACAAGAATGATCTCGTCATACTGCACCGTCCATTCGAACGATGCCTTGGTCAGGCGGCCAAATCCCGCGCCCAGTTTGCTGCCGTCATCGGTACCGCACAGATGGGCGGCTTGGGCCTGATCTCCATGTTCGAAGCGGGGTTGGAAGGTAGATTTGGCCCATTCCATAACCCTTGGTTTTGATGATTTCATAACGGTCCTCCCTGCTTCAATAGATAAAGACATACAATATTGATTATATCCAAACAACCCTGTATGGAAACTCTATGAATACGTTAGAAATCCTCACTGAAACCACCCCAAAGCCGCGATTAGGCCGTGTTGACTGGCTGCGTGCCGCGATGCTCTGCTTGATGGAAGAGGGCATTGATGCAGTTCAGATCACGCGGCTGGCCACATCCATCGGCGCGAGTCGCGGCAGCTTTTACTGGCATTTCAAATCGCGACAAGAATTGCTGGACGGTTTGCTGGACGAATGGTTCGCCGTGAACGGCAAGCGCATCAAACAAGTGCTGGAGCATGCAGGCAGTCTGGATCGCGGCGTGCTATCGTTCTTTGCCGTCTGGACCAATCCGGACAATTTCAACTCACCGCTGGAGCAGGCCGTGCGGGACTGGGCGCGCCTCGACGGGCGGGTGCTCAAGGTGGTGAGGGGCGAGGATGCCAACCGGATCGCTGTCATTGCAGCATTGTTCGAGCGGTTTGACTATTTACCCCAAGAAGCCGTCGTGCGTGCACGTGTGCTGTATTTTGCGCAAGTTGGGTATTTCGCGATGAACCCCAAAGAGGTCATCGAAGAACGCATGTCGATGCTGGATGATTACTTTTTTGCCTTTACCGGCAAGGTTCTCGACCCAACGGTGGGATCAACGTTTTGCCGCGACTGGATCGCCTTCAGTAAAATCAATTCATCCAAGGGGGATTAAGGTGCTTCGTGAAAACAAACCGCGCCGGTCAGGTGGCCGCCGTCGCGCGCAATCAGATGCGGCAAAGCCTGTTCGCGCAACGGATTATGTGAACCTGCGCCATCCGTTTCAGCCCCAAGCCGTGTTTTCTGACGACGAGATCGCAAACATCCACAACACCGCCCTGCGGGTGATTGAAGAACTGGGCATCAAGGTTCTGCTGCCCGAGGCCCGTAATATCTTCCGACAGGCAGGCGCACGCGTTGAGGATGAAATGGTGTTTGTGGGGCGCGATATCGTCACCGCTGCTTTGCAATCTGCGCCTGCGTCCATTCGCTTGCGCGCCGCGAACCCCAAGCGCGCGCTGACATATGAGAACGGTGCGATGTTGTTCATGGCGGGGGCGGGTTGCCCGAATGCGACCGACCTCAATCGGGGTCGCAGGCCGGGTGATCTGGAAGCATATGTCGAGACGCTGAAACTGTGCCAAACCTATGACGTGATCCACATGCTGGGCCCTTGCGTTGAACCTCAAGACATCCCAATACAATTTCGTCATTACGAGATGATGCGCGCGCAGTTGGCTCACTGCGACAAGCCGATGTTTGTCTACTCTCGAGGGTCCGAGCAGGTGAGCGACAGTTTCGAAATGATCCGCTTGGCGCTGAACCTGTCTGACGATGATTTTACGGATGGGGTTTGGGGCACGACGGTTATCAACTCGAACTCACCGCGCATGCTCGATATTCCAATGGCCCAAGGATTGATCGACTTTGCCCGAGCAGGCCAGATGACCATCATCACACCGTTCTGCTTGGCGGGCGCAATGGCCCCGATCACGGTGGCCGGAGCGCTGACCTTACAGCACGCCGAAGCGCTTACAGGCATCACATTGGCCCAACTGACCCGCGCAGGTGCACCAATCAGCTACGGCGGGTTCAGCTCGAACGTGGATATGAAATCAGGTTCTCCGGCGTTTGGAACTCCTGAGCATGTGAAAATGCAGATCGGCGCAGGCCAATTGGCGCGCCACATCGGCTTGCCTTGGCGTTCTGCGACAGGGGCTGCATCAAACGCTGCTGACATGCAGGCCGCAAATGAGACGAACATGGCGATTTGGGGAGCGGCAATGGCTAATGCCACGCTGACGGTCCACGCAGCGGGCTGGTTAGAGGGGGGATTGAGTTTCGGTTATGAGAAATTCATCAACGATGTCGAGGCCCTGCAAACAATGGCTGAACTGTGTGTGAAACCCGCAGGCAATGATGCTGAGATCGGATTTGACGCCTTGGCCGAGGTAGATCCGGGGGGGCATTTCTTTGCCACACAACACACGATGGATCGGTATCAGTCGGCGTTTTACGCGCCTCTTGTCTCGGACCTGACGAATTTTGGGGCGTGGACGGAAGCGGGCGCTAAAACGTCTACACAGCGGGCGACCGACATCTGGACCCAGAATCTTGCCGACTTCAAAGACCCTGAGCATGGTGCGTCGGCTGTCAGCAACATCGAGACGTTTGTCGAAACCCGTAAACAACAGGGCGGAGCCTTCCCGCAGGAAT
>JBALTK010000228.1:0-5703 GCA_036964385.1 Sulfitobacter sp. | reverse complement strand
CCGGGGGATCTGCAACTCTTTCGCGGGCGGTATTCTCTGCATCGCGTAGCACCTCTGAGTGGCAATAGGCCGCGTTACGTGGCAATTTTTTCATATGTGGAAGAGCCGGATATGGTGGGTAGCCCTGAACGGACAGAACAACTCTATGGTAGAACTCTACCCATTCATTGGGAAAGGGCGGGCAAGCGTGCTGATACCTACCTTGATTGAACCGCGCAAAGCTTGTGGAGGGGAGACCTTTTTTCTCTGCCGTTAGGTCGACGAACACCACAGTGAATACTTATGCGTAATGGGCTCAAGCCGACGTTCACAAAAAAGGCCCCCGCTGCATCTCTGCAACGGGGGCCTTTTAACATTATTCTTTTGCGAGATTACTCCGCTGCGATGCTCTTGTTTGCGAGATCGCGCAGAACGTAGTGGAGTACGCCGCCGTGTTCGATGTACTCGACCTCAATCGCGGTATCGATACGGCACTTGATCATGATGTTTTTCACAGTCCCGTCCGCCATCGTGATCGCGCAAGGTACTTCTTGCAGCGGCTGGATGGTGTCGAGGCCGGAAATGCTCACGGTTTCTTCACCTGTCAGGCCCAGAGACTTACGGCTGTCGCCATTTGTGAACTCGAACGGGATCACGCCCATACCAACGAGGTTTGAGCGGTGAATACGCTCAAAGCTCTCACAGATCACAGCTTTAACACCTAGCAGGGCGGTGCCTTTAGCTGCCCAATCGCGTGAGGAGCCAGCGCCGTATTGCTCACCACCAAAGATGACCAACGGTATACCGCTTGCCTGATATGCCATTGCAGCATCAAAGATCGACGTCTTGTCGCCATCGGGTCCTTTGGTGTAGCCACCTTCAACACCGTCAAGCATCTCGTTCTTGATGCGGATGTTAGCGAAGGTGCCGCGCATCATTACTTCGTGGTTACCACGACGCGAGCCATAAGAGTTGAACTCACGAACAGGCACCTGATGCTCCATCAGATATTGACCAGCAGGCGTTTCTTCTTTGAACGAACCAGCAGGGGAGATGTGGTCGGTGGTGATCATATCACCAAGCACGGCCAGCACTTTTGCGCCTTCGATGTTGGTGATCACACCAGGCTCTTTGCTCATCCCTTGGAAGTAGGGAGGGTTCTGAACATAGGTGGAGGCAGGAGGCCAATCATAGGTTTCGGCGTCTGTGGTTTCAACAGCCTGCCACTTTTCGTCACCCTTAAACACGTCAGCATATTTGGTCTGGAACGCTTCGCGTGTCACAGTCTGCTCAACCAGCTCCGCCACTTCTTGCGTGGTGGGCCAGATGTCTTTCAGATAGACATCTTTGCCTTCTGGCGTCTGGGCAATCGGATCTGTTGCCAGATTGATATCCATCGTCCCAGCCAGCGCATAGGCCACGACCAATGGAGGGGAGGCCAGATAGTTGGCGCGTACATCTGGAGAGATACGGCCCTCAAAGTTGCGGTTACCTGACAGTACAGAGGTCGCAACCAGGTCACCGTCATGGATCGCTTTGCTGATCTCGGGCTGAAGTGGGCCGGAGTTACCGATGCAGGTTGTGCAACCATAGCCGACAAGGTTGAAGCCAATCTTGTCGAGATCATCCTGTAGGCCTGCGGCCTCAAGATATGCACTCACCACCTGAGAACCGGGCGCGAGGGATGTCTTTACCCAAGGCTTGCGGTCCAGACCCAATGCAGCGGCTTTGCGCGCCACAAGGCCCGCACCGATCATTACGTATGGGTTCGAGGTGTTGGTGCATGACGTGATAGACGCGATCACGACTTTACCTGATTCCAGCGTGTAATCCTCGCCCTCAACGGCCACTTCTTTGCCCATAGGACGTTTGAATGTGTCGGCCATTTCTTTGGCAAACGCAGTCTTGCCCTCGGTGAGGGCTACATAGTCTTGGGGACGTTTTGGGCCGGAAATCGCAGGTACGATTGTACCCATGTCGAGGGACAGTGTGTCCGTATAGATCGGGGCGTAATCATCGCCGCGCCACATGCCGTTTTCCTTGGCATATGCTTCGACCAGCGCGATCCGGTCTTCGTCACGGCCCGTGGTACGCATGTAGCGCAGGGTCTCGCCGTCGATCGGGAAGAAGCCACAAGTTGCACCATACTCGGGCGCCATGTTGGCGATGGTGGCACGGTCGGCCAGTGGCAGGTGATCCAAACCTTCGCCATAGAACTCGACGAATTTGCTCACCACGCCTTTTTCGCGCAGCATTTCCACAACTTTGAGCACCAGATCGGTACCGGTGGTGCCTTCCATCATGCGGCCTGTCAGCTCGAAACCCACAACTTCGGGGATGAGCATCGAGATCGGTTGACCCAGCATCGCGGCCTCGGCCTCGATACCGCCAACACCCCAACCAAGGACGGCCATGCCGTTAACCATGGTGGTGTGGCTGTCGGTCCCAACGAGCGTGTCAGGGTAGGCTACTTCATCACCGTTCTGATCCTTGTCGGTCCAGACGGTCTGGGCCAGATACTCAAGGTTGACTTGGTGACAGATGCCTGTGCCCGGAGGAACAACGCGGAAGTTGTTAAAGGCGTTCTGACCCCATTTGAGGAATGTATAGCGCTCCATGTTGCGCTCGTATTCACGGTCGACGTTCATCTGGAACGCACGCGGGTTGCCGAATTCGTCGATCATAACCGAGTGGTCGATGACCAGATCAACAGGGTTCAGCGGGTTAATCTGGGAGGCTTCACCACCCAAAGCCACAAGGCCATCACGCATTGCGGCAAGGTCGACAACGGCAGGCACGCCAGTGAAATCCTGCATCAGCACGCGGGCAGGGCGATATGCAATCTCGCGCGGGTTCTTGCCACCTTTGGCACCCCATTCAGCGAATGCTTTGATATCGTCGACGGTAACGGTTTTACCATCTTCAAAGCGCAACATGTTCTCCAGCACCACCTTAAGGGCGGCGGGCAGATTGGAGAAATCACCCAAACCTGCGGCCTGTGCTGCGGGAATAGAGTAATAAGCGATGGATTGATCACCCGATTTGATCGTTTTGCGGGCTTTGGCAGTATCCTGACCGACGATGATTGTCATATGTGGCTCCGAATATAAGGTTGGCTGCGTGTCGAAATTACGCCTGTCATGGCGCATTTGGCCGCAGTTTTCAACAGCAAACAACCGAATTGTATACCATTGTACACCAAAATATCTATAAACTTGTGGGACTGGGCGATAACAGTGTTCTCTCAAAACCTTGATTGGTTATTTCAGCACTGCAACGTTAGATAGATTGAGCAAATTATACCCGATTGGAATCACATGTCCTGTGCTGCACGCCTCCTTTCTGCGACCGTTCTGGCGCTAAATGTTAGTTACCCAAACGTAGCGTTGGCGCAGCAACAGCCTGTGGTGGTTGAGCTTTATACGTCGCAAGGCTGTTCAAGCTGCCCCCCTGCTGATGCGATGTTCTCAGAACTTAAGGACCGCGAGGACGTCATCGCGATAGCGCTGCATGTCGATTATTGGGATTACATCGGTTGGAAAGACGAATTCGGCAATCCTGCACATGCAGAGCGCCAGCGCGCCTATGCGGCGAAGGCAGGGCGGCGCTCTATCTACACGCCCGAGATGGTGGTGAACGGGCAAACTGATATTGTCGGTGCAAAGCCGATGGTGCTGTCAAAAGCAATCGCGCAGCACGGAGCACAAAAACCGCTCACGGAGCTGAATGCAGAGCGGAGTGGCAATAAGTTGCGTATTCAAGCCGCGACGCCTGTAAGCGAAACAGGTATGATGGACGTGCATGTGCTACGCCTTATCCCCTCGCAAAAGACCAAAATCACCCGTGGTGAAAACCGTGGCGAGACGTATGAATATACCAATATCGCCCACAGTTTGCAGGTGGCAGGGACGTGGGATGGTAAGTCCGCACTCGATTTGTCGCTGGCGGTTGGTGGGGACGATCCGGTTGTTGTGCTTCTTCAGGAAGCTGGCGCTGGCAAAATTATCGCTGCGGCACGTCTCGACTAAGTCTTAGGGCGCCAACGGCGGTGGACCCAAAACCACTGCTTTGGATCCTCTTTAACCCGCGCTGCCAGACTGTCTGTGATTGCTTGGGTCATCGTTACGGCATCCGATGGCGGAATTGGCGCTTCGAGCACGGTCTCAAAGGTCAACCCGTCCGCCTGTCTGATCCCGTAAAACGGAATGAGCAATGCATCATAGCGCAGCGCAAGATCAGCGGCAGAGGTCGCTGTATTTGCAGGCTGGCCTAAGAAATCGAAGGTTGGCGCGCCAAAAACATGCTGGTCAAACAATAGGACAAGCTGGCCGCCTTCCTTGAGGTGGCGCACAAAACCTGCTGTTCCACGGCGCCCTTGTGGAAAGACCGGACCACCGAATGCTTCCATCGTTTTCACATAATGCGCATTGAAATACGGGTTCTTCATGTCGCGGTAGAGCCCGCCAATGTTCAGCTCCTGTGCCACCAACGTGGCGCGTACGGCCTCATAGTTGCCGTAGTGCCCCGTCACAAGGATCACAGGGCGGTTCGCAGCTACAGCGGCGTTTAGCTCCTCAACTCCGTCTCCGGTCAGGATGTTCTCTGCCATCCTTTCAGGGAAGTCTTTTGCCGAGTAATTCTCGATAAAGGTGCGGCCGACATTGTTCAGGCAACGCGCAGCGATTTTCGTACGCTCACGCTCTGGCATCTGCGGCCAAATAAGCGCCAGATTGTTAAGCGCAGCGCTGCGATATCCAGCGAGAGGGCCAATGACGCGCTCCACCATCTTTCCCATAAAACGCACGCGTATCTCGTAAGGCAACAGTAGTGCCAAACGTATCATGCCCACAATCACAAGGTTACTGAGGTAATGCCCCATTTTGCGCGTCAGTGCTGCGCCTTTATCTGGTGAAGTTTTGGACATATGCGCCTGTTGAGGATGCGTTGGCCTCAGACATAGTCGCTGCCTTGCTTCTCAACAAGGGGCGGGATCAGGCGTCCTCCCCTTCCTCTTCTTCCTCAATTATTTCCAGATCACCGCTCTGCTCCATTTCGCGGATGGCTGCTACGATGGCTGACATGGCCTCGTCAGCGTCTGCGGGTTTGATCTTACCCGATTCAGCAATGTCTTCGCGCATTTGATCGGCCATGCGGCCCGACATGTTTTCGAGGATGAAATCGCGCGGTTCGGCAAAGCCTGCGGCCTCTGCACCAGCCATCGCTGTGAGCAGCATTGCCGGATCGACGATTCGTAGCACGCGCGGGACGTCACGCGGCGAAATACGGGCAGGGATGTTGGCGAAGGTGAAGATCGCCTTGCGGACAGCACTGGCGAGGTCCTGATCCGTCTCGTCCAGTCCGGACAGCACATCATCGCGCGTGGGCGTCGAGGATGAATTGAGGATTGCGCCCAACCGCTCTGCCGCACCAGATGAGAATGCAGGGATTTTCTGATCATCCTGCTGCGCGGCGAGGGATAGCCCGATACGGTCCACAGCATCTGGCGTCACATCACTGGTTAGTGACACTGCATAGGTTATGCGGCGCGCTTCTGGTCCCGACAATCGCCCGAGCAGGCCAGCCGCAACCGGCACATCCAGCTTTGACAACAATACGGCTGCAACTTCGGTGCTCTCTTGCTCAATAATTCTTTGCAAATCTTCAGGGGCCAAGGCGCGCAAGCGCTGCCATGGATCACCAGAGGCACGCACTCCCGCTTCCTTG
>JBALTK010000227.1:0-5775 GCA_036964385.1 Sulfitobacter sp. | reverse complement strand
TGGTCGGCGCTGGTGTCCACCTCAACGCCATCGGCGGCGATTGTCCGGGCAAAACGGAACTGGCTCCCGCCATCCTGCACCGCGCCGATATCTTTGTGGAATATCCTGAACAGACCCGTATTGAGGGCGAGATCCAGCAACTGGACCCCGATCACCCTGTAACCGAATTTTGGGAAGTCCTTATGGGAACGGCGCAGGGTCGCACGGATGCAAAACAAATCACCCTCTTTGACAGTGTCGGCTTCGCGATTGAGGATTTCTCGGCGCTTTGCTATGTGCGGGACGCGATCAAAGGCACGAATTTCTTCACGCCCCTCGACATGCTCGCCGACCCCGACGATCCACGCGATCTATTCGGTATGGTAGCTCGCGCAAAGTAGGTTATTTCTTCGCGGTTACGTCCATGCCGTAGAGCCAGTCAAACGCGCCCAGCATCCGCTTGGGCGCGAACTTGCTCCCCAGACGCAGCAGATTATGCGCCGCAAACCGCACGGGCCCTTTGCGCAGATGGTAACGCCACGCGTTCCCTTCGGCTGCTTTGATCACGCGGCGAACGCGTGGAGCACGCATCGCCTGATACTCAGGGAGCGCCTCTACACCGCCGCGCACGACATGATCGGCCAGCACCCACGCATCTTCCAGCGCCATATTCGCACCCTGCGCTAGAAACGGCAGCGTAGGATGCGCCGCGTCGCCCAGCAGGGCCACGCCACTCTTCTGCCAAACCTCGGCCACTGGATGACGGTGTAGCCCCCACAAAGTCGGTGCTTTTACCGCCGCAATCATCTCACCCGCCATGCCATTAAACCCCTCAAAGGCGGCGCGCAGGTTCGCGGGATCATCGGCATGGTTCCAGCCTTCCTCGGCCCAGGCCTCACGCTCCTCCACTGCAACGAGATTGACCATCGTTCCTCCACGCAAAGGATAACTCACGAGGTGCCGCCCTGATCCCATAGTGACCATCGCCACATCGCCATGGCCCATGGTGTTCGGAACTGTGGCACGCCACGCTACCTGCCCTGTGAAAAACGCGGCATCCGTCCCGTTAAGTGCCGTGCGGGCGTTCGAATGTATCCCGTCCGCCCCCACAATCAGCTCTGCCCGCCGCGTGGTGCCATCCGTAAGGGTCAGCATCGGCGTCTCGCCCGCTGTTACGCTTTGCACGGTGCAGCCCATCTCGAAACTGACGTTGTGCTCCAAAGCCGCCTGCCGCAGAACCTCGATCAAGTCTGCACGGTGCATGAAATAGTAAGTTTGCGCCGCAGGCAGTTGCATCAGGTCCAGTCGCGCAACATCGCCCACATGGTCAAAAGCCTGCATCACCACAGCCTGTCCGCGCACCGCGCCACGCGCAATAAGACGTTTTTCCAAGCCCAAGCCCCGCAGCACGGCCAGCCCGTTCGGGCTGACTTGCAACCCTGCGCCGACTTCACGAATTTTCTCTGCTTGCTCGATCACAGTTACGGCAACGCCGCGCCGCGCAAGAGCTGTAGCTGCAGCCAAGCCACCGATTCCTGCACCGATTACGATTGCATTGCTCACCTTGGCCATCGCTGTCTCCCCTTGCGAAAAAGGCGCCCCAGCTTTCACTGCGGCGCCTCTATTCTTACCATATCAGATGGGTCTGCCCTAAGGCTGGCCGATCACGTCACTTAGTCGTCGCGGTGTACTTTCTCGCGGCGCTCGTGCTTTTCTTGCGCCTCAAGGCTCATCGTCGCGATTGGACGCGCTTCCAGCCGCTTGAGCGAGATTGGATCGCCGGTAACCGAGCAATAGCCGAACTCACCCTCGTCGATGCGGCGCAGAGCAGCTTCGATCTTGTTCACCAGCTTGCGTGCACGATCACGGGTCCGCAATTCCAGAGCGCGATCGGTTTCCTCGGAGGCGCGATCATTCACGTCAGGAATGTTCCGCGTTCCGTCTTGCAACGTCTCGATCATCTCTCGGCTGCCCTCAAGAAGTTCATCTTTCCAATCCAGAAGCTTCCAACGGAAGTACTCAATCTGATTGTTGTTCATAAACGGCTCATCGTCTGACGGAACGTAATCCGCAGGCAGGCTATTTTTCTTTTTGATTTTGCCGTTATCTTTAACGGATTCTGTAAGTGTCACGTGGCAACTCCCCTCACGACATTTCCCTTTGGCGCGGTCTCTATAGGAGGGATGAGCGATTGTCACTACTCAATGATACGCTATTATGAATCGTGAATTATTCAAGAAAACCAAGACAGAAAGTTGAACCGACCATGAAATTCCAAGGTACCGCAGACTATGTCGCAACAGATGATCTAAAAATTGCGGTCAACGCAGCGGTCCAACTCGAGCGTCCTCTACTCGTTAAAGGGGAACCTGGCACGGGGAAGACAGAACTGGCACGCCAAGTCTCGGCCGCTCTGGGTTTGCGCATGATCGAATGGAACATCAAATCCACCACGCGCGCCCAACAGGGTCTCTATGAATATGACGCCGTAAGCCGCCTGCGCGACAGCCAGTTGGGCGAGGAAAAGGTCCACGACGTCGCCAACTATATCCGCAAGGGTAAGCTTTGGGAGGCCTTCGAGGCGGGCGAGAAAGTTGTGCTGTTGATTGACGAGATCGACAAAGCCGACATCGAATTCCCGAACGACCTTTTGCAAGAACTCGATAAGATGGAATTCTTTGTCTACGAGACAGGCGAGACGATCAAAGCAAAGGTGCGCCCGATCGTTATTATCACCTCCAACAACGAGAAAGAATTGCCCGACGCTTTCCTGCGCCGCTGCTTTTTCCACTACATCCAGTTTCCCGACATGGAGACGCTCAAAAAGATCGTCGAAGTCCACCATGCGGGCATCAAGCCTGAGTTGCTGACAACCGCCCTCACCCAATTCTACGAGATCCGCGACCAGCAAGGCATCAAGAAAAAGCCCTCCACCTCCGAAGTGATCGATTGGCTCAAACTGCTGCTGGCCGAAGATCTGGATGCCGCCGACCTCAAGAAAGACGGCACTTCCGCCCTGCCCAAACTGCACGGTGCGCTTCTGAAGAACGAGCAGGACGTGCATTTATTTGAACGCCTCGCCTTTATGGCCCGCGGCGGACGTTAAGCATGTCGTGGCGGCGCAAGGCGGTCTATCTGATCCTCATTGCGCCGCTGCACCATCTGGCTCTCATATTGGCATCGATACCCGCAGCCTTTGTGCTGCCTTCAAATCTATTGGTCCAAATTCTTCTTATTACGCCTGTTTTCGCAGCGGGGGTCTGGTGGGGCATCCCGAAATTCCAGCGCCTGATAGGTTTTCCCTCTACCATTGATGGAATCGCATCTCTGAGGGCTTCATCGGTCCTTGGCGCGATTGGCACCAATGGACTTGCAATCATGGCAGTCTTTTCCGGCTATGCGACGCCAATCGAGGCGCTCGTGCTTGGCGCACTCGCCCTGATCGCCCTCCATGCTTGGCTCATCCGCACTCTCTAAGCCCATATCACCACCCCTTTCAAACTGTGGTTTTTTCGCGACACAACCATAGGTGTGCCCTATTCCGTAAAATTTGCCCTGATTTTGCCTCAATTGCTCCATACCCGTGACGGGTTGGGACGCGAAAAGATCTCCAATTGAAGCTCAAAAGGGCAGGCAGGCAGAATAATGAGTATCCAGAACGCACCAGTGGTGCGCGTACCGTTTGTACGCTTTTCAACAGCTTATGCAGTAAACTCAATCGTCGGTGATCAAACGTGAAGTCGCGTATTGCGCTGGTCCTAGCGATGGCCCTCAATGCGTGTACCCCTACAACTGGCGGTGATGTTTCACGCTTGATGACTGTCTCCGACAGTTCCCTGCCCCCGGTTAAGGTGTTCTCGTCCGGTGAGCATGCAGGTCCGGTCCGGTCTAACAACGATCTTGCGCTCGATTTCATCGAGTTGTCATTCAAGCTTGAAAGTGGCCGCGAATTGCCCACATTCACCCGCTTTGAAGGACCGATCAGTGTAAAGGTAATCGGCGATCAACCCGCATCGCTTCAGCATGACCTCACACGACTTATCGCGCGCTTGCGCTCTGAGTCGCGGATCAACATCTCCCAAATTGGCAGCGGCCCCGCTAACATCACCATCAACGCCATCCCGCGCAAAGAAATCCGCAGTGTACTGCCACAGGCCGCCTGCTTTGTTGCGCCAAACGTCAGCACGATGGACGAGTACCGCAAAGCGCGCAAATCACGCAAAGCGAACTGGTCCCAGTTGCGCAAACGTGAAAAGCTAGCGATTTTCCTACCCAATGATGTGAGCCCGCAAGAAGTCCGCGATTGTCTGCACGAAGAACTGGCGCAATCGTTGGGACCGTTGAATGATCTCTACCGTTTGCCCGATTCCGTGTTCAACGACGACAACGTGCACACAGTGCTAACAGGTTTCGATACGCTGATGTTGCGGACCTATTACTCACCCAATTTGCACAATGGCATGACACGCGGTCAGGTCGCGGCCACCCTACCCCACATCCTGCGCGAAATTAACCCACGAGGTGAGTTCGCACCCGCACAATACACCACACGCACGCCGATCCAGTGGAAGCGCGCCATTGAAACTGCTCTTGGACCCGCCGCCTCTGGCCCCGAGCGCCGCAAAGGTGCTGCCGAGGCCCTGCGCATCGCAAAGGCCATGGGATGGCAGGATCAACGTCGCGCATTTGCCCATTACGCAATGGGCCGTGTGCTACAGCGCAAAGAACCGAAAACGGCCCAAGCGCACTACCTACAAGCAAAAGCCTTCTACAACGCAACTCCTGGCACACGTCTGCATCAGGCCTACGTCGCAACACAACTGGCCGCCTACTCCATCAGCCAAGGGAACGGCACAGAAGCACTCGCCCTTGTACGTCCTCACATCGAAACAGCCCGCAGCAACGAAAATGCCGCATTGCTTTCGACCCTGCTGCTGTTACGTGCCGAAGCGCTGGATTTGGAAAACCGTCCCTCCGAAGCACAGGCTGTACGTCTGGACAGTCTGGGTTGGGCGCGGTACGGATTTGGCTCTGACTGGGCTGTGCGGGCCAAGCTGCGTGAGATTTCATCGCTGAACCCGCTCAAAGGATAGCCCGTAAACACAAGGGCTTGAGAGAATGATTGTTATTGGGTTGGCGATACTGGGCATTATCATCGGTGGCATGACCGCCAAAAAACGCCGCGGCAACCGCAAGGACATCGCGCAATACGCAGCCGGCTACGGTTTCGCCTTTCTGATCGTGGGGATGTTCCTCACTGTCATCATCGACCGACTGGCCAGCTGATGTTTCTGCCCTTCTTCGAGCATCTGCGCGCGCACAAAGTTCCCGTTTCCATGCGGGAGTTTTTGGCGTTTCTGGACGGTATGTCAGCGGGCATCGCCACCTATGACGTTGAGGCGTTCTACTACCTCGCCCGCGTGAGTATGGTGAAAGACGAGCGTAATATCGACAAGTTCGACCAAGCGTTTGCTGCCGCTTTTTCCGGTTTGGAAAACATCACGACAGAGCAGGTTCTTGAAGCAGTAGACATTCCCGAAGAATGGCTGCGCAAGATGTCTGAAAAGCATTTGTCCGAAGAAGAAAAGGCCGAGATCGAAGCCATGGGCGGTTTCGACAAGCTGATGGAGACGCTCAAAGAGCGGCTCAAGGAACAAGAGAAACGCCACGCGGGCGGCAATAAATGGGTCGGCACCGGTGGCACCTCGCCCTTTGGTGCCTATGGCTACAACCCTGAAGGCGTCCGCATCGGCCAAAAAGAAGGCCGCCACGGCAAGGCTGTGAAGGTCTGGGACA
>JBALTK010000226.1:0-5832 GCA_036964385.1 Sulfitobacter sp. | reverse complement strand
GCGCACAGCAATCAAAAAAACTCTGATGTCACCCCAATCCAAACTTGCGAGGGGATCGTTCATTTTCACACCACATGTTACCTCTATCAACGGTACTCGGGGTCGCTCCTCCTGTCAAACCAACCGTTCATGCAAAACGACCGATGCTGTCACGCATCGGTCGTTCCATACTCATTTATTTTGGTGTGTTTAACTACTGATCACGGCCCTGCGGGTTTCGGGGAACCGTTCAGCAAAATCCCCCTGAAACCGTTTGCGACGAAGCGCCTCTACAGGGTTTTTCACGGCCAGGGAGAGGCCAAAGAACACAACAGCGCCAATGATTAGCCCCCAAAGTGGTGGCCCGATCTTACCTGGTGTCGGTATCAATCCAAACTGCATGGCCAGCATTGCGCCCCAGCAGAGCAACATCGACCAGAAAGCGGCAGGCTCTGACGCGCGGCTCCAGTAAAGTGCGCCAAGCAGGGGCAACAAGAAAGACAGCGCCATGCCAACACCAATCGACGCAAGCGGCGCAATCAATGAACGTCCTTGTGGCGAGAAGGCAAAAGCGACGACCGCGAGGATGAATACAACCTCAAAGTAACGTCCCAGACGCATCCGCTTATTGACGTCCGCCTCCATCACCGATGGTAAAAGGTCCTGTGTGAAACTTGATGTCGCCGAGATCAGCTGACTGTCGAGTGTCGACATGCCCGCAGCAAACACAGCAATCACAAGAACCACGCCCATTGCTGGCAGGTACTTGGCAAAGATTAGGGGCACAAGCGCATCAGAATTTGCGCCTTCTGGAATGGTCAGATCCATACCAATCGCCAACATCCCGATAACGGCGCCTGTAAAGGTCACAACAAACAAGGCCAGGAACGATGTAACCGCCGCGCCTTTGACTAGTGTCTTAGCGCTATCAGCCATATAAAGTCGCTGCCACAGGTGCGGGGTAAGAACCCAACCGAAAGACCACAAAACCATCAACGTGATATAGCGTCCGCCGCCACCGTCAAAGAAGAACAACTCGGGGTTCGCGTTCACCGAATTGGTCCAGCCCGCATCCCAGCCGCCTGCCCAGCGGATCACTAGGAACATCGTTGCGATCAAGAGGAGCGCGAAGATAAAACCCTGAATAACGTCAGTCCAGACAACCGCGCGGCTACCACCAACAAAAGAATACACGCCGACGCAGATAGCAATCAACAGCACGCCAAAGTTGAAGTTGATCAAGCCTTCAGAGATTGAGCTGAGCGCGATGGCAATACCTGTGATCTGGATCGCGGAGTAGGGAAAAAGGACTGCAATGCAAATTAGGCCAGTCAAAATGCGCAACCGACGGCTGCTGTTGTAATATGCCGCCAACAGGTCCGCAGGCGTGATAAACTTGAACTTCTTTCCCAAAGCCCAAATCCGTGGGCCGATAATCATAATGAGAACTGGTCCCATCGAGTTGAAGAAGCCAAACAGCAACCAGTTGACGCCCGTTTTGTAAAACAAGCTTGGCCCACCAAGGAATGCAAATGTAGAAAACCACGTCGCAAACATTGTGCCTACCAACATGAAGATGTTGGCACTGCGTCCCATCACAAACCAATCTTCGGGATCGCCAACCTTGTTCGTGAGAAAGGCGCGATAGCCGATATAAAACATCAAAACCAGATAGAGGCCCATACCCCCAAGCATGAATACAGTTGTCATTCTGCATCCTCCATGTCAGCCATTTCAGTGATGTCCACCCAAGCAAGCCCGCGCGTCAGAAAATAGGCCGCCCCCAGAAAGCAGTTCAGAGTAAAAACTGCGTAGGAATAAAACACTGTCGTCGGCATACCGCTCATGCCCAGTTCATGACTGTTGCCATAGATGTTGAACACGGGAAGAAGCGCCAGAATAATATTGATGGTGGCCCATATCAAGAACACCTGCCCCATTCGCGAACGAGGCACGAGGCCAAACATCGGATATCGCCCCTCGTGCCCTCCGTCGCTATGTGAATTGGACTGTTCATCTAAGGTCATAATTCTATCTCCAGCTTTGTTCTCTTCGCCAATGGCAGCGATCTATGGTATTGAACAGAGCCAGAGCGCCCACAAATCGCCATGCAAGAAAATGCACGGCTATGTGCAAGTATCTACAAATTCAGAGCCTCTGTGAGATTACGTTGTGATCGAGTAATTGGCGGCTGGCTTAACCGCACTGACATTGACTGCGTAAGTTGAGCATCCCGGAAATAGGCATATATCCATTCTATGAACCTCGACATAAATCTTTGTTATAAAAGGCTTATACCAATTTAGAGCGGGTAGGTTTGTGGTCAAAGATAAGGCAGCCGAACTTTATAATCTTACAATAGCGCCATAGTTTTATGAGGTCGCAGAGTATCAAAGAGCATGCCTTTTACCCGTCACAATCAGGAATTTTACGCCGATGTTGAATCTCCGGCGTTTGGATTTGGAGCTAAGCAGTCGCTTAAAAATTAGTCGTTACGGAATTTCCAGTTCGGTTAGCTTTGAGCAGCCCCACTTGAGTGGTCCATATTGAAAGTTAGTGCATGATTGGCCTTTGGTCCATCGGTACGATGGCCTCTGGCGCAGGTGGGCGATAGCCCAATGCACTATGGGGTCGTTTGGTGTTATAGTGGTTCCTTCATCTTTCGATAATTATTTGCGCCTCACGGAGAGAGTAGAAGATTTCACCGTTCAGCAATTCGTCTCGCATCCGCCCGTTGAAGCTCTCGCAGTAACCGTTTTCCTAGGGTGATCCAGGCTCGATATAGGCGGTCTTCGCTCCGACGGCTTTGATCCAGTCTCTGAGCGCCTCAGCAATGAATTCAGGGCCATTGTCAGATCTAATGTAGGCTGGAATGCCCCGCAGAATGAATAGGTCTGTGAGGGCGTCGATGACTTCGGTCGAGTTCAGCTTTCGCTTCACTCGTATCGCCAGACATTCTCGGCTGTGTTCATCAAGGATGTTCAATGTCCTGAACGCCCTGCCATCATCCGTGCGATGGTGCACGAAGTCATACGACCAGACGTGATTGCGATACTCAGGACGTAAACGGACACACGATCCATCCGCTGCCCAGCAGGGCATTGCGCAGCAATGTCCCGAGAGGGTTGAGCCAGAGCCGCCCCTTCTTTGGTTGTTTCATTGGCACTTTAAGCCCCTCACGTCTCCATAAGCGTTCGACACGCTTGTCGTTCACCCGCTGCCCGGCAGCACATGCAAAGCATGTGTGAGAGGGGGCCAGCCTGCGTCTCTCAGCAAGGCCGCTACCCTGCGGTAGCCATATCGGCCGAACTGGCGCGTTAGCTCGATCATATCTGCGATCAGGCGTTCTTCGTCAGCACGGCCTTGCGGCAACCGCCGTTGTGTAGATCTGTGCTGGCCCAACACCCGACAAACACGTCGCTCAGATACCTTCACCTGGCAGCGCACATGATCGATGCAGGCGCGTCGACGCGAAGGGCTCAGAAGTTTCCCGATGCGGCCTCCTTCAAGATCAGCTTGTCCAGCGTCAGATCAGAAACCGCACGCCGCAGGCGCTCGTTCTCTTTCTGTAACCGCTTCAGTTCCTTGAGTTGTTCTGTGCCCATTCCGCCATACTTCTTCTTCCAACAGTAATAGGTTTGTTCAGTCACGCTGATTTGCCTGATTGCATCAATCCGGGGCATGCCTTGCCCCATCAGAACTTCAACCTGCCGTAACTTCACGACAATCTCTTCGGGCTTGGGTCTCTTAATGGCCATTCTTGGTCCTCCGCTTTCCTAACTATAGGGGCGGACCACTTCAAAGGGGGAGGCTCAGTCTCTCCTTGCTGTGATCCATGCGCTGCAAACGCAATAGGGGCACGGATCATATATTGGCGCCAAAATTGACAGAGGTGTCACGCTCCTTTGCTAGATAGCCTGATCCGCGCATTTCCATTGCGGCGCGGTGGACAAATTTGCCTTGGCCCTCTTTGGCCTTGAGCTCGCCCTTATGGGTGATCAGCGCGCCACGGTTCATCACAGTTTCGGGGATGCCTGTCCATTCCATGCCTTCAAATGGTGTATAATCCATATTGTCGTGCTGATCAGCGAGGGTGACCGTGCGGGTCGTCTCTGGGTCCCAAATGGCAATGTCGGCGTCCATTCCTGGAGCGATGCTGCCCTTTTGGGTCATTCCAAATATTCGCGCGGCATTGGTAGAAGAAAGCCCTACAAACTGCTGCAAGGTGATCCTCCCCTTCACTACCCCTTCTGAGAATAGGAACGGCAGACGCGCAGCGATGCCGGGCATGCCATTGCTGATCTTGGGGTAAGGCGCATCCGCGCCGTTCAGGAATTTACCCGTTTCGTCAAAACGGTAGGGCGCGTGGTCCGAGCTGACGGAGGCGAAAGTGCCTGTTTGCACGTGTCTCCAAAGCGCATCCTGTGTCGCCTTGTCGCGCAGGGGGGGGGAGCAGATGTATTTTGCCCCCTCCATGCCTGCGCGGTCCAAATCATCACGGGTTAGTGCCAGATACTGAGGGCAGGTCTCAGCAAACAGACGGGTACCCGCAAGAATTTCGCGTTGTACAATTTGCGCGCCGCCAGCGGTCGAAACATGAACTATGAAAAGCGGCGCGTCGACAAGTTTGGCCAAGGACACCGCGCGGTTGATCGCTTCTTCCTCGGCCAGCTCTGGGCGTGAAATGGCGTGATATTTGGGTTTGGTCAGGCTCTCATCAGCCAGCCGTTTGTTCATCCATTTGACCATATCATTGTTCTCAGCATGTACCATTGTGATGGCACCATGCTTACGCGCCACGGTAAGGATATCCAGCATGCCGCCATCGCCGATGTTCATCAGATCATAGGTCATAAAGACCTTAAATGATGTGATCCCGCGCGCGAATGCACGTGGCAACTGTTCATATAGAACTTCAGGCGTCGGGTCCGATATGATCAGGTGGTAACTGTAATCAATGACCGACCGCGCCCCCCGCGCATCATAGGTTGCAATCACGTCATCGACAGATTGACCACGGTGCTGAGCCGCGAAGGGGATAAAGGACGAATTACCCCCGAACGCGGCGGAGATCGAACCGCTCAGATAATCATCCGCCGACATCACACCAGAGGAGCTTTCTTGTGCGATATGGGCGTGGGCCTCTATGCCGCCGGGCAGGACCAATCTACCACCTGCGTCGATCCTTTGGCTGCCACCGCTTAGACGCTCAGCAATAGCAGCGATGCGGCCATCGGTAATGCCAATATCGGCCTTAAAGGTATCGGTTGCGGTTCCGACTGTACCGTCATGAATGACTGTATCAAAATCCATTTTCGTTTCCTTTTACACTGCTGGGGACCCTAGCGAATTCAACGCTTTAGAAGGTCACGTTCATCTAGATAGGTGTACCATTTTGTCATAATGCTCGCGACTGGCCCCGCTAAGGGCTTAAAGGGCACTGGCGCAAATGGCAGGTCATCAAAGGCGGTATCGGCATCTGGTTGGCGCAATATCTTGCGCGCCAATTTCATGCCAAAATAGATGCTGCGGGTCACGCCCGATCCGCAATAGCCGCCCGCCAACCAGACGCCATCTGCATACCCGATGTGGGGGCTGTGATCGGTGGTATAGGCCACGTCACCCGCCCAAACGTGGCTGAATTGCACATCTGCCAATTGCGGGAAAACCCGTGTGGCGGCAGCGGTAAAGGCACGGCGCTGCTTGTCAGGGTTGCCCCCCGGACGGCCGATGCGTCCCCCGAAGATGAAGCGTTTGCCGTCAGGCGTGGGGCGGAACCACATGAACACGCGGCCAGATTCCCCAAACGAGCGCCCTTTGGGGGACAGCTGAGTGATTATATCCACTGGTAGT
>JBALTK010000225.1:0-5905 GCA_036964385.1 Sulfitobacter sp. | reverse complement strand
CGATTTCTGCTTCGCATTCATCGGGTGTCGGGAGACCTAAAACGGGATCGAGCTGCTTTTGATATGTAACATTCACATCAAACGCCGAACCTTCACCAAGCTTTCCTGCCAGCAGGGATGCGATCTCGGTGGAAGCATCTGGGTTGCCGGTGTTGCCGCTCAACTGAACGCTTTGAGGTGTGATCGTGACAGCGCCGTTGCTCAGTTGACCTAGCCCCTCAAGACCGGCGAGCACACGAGTGGCCCAGTCCGCAGGAAGGTCGTCTACAACGCGCGTAGCGGTGTCGACCTTATCAGAGCCGAATCGCGCTTTGGCAAAGCTGGTTGTGAGTTCCCGCAGGGCATCGTCATTGACGCGACCACTTAACCTGACCCGACCTTCAGGGCTTAGGGTGGCGTTGAATTCAGGCGGGCCAGCGTTAGGATCCTGAGCTTCGGGCAGCTTCGCTTGTAGAGCAAAGACAGCGGGCAATGCATTTTCAAGCTCGCCTACAACCTTGTCGAAGTCGGACTGACTTGTTTCAGGAAGGGCCAGCAGGGAAATGTCAGCATCCGCGATTGTGATCGATCCGCCGCCCAGCTTAGTCAGGGCATTGATGGACGCGGTCACGGCATCGGCCCATTTTGGCGTTGGTACGCCGAGACCTACGGTACAACGGGGGTTTTCTGCACCTGCTGCTTTTGCCGCGCTGATAATGCGCTCTGCCGCAAGCTCTGTATCTGCGGAGCAGGCATCAAAGCTCGCTCCTTCCGGCGTGATCTGAAAACGCGTCGTGAACGGGGTAATCACAGGGCGGGGGGCTGCGATATCCATCACAAGCGTGATATCGTCGGGGACCATGCGGCGCAGGTCTTGTTCCAGCCGTGCCTTCTCTTGTGCGCTGTTAGTGATGGCTGTGATCGCAACGCGCTCTGCCTCGATTGATACTTTAGCGCGGGGCAGGCTACTCATCGCGGACAGGGCAAATTCCAATGCGCGCTCCCATCCTTCGGGGGCGGGGTAATCAGCAATTTCAAGCAAGTCTGTTACGCCAGTTGAACCTGCGAGGCTGCCGAACCGCGCAAGGACGTATTCGCGGTCCGTGCTGGTCGGAATGAGGCCAATTACGGATAGGCCGCTCTCGTTACGTAGTATCTCAGCAGAAAACTTCGGGGCAGCCAATGCCTCTTGTGCTGCGACACCCATATCGTCAATCACCCGTGCGGCATCGACAATAGAGCCAGCCGTGGTAAGGGCAGAAAATCTAACGGCTTCTGTGGGAGCGATGCCTGACAGTGAAACTTGTAGGCCGTTCGCTTCGACTTCGGCCCATGTCATACCCTTGTCGTCCAAGGCGTCGCGTACCCCGATCTCGGATGAATTCTCGATCAGCTGCACAGAAAAGCTTGCCGCGACAAGGGAGAGTACCGCAGCGGCGGCAAAGGTCAGGAAAATCGTAAGGAGCGAAGAGAGGCGCATAGGCACTTTCGGAACAGTTCAAGATTAAACAGGGTGATACGCGGCTGAGGCCTGTGGTGCAATCAAAGGAGTAGGGCAATCGCGAAAAAGAGCAGCGGGATTATGCCTGTGTCGCGATTGACCCGAAACAGTTGCAACATTTTGTCAGTATTGTGGATGTCCAACCCCCGCAGTTGCCATGCCATATGCCATCCCATCGCCCATGGTCCGCCGATCGCAACAGCCAATGCGAGCACCGAGGCATTTGGAAGGGCGGAGAAAATCACAGCAATCCCCATCAGGCCAACGGTGGCCATCAGGAACCTGCGCAGCCATTGCCCAGTGTTTTCACCAAACAACCGTGCGGTGGATTTCACGCCAATCAAGGCATCATCTTCAGTATCCTGATGGGCATAGATTGTATCATAGAATAGGGTCCATGCGATGCCCGCGAGATATAGGACCACCGCAGGTGCATCGAGCCGTCCAGTATGTGCCGTCCATGCAAGCAGCGCCCCCCAGTTAAACGCTAGACCCAGAAACACCTGCGGCCACCATGTAAAACGCTTTGCGAAAGGATAAATCGCAACAGGGATTAAGGCTAGTACACCAAGGCGGATCGCGGCCGCGTTGAAGGTGAGCAAGATCGCAAATGATATGAGTGCTTGGACGGCCATCCAGATCACAGCGCCTTTTACTGTGACCTGCCCCGAAGGGATCGGGCGCGAGCGGGTGCGCGCCACTTGGCCGTCGATGTTACGGTCTGAGATGTCATTCCAAGTGCAGCCAGCGCCACGCATCAGGAATGCGCCAAGGGCGCAGCCCACGAATATCCACAGGTCGTACCATGATGTTTGCCCGTCATAGATCATCGCCAAGGACAGCCCCCACCAGCAAGGAAGCAGTAAGAGCCACGTGCCGATAGGCCTGTCCGCACGGCTGAGCCTCAGATAGGGGCGCGTTGCGGATGGCGCATAGCGGTCCACCCAATTGCGCGCATAAGCATCAGCAACGGTACCAATATTAGGCCCATTTTCTTGGGGCTCTGGTGGAGTGGCGTTGTCTTGCATATATCCATCCTATGGATGCGAAAATCAGACTTTATGTAGAGCACCCTTTAGGGGATGGGCAAACAGTTCCTTTGGACCGTGGGCAGGCAAATTACCTTTTTAACGTCATGCGGCAGCCCGCAGGCGCGCAGGTGTTGCTGTTTAACGGGCAGGATGGCGAATGGCGGGCCGAAGTGTCGCAGGCAGGAAAAAGAGGCGGTGAACTTACCTGTCTGGAACAAACCAAGCTATTGCAGATGCCGCCGGACCTTTGGCTTTGCTTTGCGCCGATCAAAAAGGCGCGGACGGACTTTATTGTAGAAAAAGCCACTGAGATGGGTGCTGCACGGATCGTACCGATGCAAACTGATTTCACGAATTCAGGCCGCTTCCAACGCGACCGTTTGCAAGCGCATGCTGTTGAAGCGGCGGAGCAATGTGGCGGGACCTTTGTTCCCGAAGTCGCCGAGATGCAGAAATTTGATCGCATCCTGAGCGGATGGGAGCCGTCACGGCGCATCCTGTTCTGTGATGAAGCTTTGGTCGCGGAGAAATCTGTATCTCTCGCGAACGAAACGGAAGGCCCTTGGGCCATATTTATCGGACCGGAGGGCGGTTTTTCAGATCGCGAGCGCGACAAGTTGCGGGGGATGGAGATTGCGACTTCTATTCCTTTGGGGCCGCGGATTTTGCGCGCGGACACGGCAGCGGTCGCCGCGATGACGATCTGGCAGCAAGTTTTAGGGGATTGGTCGTGATGTTTTTTAGGCCTGAAGCAAAAGCAGTGCTATGGCGCTGGCGTGAAATGCTGGTGGCGGCGGGCGTGGCCCTCTTGGGATTGTGGTGGATCATGGGGCCGGGTGGCCTGCTGGCATTGCTGGGGTGGGCGTTGGTGCTGGGTGCAGTCGCCTTGGGCCTTGTTGGATTTCAGCGTGGACGGTTTCGCGGCGCTGGCGATGGACCGGGTGCTGTGCAAGTGGACGAAGGTCAGATCGCATATTTTGGACCACTGACAGGAGGCGTTGTCTCTCTCGCGGCGTTGGAGCGTTTGAGCCTTGATGCGACGGGTAACCCTGCGCATTGGCGACTGGATGCACCAGATCAGGCGGCTGTCCTCATCCCTGTAAACGCTGCTGGATCAGACGCATTGTTTGATGCATTCAGCAAATTACCAGGTTTGCGGACGGAACGGATGCTGTCCGAGTTGCGCAACCGACGTGGCCACGCAGTTGTGATTTGGGAGCGGACCCCCTTGCGTCCAGCCCACGCCCTGCTGCATTGACGACCAAGAGAATCTCCGCAAGGCTGCGGACAGAACACCAAGCGGAGAGCATGCATGTCTATTCCACAATCTGGCGGCGGCCCGATCGAGCACATTGATCAACTGGCTCAATACCTTGCAGACGGCTGTAAGCCCAAGGAACAATGGCGTATCGGCACCGAGCACGAGAAGTTCGGCTATTGCAAAGACACACATAAACCGCTGCCCTATGAGGGAGAACGCTCGATCCGGGTGATGCTGGAAGGTCTGCGCGATCGCCACAACTGGTCTCCAGTTGAAGAAGGTGGCAAGCTGATTGGCCTTGAGAAAGACGGCGCAAATGTTTCGCTTGAGCCGGGTGGCCAGTTGGAATTGTCCGGTGCCCCTGTGGAGACCATCCACGAAACATGTGACGAAGTGAACGTCCACCTGCGCGAAGTCAAAGATGTGGCGGACGAAATCGGCGTCGGCTTTATCGGCCTTGGCGCTGCCCCCGAGTGGACCCATGAAGACATGGATTTGATGCCCAAGGGCCGCTATAAGCTGATGAACGAGTATATGGCAAAGGTCGGCACAATGGGCCGCGTCATGATGCGCCGAACCTGTACGGTTCAGGTGAACCTCGATTTCTCGTCCGAGGCTGATATGGCGCAAAAGATGCGCGTAGCTGTTGCCTTGCAACCTGTTGCTACCGCGTTATTTGCCAATTCGCCCTTCTTTGAGGGCAAGCTGAACGGTCATAAGTCGTGGCGCAGCCGCGTATGGCGTGATCTCGATCCTGCGCGCACTGGCACGATCCCTTTCATTTTCGAAAAGGGTTTTGGATTTGAAGCATGGGTGAATTACGCGCTCGATGTGCCGATGTATTTTGTCTACCGTGATGGAAAATATATTGATGCGCTGGGCATGAGTTTCCGTGACTTTATGGTTGGGAAATTGCCTGCGCTGCCCGGTGAGACACCTACGCTTAGCGATTGGGCTGATCACCTCACCACCGCATTCCCCGAAGCGCGGATGAAGAAATACATTGAGATGCGCGGCGCAGATGGCGGCCCGTGGCGTCGTTTGTGTGCGCTGCCTGCGTACTGGGTTGGGCTGATGTATGATCAATCCGCGCTAGATGGTGCATGGGACTTGGTCAAAGATTGGGATGCAGAAACCCGCGAAGAATTGCGTGTTGCTGCGTCAGTTGACGGATTGCAGGCGCAAGTGAACGGGATCAAGATGATTGATCTGGCGCGCGAAACTGTTGCGCTGTCCGAGGCTGGCCTGAAAGCGCGTGCGCGCAGCGGTGCAGGTGGGCTTGTACCTGACGAGACACATTTCTTGAATGCGCTGAAAGAAAGCGTCGAGACTGGAAAAACACCGGCCGATGAGCTGATCGATTGCTACAATGGCGAGTGGAACGGCGATCTAAGCCGGATTTATTCCGAGTTTTCTTACTGAGGCGCTGATTAAATACTCGCAGCCAGTTTCAGGACATGGCTGCGATAATAGTCTGATATCTCGGCCTTGCGTGCAGCCTGCTGTGCGGGCGTCACTGGCTTGTCTTTTTCATACAACAGGGCATAGCCCTGCATGGCGCGTTTATGTGCATCTTGTGCCATTGGCGCGCCTGTAGTGCTAACGGGTGCTGTCTGCTTGGCTGCCCCATAAATGCTGGGGGATGTGTTGGAAGGTAGGACATACAACACTAGCAGCGCCAATCCCCCGATCACTGGAATGAAGTTGAGCAGAATCCAAAATCCAGAAAATCCTGCGTCATGTAGGCGACGCACAGATAAGCTGAGCAGTGGGATGAGTGTAATTACACCCACATACATTGAGGAAAAATCGGCCGCGCTGAGCGAGAAAAGCCCTAGATCACCCTGTTCTTGGATAACCCTCGCCACCATCATGGCATCGAACACACCAGCGGTAATTGATGGGATGATGAGGGCCGCATAGGGCCACCAAAATTCAGAACGCGTAGACCGACCAGAAAAATTAAATATGTTTACAAGCGCCTGCGTGAGGGCTGTGAATGGTCCGGTCATGGTGCGTTCCCTTGTTGCGTGTGTGCACATTGCAGGCTGTGCGTGGCGCAAAAAGGGACGAAATATGGTAAAATGGTGACCAGAACAAAAGCAGGCCGACCTAGTGGGCCGACCTGTTGTT
>JBALTK010000224.1:0-5909 GCA_036964385.1 Sulfitobacter sp. | reverse complement strand
CCCGCACGGTAAACGTCCATGATCCCCGGCACGCCCAGCATGGAGTCCGGTTTGAAGTTCAGCGGATCGAGGTAATCATCGTCCACACGGCGATAGAGCACGTCGATGCGGCGGTATCCTTCGGTTGTGCGCATGGCGATATGGCCGTCCACGACACGCAGGTCATGGCCCTCCACCAGTTCGACGCCCATCTGGTCAGCGAGAAATGAATGCTCGAAATAGGCCGAGTTGTGGATGCCCGGTGTGAGGATCGCCACGGTGCATTTGCCGTCGCAGTTGCGTGGTGCGCAGGCGGCGAGCGAGCGGCGTAGGTTTTTCGGATAGTCGCTGACGGGTTTCACGCGGTTCTGGCTGAACAACTCGGGAAACATCTGCAACATCGTCTCACGGTTTTCGAGCATGTAGGAGACGCCAGACGGGGTGCGGGCATTGTCCTCAAGGACGTAAAAATCATCCTCGCCTGTCCGCACGATATCGGTGCCGACAATGTGGGTATAGACGTTACCCGGTGGGGTCAGCCCTATCATCTGGGGCAAAAAAGCGGCGTTGTTGGCGATCAGATGAATGGGAATGATGCCTGCGCGCAGGATCTCTTGTCGGTGGTAAATATCATACAGGAACATGTTGATGGCGCGTACGCGTTGTTCGATCCCTTGGGACAGCTTCATCCATTCGCGGTTGGCGATGATGCGCGGGATCAGATCAAAAGGGATCAGCCGCTCTTGCGCAGCTTCTTGACCATAGACGTTAAAGGTAATGCCCGTGCGCCTGAAAAATGCCTCTGCCTCTTTCGACTTTGTCTTAAGGCGGGCAGGGTTCTGGTTCGAGAACCAGTTTTTGTAGGCGCGGTAAGGCTCCCTCACGTTGTCGGGCGCGGATAGCATCTCGTCAAAATGGTTTTGTTTTTGCTCCATCACATGACCGTATCGCAATTCCGTAAGACTACAACGCAGCAAAGAGTTGAGGCTGGCGTTAACCAGCGCGCAGCAAGGCGAGTGGTTAATTTTTAGGCAGAGCAAGGAATAGAGGCAGTTTGCGCAGGCTTCCAGTTGCAACTGGTGCGCCCGCAGTGCCACTCATAGAGGGCTAACACCCCAGATAGACGCAAGGAAACAACACGAATGTCGATTACCGCAAGCATCTATCACCTGACACATTATAAATACGACCGCCCCGTGACGCTGGGTCCGCAGACGATCCGCCTGCGTCCCGCACCTCACTCGCGCACGCGGGTGATCTCACACAGCTTGACGGTGTCGCCCGCGGCGCATTTTGTGAACCACCAGCAGGACCCCTATGGTAATTGGCTGGCGCGGCTGGTGTTTCCCGAACCCGTGCGTGAATTCAAGATCGAGGTCGATCTGGTGGCCGATATGTCGGTCTATAACCCCTTCGATTTCTTCGTCGAGGACAGCGCGAAGGAGTTTCCGCTGACCTATGACGACGACATTGCCCCTGATCTGAGCATCTATTTGCGCACTGACCCCGTTGGGCCGTTGTTGCAGGCATTTCTTGCCAGCGTGCCGCGCACGCCAATGGTCAGTATCGATTTTCTGGTTATGCTCAACAGCCGTCTAGCGTCCGAAATCAACTATGAAATCCGGATGGAGCCGGGGGTGCAGACGGCAGAGCAAACATTGGGTCGCGCCGCTGGTTCATGCCGCGATACAAGTTGGCTTTTGGTACAGGCGCTGCGTAACCTCGGCCTCGCTGCACGGTTTGTGTCGGGGTATCTGATCCAACTCAAGCCTGACCTGATCGCCATCGACGGCCCTGCGGGGACGGATAAGGATTTTACCGACCTGCATGCTTGGGTCGAGGTATATCTGCCGGGTGCAGGCTGGGTCGGTCTTGATCCTACATCGGGTTTGCTGGCGGGTGAGAGCCATATCCCACTAGCCGCGACGCCCCATTATCGCCATGCCGCGCCGATCTCCGGTGTGGCAAGTGCAGCGGATGTCGAGTTCTCCTTTGACATGCAGGTCATCCGAACGGCGGAGCATCCGCGCATCACCAAGCCCTTCTCGGAGGCGGCGTGGGACGCGCTCAACACCCTTGGACGTGACGTGGACAAACGTTTGCAAGCGGGCGATGTGCGCCTGACCATGGGTGGTGAACCGACCTTTGTCAGCATTGACGATTTTGAGAGTGACGAGTGGAATTCCGACGCTGTTGGACCCACCAAGCGCGGGCTGGCCGATCAATTGATGCGCCGGTTACAGGGGAAATTCTCGACAGGAGGCTTGCTGCATTACGGGCAGGGCAAATGGTATCCGGGCGAGACATTGCCGCGTTGGACCTTCTCGCTCTACTGGCGCAAGGACGGGCAGCCGATTTGGCACAATCCTGATCTGTTGGCCCGCGAAGACACGAATGAGGACGTAGGTCCCGACGATGCCCAAAACCTGCTGACAGAAATCGCAGCCAATCTTTCGGTGCCCTCCGAAAACGTGCTGCCTGCCTTTGAAGACCCAGCAGAGTGGATCATCAAAGAAGGCAACTTACCTGCCAATGTGACGCCAGAGAACTCCAAGCTTGCCGATCCGGAAGAGCGCGCACGCATTGCAAAGGTGTTCGAACGCGGCCTTAGCACGCCTGCAGGCTACGTTCTGCCCGTGCAGCGCTGGCAGGCGCGTGCATCCAGTCGCTGGATGTCCGAAGTCTGGAACCTGCGGCGCGGAAAGGTGTTTTTGGTTTCGGGCGACAGCCCTGTGGGCTACCGCTTGCCGCTTGGCACACTGCCCCATGTGCCGCAAAGCGATTATCCCTTCATCACTCCACAAGACCCGACAGAAGCGCGTGGACCTTTGCCAGATGCACCTGGGCCAAAAGCGCCAGAGCAACAGATCGCCCACCGCACGGAGGCGACGGCGGGGCAGGAGCAGGTTGAACAGACTTTGGGCGATCTTGACGGTCGCGTGCGGACTGCGATTTCGGTCGAGCCGCGTGACGGGCGGTTGTGCGTTTTCCTGCCGCCAGTAGAAAAGCTGGAGGATTACCTTGAGCTAATCGCTGCTGTGGAAGCTGCTGCGCGTGCAATCGGGCGCAAGGTTTTGATTGAGGGCTACGCGCCACCCTCTGATCCACGGATCGAGGTGATGCGCATCGCCCCTGATCCCGGAGTGATTGAGGTGAATATTCATCCTGCCGCCAATTGGGAAGCCTGCGTACACACAACGGAGGCTGTGTATGAGGAGGCGCGGCAATGCCGCCTTGGTGCGGATAAGTTTATGACTGACGGGCGTCATACGGGGACTGGCGGTGGCAATCATGTGGTTGTTGGTGGCGCTACCCCTGCGGATAGCCCGTTTTTGCGCCGTCCCGATCTGCTTAAAAGCCTGATCCTGTTCTGGCAGCGGCATCCGAGCCTGTCGTATTTGTTTGCTGGAACCTTTGTCGGACCCACGTCACAGGCCCCACGTATCGATGAAGCGCGGCACGATGTTCTGTATGAGTTGGAGATCGCGCTGGACCAGATCTGGCCACCGTCCGAGGGCACGCCACCGCCGCCATGGCTGACCGACAGGTTGCTACGTAATGCGCTGATCGACGTGACCGGAAACACGCATCGTACCGAGATTTGCATCGACAAGCTGTTTTCTCCCGACGGGCCGACAGGGCGCTTGGGCTTGGTGGAGTTTCGCGGCTTTGAGATGCCGCCCGATCCACGCATGAGCCTTGCGCAGCAAGTGCTGCTCCGCGCGATTATTCTGCGCTGCTGGGAGAACCCGATCAGCGGCAATCTCACCCGCTGGGGCACCACTCTTCACGACCGCTTTATGTTGCCTGCCTTCATCTGGGAGGACTTTGGTGATGTGCTGGCGGATCTGAAGGCGCATGATCTGGTTCTGGATCCTGCGTGGTTTGAGGCGCAGGCCGAGTTCCGCTTTCCTTTCTGTGGGGAGGTCACCTACGAGGGTATCACGCTGGAGCTGCGCCAAGCGCTTGAGCCGTGGCATGTGCTGGGCGAGACGGGGGCGATTGGTGGAACGGTGCGTTACACCGACAGCTCGTCCGAGCGGTTGCAGGTCACGCTCAGGGGTGCAAACCCTGACCAGTATACCGTGACGGCCAATGCGCGTGTTGTGCCGCTGCAAGCCACCGCAACCAATGGCATCCGCGTGGGTGGGGTGCGTTATAAGGCATGGAAACCCTCGCTGTCCTTGCACCCGGTGTTGGAAGTCGATGCGCCGCTGACATTCGACATCTACGATACTTGGACGGGCAAATCGCTGGGCGGGTGCCGGTATCACGTGGCGCATCCGGGGGGGCGCAGCTTTGACACTTTCCCTGTGAATGGTAACGAAGCGGAGGCGCGACGGCTGAGCCGGTTCGAGCAGATGGGCCAAACATCTGGCAGTTTCACCCCCGTGCCCGAGCGACCCCATCCCGAGTTCCCGATGACCCTTGATTTGCGCCGCAGGCCCGGTTTGTAGTCATTGGGTGGTAAGTGTCGTGAGGCGCTTTACTCGGCAGCCTTGACGCCTTGTTTGCGGTAGCTTGGCAGCCGCATCAAGGCGGTGCGCAACGAGTCCCCCCAATCATGGGAAATCGTCTTGAAATATGGGTTGTCGGCTTCGATACGGGTCTGCTCTTCTATTTCGAAGCTGTCTTGCGCGTAGACCTGTAGATCTAGTGGAAGTCCCACGGACAAGTTCGCTTTGATCGTCGAGTCGAACGAGACAAGCATCAGTTTGATCGCGTCTTCAAAGCTCATGTCGGGCTGGTAGGCGCGTACAAGGATCGGCTTGCCGTATTTTGCCTCCCCAATCTGGAAGAACGGCGCATCTTCGGTCACTTCGATGAAGTTGCCTTCTGGATAGATCAAAAACAGGGTCGGTGCGCCGCCCTTGATCTGGCCGCCGACAATCAGCGTTGCGGTAAAGCGCGACGAGCCGGATTGCCCGCCCATCGCGCTGTCGCGGATCACTTCCTGGAGGGTCGAACCGATCAGGCGCGCGACCTGAAACATCGTAGGTTGTTCAAGGATGGTTGGATTACGCTCGGAAACGGTTTTTGAACGCTCTTCGAGGACGCTTATCAACGCTTGGGTCGTTGCCAGATTGCCCGCTGTCATAATAGTGATCACACGCTCGCCCGGGACATTCCATGTGAACATCTTTTTGGTGGTCGAGAAATTGTCGACCCCTGCATTGGTGCGGGTATCGGACATGAAAACAAGGCCGTGGTTCAGGCGAAGGCCAATGCAATAGGTCATTTCTCAAAAGTCCGGAGCTTGGAAAAGGGACGGGTGAATGGGAGTGTACTTAGGGTGATACCTGTTTTGATACAATATGAGATTAACTCAGGCTTTAACGGCTGATTGGCAGCTTTAGGCGGGTCAGGAGGCGATCCGGCGTACTTCTACAGACTGCTCGACAAGGTCCATCCGGCCATAGGACGTCATAAATGATGCATCCGCTGCATCACGTCCCACGCCGATGCGCACTATGTCGTCAGGTTTGGCCATGCCTGTTGCATCGACAAGGTGCCATGCACCGTCAAGGTAAACTTCGGCCACCGCATGGAAATCCTGCGGCTTCACATCGGGCCCATAAACACTGACAAAACGCGCAGGAATACCAGCCGCGCGGGCGAGTGTGATGAGCATATGGGCATAATCCCTGCAGACGCCTGACAGGTTGTTAAAGCTGTCGGTTGCCGTGGTTCCCGCTGGGCTTGCCGCGCTGTCATAGGTGAAGTTACTCTCGATCCAGTCGCGCATGGCGCTGATTAATGCGCCGCCCTTCAGGTCACCAAATTGGGTTGAGACAAAGTCAAAAAACAGCTCGGGGTGGCAATAGCGGGAAGGCATAAGGAATTGAATGACATCTGCGGGGATTTCTACGCGTGCTGTTTGAGGCAGGCCGTCTAAGGATACAACCGCGCGTGCTACATCGACTTCCGCC
>JBALTK010000223.1:0-5911 GCA_036964385.1 Sulfitobacter sp. | reverse complement strand
GTGCCCTTAAAGAGGACGTAACGCTCTATTTGTCGCTAGAGGGGCAGATTAGCGTGCGGGGCCATATGGGGGAGGCCGCGTGGGGCGTTTTGCGCGCTGTTGATCCCGCACAGCCCTTGACGATCCGTGCAGATGCGGAACTGCCGGCGCCAATACTCGCTAAGACGCTGCGCGAGCTGTCCGCGATAGGGCTTACGGAATTTGTGCTGGCGGTGCGTACCCCATGAAACAGGTTCTGGAATTCAGTATGTTCCTTGCCGTTGCAACGGCCTCACACTTTGCCCTGTTTCAGGGGGACCAAACGGGGGCTGCAGAGGCGATGGGCAACGAGGGGGCAGAGGTGTTGACGCTGACGGCAAGTAGCGAAAGCTTGTCTGCGATGGTGCAGGAGTGGGACCGTCCTGTTGAAGCTGTCCAGCAGGTTGCTATGCCCGAGCAAGCGGTTGCTACAATCCCGCCTGTTCCAACGCTGCGACCCAGCCAACCTGAAATGCAGGTGCCGCGTCTGGCGACACCAGATTTCTCCGATCCATTGCCTGAGACTTCGGATTTACCAACGATAGATACTGCCGATCCGCCGCGCCCGAATTTTGCAGCCGTGCAATCCGCACGCCCGAACCTGCGCCCCCCAGCACCGCCACGGAAGGTCGCGAAACCGGCAGCTAAGAAGCAGTCGATCAGCACCAAGCGCCAAGTTGCGGCAGGTGCTGGCAAAGGCAAGGCGGCGGGCAAGAAGAAAGAAGCCAAGGCGCCAGCCAAACGTCAGGCCTCGAGTCCAGCGGCGATGTCGCGCTGGGGCGGCAGTATCCGCAGTGCAATCGAGCGGCGTAAAAAATATCCAGCCAACACGCGCGCGCGCGGCAGGGTCATGCTTGCTGTGGCTGTCTCCAGTAACGGCAGCTTGGCGTCGGTCAGGATTAAGCGATCATCAGGCAATGGCGCATTAGACCGAGCCGCAGTGGCAGCCGTCAAGCGGGCAAGGTTCAAGGCCGCGCCAAAAGGCGTCAAATCAGGTGTGCACCATTTTTCGTTGCCCATCTCGTTTTCGCGTTAGATGACTGGTCGGTAGGCCTGAGATGCTGTTCGCCTATACCTATATGGGGCGACAGACCCACTTCAACGAGCTCTCGGGCCACAAACTCTGCGGCAAGATGCTCCTCAAACCCTAACTCCGGATATTCGTGAAGGTGACGTCTGGCCTGCACTTAGCATTCTACGTGTGGCGTCAACAATTCAGCGTTCAGTTTTTCGGTCATGGCATTTCTCGTATGGATACAGAAAGCGTAAACGAAACGTACCGTATCGTAAGTGGTTGAAACTCAAACCGTGGACGGAACCGACGCATTCCACCCACAAACTGGGTCACAAAGGCGCTGTCAAACGTCTTGAGGGCAAGCAACGGTCGATAACATTGCGGCTCAAACAAGAAATCTATTGCCAATTCGATATCAACTCCGGCAAATATTTACCCGACATCAATCCCGTTCTCAATTATGCGCCGAGTAACCAACCTTCACGGCAATATGAGCCGTTCTCGCAACAGTACATCTAGTTCTAGATCTGTTTGTGCCTCAGCTACGATTGGTTGTAGCGCATTGTACCGACTGTCTGAAGCAAGTCCGACAACGGAGAGCTGTAGATAATATTCGAGTGAGTCAAAGACATCCTCCCCGGAGGTCATCGGCCTTGGGTCAACTATGTCTTCGACGTATAGATCCAGTAGTAATTCGCCTTTGGATTCCATCCCGCAGTAGATCGAGGTTCTTGATACTTCTGCGATTGCAGCGCGTTTTTCAATGCAGAAATCAGAGTAGCCGTGATCGGGCTATAGGCTTGCCGCTGCCACTTTAAATTGCTTTTTCATGCGGCTGTCTCGAGTGCGCCTTTCGGTACGACAACCTCATTGTTCTTTTGTTGTATCATGTGTTTCAAAAGACCGTCGCTTGCTGCTCTAATCCTAATTCTTGGACCATACGGAGAACTCAGTAGGCCAGAATTTGGTTTAGCAGACCTTCGCAGCGTATCGTCTGGATTGTTGATTTGCGGACAAAGCGGCCACTGCACTAACAGGTGCTGTTCTTAGCGGAGGTCATTGTAGCCAACCGCGTTGCTCGCCATACTGCAAGAGGCAGCGAAAAGGGCAGGGCGGACATGGGCAAAGAAGTTTTAGAACCCCGGATAGCGGTCGTCGGGATGGGGCCACGTGCCTTGGGTGCTTTAGAGGCGCTTGCACTACAAATTGGGAAGAGTGCAGCCCCTTTAAAGGTGGATGGTTTTGATCCTCTTCCAGCTTGCGGTGCAGGGCCGAATTTTGACCCCGAGGAACTTTCGGTCTGTCGACTGAACATCCCGATGCGGGATATCGAAATTCGTCCGCCGAGTTTCAGTGGGTGTGGAAGTTTCGCCGAGTGGCTGAAGAACGCGCCGGGCCCGAACACCTTTCCAACGCGCGCAGATCTGGGCCGATACCTAGAAGCGCGGTATAGTGACTTGAAGGCGGCGAGGCGGCTGGAGATCACACATCTCCCTGTCAACGTCACCCATTTGAAACAGGGGGAAGGCGGCTGGATGCTGCGCGCGGAAGACACTTGGCAAGGGCCATACACTGAAGTGTTGTTGTCGCTTGGTCAGCCAGAGGTTCAGCCGGACGATCAGCTTGCGGAGTGGCAGCAGCATGCTGACGCCTCGGCGGGCACATTGGCCCAAGCGTATCCAGCAAAACGACTTCAGTCCGAGGCCGCCAATTGGTCAGGATACACGGTTGCGATCCGTGGTCTGGCTCTTTCGGCTTTTGATGTTCTGCGTGTTCTGACAACCCTTCAGGGCGGTAAATTTGACCAAGGACGTTACATTCCTTCGGGCAATGAACCCGCGGTTATATTGCCATTCTCTTTGGATGGCAGACCGCCCTTCCCAAAGCCCGAAACCGAGAGTTTGGACGGGCGTTTTGCGCCGACGCGTGAAGAAACAGATACATTCGCCGCAAACATCGCAAATGCCTCGACCGCTACGCCAAAGAAGGCGCAAGAACTTGTCACCGAAGCGATTTTGCCAGTCGTTATCCGTATTCTGAGGGAGGTGGAAAGCAGCGCAGATGCATCCGACGTTTCGGACTGGCTTGAAACCGAATGGTCCTCGCCCGGATCGCAAGAGACGGACGGTCCGTTAGAAACGCTGCGGGGAGGGATCGCAATTGCGGAAGGGACGTGTTTGCCATCTATCGGCTACGTGGTCGGGCAAGTTTGGCGAAAATGGCAGGACGCGCTTCGCGGCGGGTATAACCCTGCCGACACCCCGCCCGACACAGCGGAAAAGATTATTGCGTTTGATGAGGGGCTAAAGCGGTATTCCTACGGCCCGGCAATATCTTCAAGCCGAGAGCTGGCCGCGTTGATTGATGCGGGCATTGTCGATCTGGAATACGCCGTCGACCCCGATTTCGCGCTGACGGGTGGCGGTTGGACGGTGAAATCCGGTGCAGGGTCAATTGAAGCGGGCGTTATGATCGACACTGTCATGGCTTCGCCTGATCTGTCGATCTTGCGCCCGCCGCTGCTGGTTGGGCTAATGGACGAGGGGCGAATTTGCCCGATCACAGATGGCCTTGCCGCGCACACCACGGAGGATGGGCAGCTTATCGGTAGGGACGGAGAGACGTCACCGGGGCTTTGCCTGTTAGGCCGCTTGGCACTGGGCAGCGTTGTGGCCGCCGACTCTCTTCACGACTGTTTCGGTGAGGCATCGCACCGCTGGGCGCAGGGCGTGGCGGAGCGGCTGGGAAAACCGTTTTTCGGGAGTGGTCGATGAATGGAGTCCGTGAGGCCGTGTCGATCTCACGTTAGCAGTCACACAAGTTAGATGCAGCGTTAGTCAAAATTGACTCATACCGGACCTTAAGGGACGGAAGCGACAGCTTTTGGAACGGGCAGGAGCCTGACATCCGCTGGGCTCTTTCCAGATGGCTTTGCAGTAAACAGTTGTGTTTCGATTGCGGAGGAACTCGCAGATTCTTTAATGAGTAAAACGCTAGTTTTATGAACAAAAAGAGGGGGCTGTTTTGAGGCGCAGGGCAACCGTTTTTTGGAAGAGATGTGCTTTTGGTAACTGAAATTGTAAGTCCACCAGTATTTCGAGGCCGATAGTAATGCTCTTTGGTGCCCTTGAATTTTCCCACTTTTTTTTGTAGGCGTAACCTGTCGGAGCCAAACAGCCCTCATGAGAGCAGGGTCAGACGCGAGCGCTGGAGCGAAAAAGCCACGCCGCCCGCAGGTTTCAAAACGGCCAAGCCGCGATCGGCGGTCGTAAAGCCACATCATTCACATCAACGGCCCGATTGCTATGCAGTCGCGGTTTAAAAGGAGATCCATGTCGATTTATTCTAAAATGAGAATATCGAACCCCTCACCCTATTTCGAAACACCTACTCAAGTTCTGAACGACGACAAGTTATGTCATGATGACAAAGTGGAAGTCCTGAGATCAATGGTGCTGGAAGCGGAACTGATGGTGGACGCGACGGCCGAGGGGATGCCAGGAGGCAACCCAGTTTATGACGCCAAGGACCTGCAGTCGGCATTGATTCAACTTGATCGTATCAAAGAAGAAGCTGACGGAGCTGATACCCCAACCCTGCACGATGCCAGTTTCAAGCGGATCATGGTGCTAACAACTGTGGATCAAGAGATGAACCGTACCATCGCAGATAAGGCCTATAATTTGGCTGAGGTCGCGGGCGGCAAAGTGTACTTGCTGAGCATTATCCCACCTGAATGCCACAGAGCCAGATTAGCAGCTGCAGGACCGATGGTCACCGCCGTTCCATTTGTTGTTACTGATGACGGGCAAACGCTTGAAAGCCGCAATGAGCAAATTGAAGCATTGAGAGATGAAATGGCGTCCCGCGTGGAGACTGAGATTGAAGTGCGCAGGGGGCAAATCGAAAAAGTGGTTTTCGATTATGCAAATGAATGCGATGCGGATGTCATTGTAGTTGGCTCTCCGAGCCAATCATGGCTTGAAGGTTTGTTGGATACGTCAACTCCTCACAAGGTTACTCGATCTGTATTATGCCCAGTTTTGGTCGTACCGGAGGTGGCCGAGCCCGCTTAAATGCTGACATCCAACTGCAATCCCACGGAACTACAGGAGATTATTTAATGACCGATTTAGCAAAGATGGCTGAAGTTACAGCCTCGGGCGCGCGTAAAGAAACACCGCTGGAAAAGACTTCGCGCATCGTGCGCGTAATGAATGACGATGACGCAGAGGCGCGTCACGCAAAGACTGCACGCTTGCGCAAAGCCCGTTTTGACAACCAAGCGGTTTCAGCGACTGATACAGTTGCAGTGAAACCAAGCAAGGTTCGCAACAGCCTATAAGTAGGCAGCTTGGAGCTGGTTGTCTCATAATGACAACCAGCATTCATCGCAAAGGCTGATAACCGCTGCAACGAAGTCCGGCGTCTTTTCTTGTTTTTATGGCGTGTCCACATGTCGTGTTGGTCGGCTTTGCGGACAAGGCGACACATATGTCGCCCAGCATTCAATCGCCTATAGCCTTAAGTTTCGAAATGACGCGCCCAGATTTCTGTTCTTTCTGCGTCGCGGACCTCGTACTTATGTATGGCTTGCGTCAGATCGCCAATGTCATCCGTTTCTTTGTCAGCAGCAATATCTGTTAACCGCATCGTGTACCAAGCTGTTATCCCGCCTTCTGGAGCATCGGAAAACCTTGGAAACACTGGTTCAGGCGTCTGGTCTGCCATCCACAGATTAGGAAGGCCCGGCTCAAGAACAAGCGCGCGGGCAAGGCCCACGACATCAATCACACCGCTTCTCACGGCGTCTTCGGCTTGCGCGCGTGTTTTGAAACCGCCGGTAAGCATGAGCGGCTTTGAGGTTTTTCTTCGTGC
>JBALTK010000222.1:0-5914 GCA_036964385.1 Sulfitobacter sp. | reverse complement strand
CCTGAATCGACGCATCGCGGGCATTCCCGTCCTCATGCTCCCCCGTGCAGCACCGCCACCTGACCTTGTCGCGCAACTGGCGCGGCTCAACCTCCAGCGTCGCCCCCTGATCCTGTCACCTGAGTATCCGTGCCCAATGCCCCGCGCTGCAAATATTGCGGCACCGCGCGCGCTCTTAACTGTGGATCTAACAGCCCCCCGTGAAACACGCCGCGCCCAACTCCACCAAAACTGGCGGCACCAACTTGGACAGGCCGAGCAAAGCGCGCTGCGCATCCTCCACCGCCCCTTCGCCCCAGATCATCCGCTGCTGGCTTTAGATGCCAAACAATCCCTCACCCGCCGTTACCGAAACTGGCCCACCGCCCTGACTGCCGCTTTCGCCAGCGCAGCACCCGATCAAACGCACCTGTTCACTGCCTTGTTACGCGGCCATCCCGTCGCCCACATGCTTATGCTCAGCCACGGCAGCCGTGCGACCTATCACATCGGCCATACCACGGATCAGGGCCGCGCATTGCACGCCCATAACCTCATCGTGTGGGAAGCGATGAACACCCTCGCCACGCGCGGGATCACATCCTTGGAGCTTGGACCAGAGACCACGCTAGAAATCGACCGCTTTAAACGCCGCGCAGGTGCAAAACTTTTGCCAACAGGCGGCACATGGCTGCGTTGGACGCCACTCGCACGGCGCGCGGCTCAATAATGAAAAGGTGTCAGGGTGGCGTACAGCAGGTGTACAAGGGGTGCACGCATGGCACCCCCTAATTTTTAGCTGTTAGCTTTCTCTTCCAACATCAGCCATTCTTCTTCGGCGTCGCTGAGTTTTTCGTGCCGCTGAACAAGCGCATCGCTGGCCTTCTGGAACTTCGCAGGCTGCTCGGTAAAGAGCGCCGGATCGCCGAGCAACTCTTCCAGCTTGGCAATCTCTGCGCCAATGCGTTCGATCTCGGCGGGCAATGCCTCAAGGCGGTGCTTCTCGGTAAAGCTAAGCCCTGCCTGAACCTTCGCCTCTTTGGTCTGCTTCGCGCCAGAAGTCTTTGACTTCACAACACTATCCGCAAAGTCTTCCATGCCGCGTTGCGCCAGATAATCGGTCCAACCGCCTGCATAAACAGTCGCTTTGCCGTCACCTTCCATCGCAATGGTCGTCGCGGCGACACGGTCAAGGAAGTCCCGATCGTGGCTTACCAGAATGACGGTACCGTCGTAGCTGCCCAGCAATTCTTGCATCAAATCAAGGGTTTCAACGTCGAGATCGTTGGTAGGTTCATCCAGCACCAGAAGATTGCTCTCCCGCGCCATCAATTTGGCCAGCAACAACCGCGCCTTCTCACCACCCGACAAGGAGCGTACAGGCGCACGCGCCTGCGCTTCGTCGAACAGGAATTCTTTAAGATAACCAACAACATGCTTGGGATTGCCGCGCACCAAAATCTGGTCAGCCTTGCCGCTCACCCGCATGTCAGGATCGCCCGTAAGGCTATCCCACAGGGTCATATCCCCGTCTAACTGCGCACGCGCCTGATCGAACAGCGCCAGCGCCAGATTGGTCCCGATCTTGACCTCACCGCTGTCAGGTTGTTCCTTACCGATGAGCATATTGAGCAGTGTTGTTTTACCCACACCGTTCGGCCCAACAAGCGCAATCCGGTCGCCACGGTTCACGGTGAGCGAGAAGTCATGCAAGATGACCTTATCGCCGAAAACCTTCGTGATATTAATAGCTTCCATGACCTTACGGCCAGATTTGGGTCCCGCCTCCAGCGCCATAGCAGCCGTGCCTTGCCGTGTAATCTGGCTACTGCGTTCGGCCCGCAATTCTTGCAATGCGCGCACTCGCCCTTGGTTGCGCTTGCGCCGCGCCGAGATACCCTCAACAGCCCACCGCGCCTCCGACTTGATCTTGCGATTAAGCTTGTGGCGCTGCATGTCCTCTTCTTCCCAGATTTGGTCACGCCATGCTTCAAACCCTTGAAAACCAATCTCTTGTCGGCGCACAGCACCGCGATCGATCCAAAGGGTGGCACGGGTCAGCGCATTCAAGAATGCGCGGTCGTGGGAAATGATGAGATACGCGGCGCGCGTCGATTTGAGTTCGTTCTCAAGCCACGCAATCGCTTCGATGTCCAAATGGTTCGTCGGCTCGTCCAGCAGCATCAATTCAGGCTCAAGCGCCATAAGACGGGCCAGTGCCGCGCGGCGACGCTCCCCACCAGAAGCAGTTGCGACAGGACGCTCAGGATCGAACTTCAGACCTTCGCCCGCACGCTCGACTTTATACAACTCACCCGGATCGAGACCGTGAGACGCGAAATCGCCCAAAGTCTCGAACCCCGACAAATCAGGATCCTGCTCCATATACCCGACGGTGACGCCGGGGCCTGCGGTGATGTCGCCCTTATCGGCCTCGACCAATCCGGCCATGACCTTCATCAGCGTCGATTTGCCAGAGCCGTTACGCCCCACCAATGCCAATCGGTCACCTTGCTGGATGACCAGACCAAGGTTTTCAAATACAGGATCGCCGCCAAAAGTGAGGGCGATATCGGAGAGCTGGAGAAGGGGTGCGCGTGCCATGGGTGTCGCCTACTGCGGCCCCGCGCAAACGTCAATCAGACAAGTGCACGCAACAGCTTTTTCCGTACAGCGGGAATTGTGCCAATTTCCAGCGCCGTGAACACATGCAGCGTGTTCATAGCGCGGTCCACCACCGCATGATCACTCACCCAGCCACCCATCATCAGATAGGTCCGCAAAAGCGGCGGCATGACTGCGTTCCCTTTTGCCAGATCAGGTTTAGGTCCCACCAGCGCGCCAAAACGGAATACCTCCTCCGCTTTTACTGCGGGCATGAACCTGTCCGGCGCCAGATACCGCGCCTTAAGAACCGCAAAGGCATCAAGGTACATCTGAGGCTCCGTACCTGAAAATGACGAGCAGCCAAAAAGCAACTTCACCCCAGTCTCGTCAACAAAACCTGTTAATGCTGCCCAAGCGATGCGGAGGATGTCGGGGTCATTGTGATCGGGGTGGATGCAGAACCGCCCCAACTCAAGCATAGGGCCATCAAAGCTCTCAAGCGCACAAATGTCATAGGACGCGGCGGCATAGCTCTGGCTCAGCTCCGTCCCTCGAAAGACCGACATGCGAAAGGAGGCAACTATTGCCCCCTCTTCAGCACGGATGAGCACTTGAGTCGCTGTCGTATCAAACCGATCCGCAGCACCACCCGCATCGCCAAAACACAAGCTCCGCAGCGCATATACAGCCGCCATGTCCGCATCACCCACGGCACAGGCCACAGTGTATCTGCCTTTGGTCAAGGGTTTCATGCGCGTCTTATTAGGCACAACAGCACCACAAATCGGATCGGATTAGCCTGCAAGACCAGCAGGGTTAAAGCGACCGATGTTACCCAACAGCTGACGGATAAATCCGTTATCACGTACACCAGGGGTCGTCACACGGCGCGTAAGAGGTACAACCTGCCCGCGCTCCAACCCGAAGGTTTCGATGTTGCTGACAACACCTGCACTGTCAAAGCTGATGGCAAGCACGCGGCGCTCGATCTCTTTTGGTGCAAGTGCGCCAAATGTCCGTTTACGGCTCCGTACATAGTAAAAGCCGCTGTCATTCACCACACCAGCCGTAGATGGAGTTCCGATTGTTTCCTCGACGGAGGCGCGGGTATCAACACCGACGACAATCTGTTCAAGTTCGTCCTCTGGCGGTATGTAGCCATGATTTGCAAACTGGGGCGTACAGGCGGAAACAAGTCCGGCAAGCGCCGTGGCGAGTAGCACGCGCCGTAAAACGCTCGTGTTAATGTAGATACCCATGGTACTGCCCCTTGCCCTCAGCCTGTATGGCTTTTATCCCGCATATACCAAATGCGCCCCATGGTTCAAGAATTGAAAGCACATAGATATGTCGCCCACACCTCCTACAGCCACCTCTCTGCGCGTGGCGAACCTGTCACAGACTGGTCCAAACCCTATCTCGTTACGCCCCAATGCAGCAGCGCTTGCTGCACTTGCCGACTCGATGGGCCTCACTGGCCTGCGTAAATTGTCCTTTGAAGGCGATCTCAAGCCCCTCGGAGACCGTGATTGGCAACTTACTGCCCGCTTGGGTGCAACAGTGGTGCAGCCTTGTGTTGTCACGCTTGAGCCTGTGATGACTCGGATTGATAAAGATGTCGTACGGACATTTATCCGCGACTATACTGATGTAGATTCGCCAGAAGCCGAGATGCCGGAAGATGATAGCGTCGAGCCATTGGGTATCTGGATCGACCCCGCCGTCGTTATGGAAGAAGAACTCGCCCTCGCCCTGCCCGAATACCCGCGCAAGGATGAGGCCGAGACTACAACCATCCGCGTGACCGAGCCGGGCAAGGCACCAATGACAGATGAACAGGCGCGCCCGTTTGCTGGTCTGGCCGCATTCAAGGACCAGCTTGAGCGCGACAAGGACAGCTAAAGCGCTAAAACCCGCTTGCGCCGTCCAGTTTTCGCAGTATTTTGCGGCTCTCCCGTGAATTAGCGTTGGACAAGCGAGCGGCACTTGCCTAAACGCACGACACGCCCGTATGGGAGTTGATATGAAACACGGCCCGACGCAGCCGATCTGCGCACTATGGCCCCGAATACAAAGGCACCTGATATGGCTGTCCAGCAGAATAAAGTCTCCAAATCACGCCGCAACAACCGCCGCTCACACGATTCGCTGACTGCAGCGAACCCGAACGAGTGCACAAACTGCGGTGAGCTCAAGCGCCCACACCACGTTTGCTCCGCTTGTGGTCACTATGCTGACAAAGAAGTTATTGCGCAGAACGACGAGATTGATCTCGACGAAGACGCGGCGTAAGCTTCGTCCGAGCATTAACAACTAAAGGCATTCGCACCAGATGACGGCACTGACCGATCACGCAACAGCGAGCGCCCGCACCCTCATCTCGGTCGATGCGATGGGGGGCGATCAAGGACCGGCAGCAGTTGTTGCCGGTTGTCTTATTTCGGCCAAAGCCAACCCCGACATTGCGTTTGTCTTGCACGGCCCCGAGGCTGAACTACGTGCTTTGGTGGACAAACATCCCGCCCTAAGTAGCCGCACCACCATTCGTAATGCAGTGGGCGTGGTCACGATGGAGGACAAGCCCAGCCATGTCGTGCGCACAGGTAAAGACACCTCCATGTGGTCCGCGATCGAGGCTGTCCGCACTGGCGAAGCAGCCGTTGCGGTATCATGCGGCAACACAGGCGCGCTGATGGCGCTGTCGATGATCCGCTTGCGCAAATTACCCGGCGTGAACCGTCCCGCCATTGCCGTTCTCTACCCCTCTTCGAACAAGCAGGGCTTCAACGTGATGCTGGACGTTGGTGCAGACATCAAGGCTGACGCCGATGATCTGCTCCGCTTTGCGCTGATGGGAATGTCCTATGCGCGCAATGGCTTAAACGTGACGACGCCGCGTATCGGCCTTCTGAATGTCGGCACCGAAGAGCACAAGGGCCGGACCGAGCTGAAAGAGGCGCACGACCTGATTCGCGATCAAGCCAAAGAGGCGGCCTTCGAATTCGTAGGTTTCGTCGAAGGTGGTGATATTTCTGGCGACAAGGCAGATGTTATCGTGACCGACGGCTTTACCGGAAATATCGCGATCAAGACTGGCGAAGGTACAGCGAGCCTGATTGGCCAACGTCTGCGCGAAGCATTCAAATACTCAATCTTGTCGCGGGTGGCATCTCTGTTAGCCTATACTTCCCTGATGCGTCTGCGCCTCAAAATTGATCCCCGCCGCGTAAATGGTGGGGTGTTTCTGGGTCTGAACGGCACTGTCGTGAAATCCCATGGCGGGGCAGATGCGACTGGTATTTCAGCGGCGATCAAACTGGCCGCACAG